>PLEH01000223.1:5112-25270 GCA_003136395.1 Phenylobacterium sp.
ACCACCTGCGGCAGGAACATCTTGCCCGAGCCGAAGAGGTCGCCGACCACGTTCATGCCGTCCATCAGGGGGCCCTCGATGACGTGCAGCGGCCGCTCGGCGGCGGCGCGGGCTTCTTCCGTGTCGGCCTCGATGAAGTCGGTCAGGCCGTTGACCAGGGCGTGCGTGATCCGCTGGCCCACCGTGCCCTCGCGCCAGGCCAGGTCCGGCCCCTTGGCCTCCGACTTGCCGCCCTTGTACTTGGGCGCCAGCTCCACCAGCCGTTCGGTATTGGAGATGTTGGTGCGCTGTTTGCGGTTGAGGATCACGTCCTCGACGGCCTCGCGCAGCTCCTCGGGGATTTCGTCATAGACCGGCAGCTCGCCGGCGTTGACGATGCCCATGTCCATGCCCGCCGCGATCGCGTGGTAGAGGAAGACCGAGTGGATCGCGCGGCGCACCGGCTCGTTGCCGCGGAAGCTGAACGACACGTTGGAGACCCCGCCCGAGATCCGCGCGTGCGGCAGGGTCGCCTTGATCGCCCGGCAGGCCTCGATGAAGTCGACGGCGTAGTTGTTGTGCTCGTCGATCCCGGTCGCCACGGCGAAGATGTTGGGGTCGAAGATGATGTCCTCGGGCGGGAAGCCCACCTGTTCGGTCAGGATCGCGTAGGCCCGCTGGCAGATCTCGACCTTGCGCTTGGCGGTGTCGGCCTGGCCCACTTCGTCGAAGGCCATCACCACCACCGCGGCGCCATAGCGCAGGCACGCCTTGGCCTGTTCGATGAACTTCGCCTCCCCCTCCTTCATGGAGATCGAGTTGACGATGGCCTTGCCCTGCACGCAGCGCAGCCCGGCCTCGATCACCTCCCACTTCGATGAGTCGACCATCAACGGCACGCGGGCGATGTCGGGCTCGGCGGCGATCAGGTTCAGGAAGGTGACCATGGCCGCCTTCGAATCCAGCAGGCCCTCGTCCATGTTGACGTCGAGCACCTGGGCCCCGGCGTCCACCTGCTGGCGGGCGACCGACAGCGCCGCCGGATAGTCCCCGTCGGTGATCAGCTTCCGGAACTTCGCCGACCCCGTGACATTGGTCCGCTCGCCGACATTGATGAAGAGAGGTCGCATGCGAATTGGGTCTTAGTCCTAATCGTATTCAAATTCCGCTCATCCCGGCGAAGGCCGGGACCCAGATGGGCGAGCGCAGTTGCGGGTTCCAACAGCTCAGCGGCAAACCATCCCACATCGGCGCCTGGCGATCTGGGTCCCGGCCTTCGCCGGGATGAGCGGTTTCAGGGATTATGCAAGCTCGAACGGCTCCAGCCCCGCCAGCCGCATGGCCGTGGCCCGCTCCGGGATCGGCCGGGGGGCCAGCCCCCGCACCGCGTCGGCCACGTGGCGGATGTGGTCGGGCGTCGTCCCGCAGCAGCCGCCCAGGATGTTGACGATCCCCTGCTCGGCCCAGTCGTGCAGCATGTGGCCGGTCTCGTCCGGCGTCTCGTCGTACTCGCCCATGGCGTTGGGCAGGCCCGCGTTGGGATAGGCCGAGACCAGCGTGTCGGCGATGCGGCTGAGTTCGGCGATGTGCGGGCGCATCAGTTCCGCGCCCAGGGCGCAGTTCAGGCCCACCGCGAAGGGCTTGGCGTGGCGCACCGAGTTCCAGAAGGCCTCCACCGTCTGGCCCGAGAGCGTGCGCCCCGAACGGTCGGTGATGGTGCCCGAGATCCAGATCGGCAGCGGCTCATAGCCCTCGTCGCTGAGGTCGAGGATCGCCTTGATCGCGGCCTTGCAGTTGAGCGTGTCGGTGATCGTCTCGATCAGGAAGAGGTCGACCCCGCCGTCGTGCAGCGCCAGGGCCTGCTCGCGATAGGCCTGGTAGACCTGCTCGAAATTGGCCTTGCGCGCGCCGGGGTCGTTCACGTCGGAGCTCATCGACAGCATCACTGGCAAGGGCCCCATGGAGCCCGCCACGAAGCGCGGCTTGTGCGGCTCCCTGGCCGTCCAGCGGTCGGCGACCTCGCGGGCGATCCGCGCGCCCATCAGGTTGAGGTCGCGCACGTCAGACTCCCGGCCATATTCCCCCTGCGCGATCGAGGTGGACGAGAAGGTGTTGGTCTCGCTGATGTCGGCGCCGGCCGCATAGTAGGCGTCGTGCAGCTCGCCCACGATGTCGGGCCTCGTCAGGCACAGGATGTCGTTGTTGCCCTTCATCTGGCCCTGGTGGGCTTTGAAGCGGTCGCCGCGATAGTCGTCCTCGCTGAGGCCGCGCTTCTGGAACATCACGCCCCAGGACCCGTCCAGGATCAGCACGCGCTCTTTCGCGGCCGCCTTCAGCGCCGCAATGCGTTCGGACCGGGTCATGCCGCAGCCTCCTTCTGGGTTTCGGGTTCGCGCACGCCCAGCACCCGGCAGATCGCATAGGTAAGGTCGGCGCGGTTCAGCGTGTAGAAGTGGAAGTCGGAAAAGCCTTCCTCGGCCAGACGGGCGCACATCTCGGTCGCCACCGAACAGGCGAGCAGCCGCCGGGTCTCCGGGTCCTTGTCCAGGCCGTCGAACAGGTTCTCGAGCCAGGCCGGCAGCTGGATGCCGATGGGTCCGGCCATCTTCTTCAGGCCCTTGTAGTTGGTCACCGGCATGATCCCCGGCGAGATCGGAATGGTCACGCCGGCCTTGCGGACCCGGTCCATGAACCGCAGGAACCCGTCCAGATCGAAGAAGAATTGTGTGATCGCCCGCGTGGCCCCGGCGTCGATCTTGGCCTTCAGGACATCGATGTCGTGAGCGATGGACGGGCTCTCCGGATGGACGTGCGGATAGAGCCCGACGCTGACCTCGAAATCGCCGATGGCGCGGATACCGGCGGTGAGCTCGGTGGCGTTGGCGTAGCCGTCGGCCCGCGGCGTATAGGCGCCGCCGATCTGCCCAGGCGGGTCGCCGCGGAGCGCCACGATGTGGCGGATGCCGGCGTCCCAGTAGTCCTGGATCACCTCGTCCACCTCGCTGCGCGAGGCCTCGACGCAGGTCAGGTGGGCGGCGGGACGAAGGGTCGTCTCCTTCAGCATCCGCAAGACGGTGCGGTGCGTGCGGTCGCGCGTCGAGCCGCCGGCGCCGTAGGTCACCGAGACGAAGGTCGGGTCCAGCGGCTCCAGCCTGCGGATCGCTTCCCACAGGGTCTCCTCGGCCTCCGGCGTCTTCGGCGGCGAGAACTCGAAGGAGACGCCCGGGCGCGCGGTGGAACCGCCGCCAGCGCGGGCGACGGGGCCCAGGACCCGGTCGCCGAAATCGGTCTTGCGACGCCTCATGCCGCGCTCCTCTGGCGTTCCTGGGCGCGCTCGGCCGTCCAGATCTTGACGGTGAGGCCTTGCTTGCGGGCCGGCGGCAGGGCGGTGACCCTGACCTTGCCGAGGCCTGCCTCCTCCAGCCAGCGCGCCATCTCGGGCTCCGAGAAGCCCAGGCGGCGGTGTTGGTGCTGTTCGCGCAGGAACTCGAGCCCGTGCGGCGCGAAATCGGCGATGATCAGCCGCCCGCCGCCGGCTACGATGCGGCCGGCTTCCTTCACCGCCGCGGCCGGGTCGGCCAGGTAGTGCAGCACCTGATGGACGACCACGAGGTCGGCGCTCTCGTTGGGCAGGCGCGTGGAGAAGATGTCGCCGTGGCGCAATTCACAGCCCTCGAGACCCGCCTCGGTCACCCGGTTGCGGGCGAGGTTGAGCATCTGCTGCGACAGATCCAGGCCCAGCGCCGCCTCGGCGTGCGGGCCCAGCAGGGTCAGCATGCGCCCCGTGCCGCTGCCCAGGTCCACCAGCCGCTTGAACGGCCCGGGACCGGCGGCCTGCAGGATCGCGGCCTCGACATCGGCGTCGGAAACGTAAAGCGAGCGGATCTCGTCCCAGCGCGCGGCGTTGCGGGCGAAGTACTCGCCGGCGTCGGCGGCCCGCTCGGCCCAGACGGCCGACAGCCGCTCGGCGTCGCGCTGCAGCACTTCGTCCGCCGGATCGATCGAGGCCAGCACCTGCGCGGCCAGCTCGCCGGCCGCGCCCCCGCCGGTCAGGCGGTAGAACACCCAGGCGCCATCCGGAAAGCGCGCCACCAGGCCCGCGTCGGCCAGCACCTTTAGATGTCTGGAAACCCGCGGCTGGCTTTGATCCAGCACCCGGCACAGCTCGAGGACCGCCAGTTCCTCGCGGGCCAAAAGTGCTAGGATGCGCAGGCGCGAGGGCTCCCCCGCCGCGCGCATCACGTCCACAGCCTGGCTTGCCGAGAATGTCATGCTCGGCATAAAGATATGTTTATGTCTTTATGTCAAGTCACTGGAGCGTCGCCGGCGGCCTGCCAGAGCTCGAGCTTCACCCCAACGGGATCCATCAGCCAGGCGAAGCTGCCGTAGGTCTCATTCTGCCGCCCCAGCACCTCGACGCCCGCGGCGCGCACCCGTTCCAGAATCCCGTCCATGTCGTCGACCAGCAGGTTGATCATGAAGGGCTGGGTCGACGGGTCGTAGTAGTCGCTGGTCGCGGCATGAACGCTCCACTGCTGCGAGCCGCCGCCCGTCGCCTCGAACGTGCAACCCCACTCGTTGACGTCCATCCCCAGCACGCGGGCGTACCAGTCCCGCACGGCTGCGGGATCTGCCGCCTTGAAGAACACACCACCGATACCCAGCACCTTGGCCATCGGGCCCTCCGTTAGTTCGCCACCGCCGCCACCGGGCTGGCCAGCGCCTCGCCGGCCAGGAACCTTTGCACATTGTCGATCGCCTGGGCGACCATCAAGGGCACCGCCTCGTTGCTGGAGCCGGCGGTGTGGGTGGTCAGGACCGCGTTCGGGACCTCGGCCCAGCGCTCCGCCGGCGTCGGCTCCTGCTGGAAGACATCCAGCGCCGCGCGCCACAGCCGCCCGTCCTTCAGCGCCGCGATCAGGGCGTCCTCGTCGACCAGCTGCCCGCGGCCGACGTTGACAATCACGCCCTGCGGTCCGACCGCCTCGATCACCTCGGCCGAGATCATGCCGCGATTGGCGGCCTCGGCGCGGGCGCAGACCACCAGGATGTCGCTCGCCTTAGCCAGCGCCAGCAGGCTTTCCGCCCGCGGCCACGGCGCCTGGTCGTTGGGCCGTGGACCCCACCACTGAACGTTCAGCCTCAGCGCCTCGGCGCGTCGCGCCACGGCCGCCCCGATGTGGCCGAGACCCACCACGCCCAGGGTCCGTCCGCCCAGGCTGGGCTGCGAGCCGATGCGCGCCTCCTGCTTCCAGCGGCCCTCGCGCACGATCCGATCCAGCGCCGGGATGTTGCGCCAGGCCGATAGCAGGAGGCCGATGGCGTGGTCGGCCACGTCCTCGGCGTTCAAGCCCCGCGCATGGGTGACCTCGATGCCGTTCGCCCGGCACCAGGCCACGTCGATCCCGTCATAGCCGACGCTGACACAGGCGATCAGCCCCAGGCCCGGCAGGCCGCCCAGGAACTCCGGCGTCAGCACCACCTCGCCGGCGTGCACGATGGCGCGGACGTTCGGGCATTGTTCGTCGGTGAGTTCCCAGGCGCGGGCCGTGGCGAGGCCACCCTTCTGGAAGGCGGGCTCAAGCACCGCCAGGAACGGCGCGACGATCAGGGCCAGGGGCTCGTGCATGGGGGGCTCGGACATGCGGGACTTGGGCTCTCTTCATGGGGCGGCCATCTCCTATAGCTAAGCGCGCCGCGCGCCCAAACTTGACTTCGAGAACGCCGGTCTTCAGTAAGGCGCCAGGTGAGCGGCGGCGGCCGGAAAAACATTCGCTCACCGGCGCTCCGTCTGTCGCTCGGCGACCGGCGGCCCTGCGGTCGCGCGACCGCGCACCTGCCGTCTGTACCTTCCATGACCTCCAAAAGCCCGCTCTGGCGTCAGAGCGATTTTCTCCATCTCTGGGGCGCCCAGACGGTGTCCGACTTCGGCGCGTGGATCACCCGCACCGGCCTGCCGATGATGGCCGTGATGGGGCTCGCCGCGACCCCGGGCCAGCTTGGCCTGCTCTCGGCGGTTTCCAGCGGGGCGGCCTTGCTGGTGGGTCTGACCGCCGGCGATTTTGTCGACCACAGCGCCCGGCGCCCGATCCTGATCGCCGCCGACCTCTCGCGCGCCGCGATCCTCATCACCCTGCCGGTCGCGGCCTGGCTGGGGCTGCTCAGCATGTTGCAGGTCTATGCCGCGGCGTCCCTGGTGGCGGCCGCCAGCGTGCTCTTCGATATCGCCGACCACGCCTACCTCCCGGGTCTTGTCGGCAAGGCGCTGGTCACGGACGCCAACGCCAAGCTCAGCGCCACCGAATCGCTCGCCGAGATGAGCGGGCCGGCGCTCGCGGGCGTGCTCTTCCAGTGGCTGACCGCGCCAGTCGCCGTGGCGGCGAACGCGGCGACCTACCTGATCTCGGCGCTGCTGCTGGCGAGAATCCATGCGCCCGAGCCGCATGTCGAGGCCGGCGCGCGTCGCCGCGGCTGGATCGATGGCGTGATCACCGGCGCGCGGACGTCCTGGCGCGAGCCGCGGGTGCGCACCCTGTTGATCATGAGCGCTATCGGCAGTCTGTTCGGCGGCTTCTTCGGCGCGCTCTACATCGCCTTCGTCCTGCGCAACCTGGGCCTGGGACCGGTGCTGCTCGGCGTCGGCATCGCCGTCGGCGGGTTCGGAGCCCTGACGGGTGCGTTGCTGGCGCAGCCGATGGCCCGGTGGTTCGGCGTGGGTCCGGCGATCTGCCTGGCGGGCGCGCTTTCGGCGCTCGGCACCATGATCGTGCTGCTGGCGCCGGCGAACCCGGTGGGCGGCATGACCGCCCTGGTCGTCTCGCAGTTCGTCGGGGATATCTTCGGCGTGGTCCCGCTGATCCTGGCCACTAGCCTGCGACAGACGCTCCTGCCCCAGAAAGTCCTCGGCCGGGTCGGGGCCACCTTCCGCGCTTTCGCCGGCGGCGTGGCCGTGATCGGCGCACTCGCCGGCGGGGCGCTGGGCGGCGTCTTCGGGCTGCGCGAGACCCTGCTGGCCGCGATCGCGGGTCTGTTGATCGGGCCGTTGATCGGCGCGGTCTCGCCGCTCATGCGGGTCCGCGAGATGCCGGTCGGGGAGGCGGACTAGTCCGCACGTCGAAGCGCAACCTTGGGCCGCCCTCGCCGGTTGATCTGCCGCCGCCCCTGGCGGCGTTCTCTGAGGAAGACTGCCATGAAGACCATCCTGTTGGCCGCCGGCGCGGTCGCCATCGCGTTCACCGCCAGCCAGGTTCTGGCCGCGCCCGCGCCGGCCAGCCCCAAACAGCCGATCCCCTACAGCCAGCTCAGCGCCTACCTGAAGGCCTCGCCCAAACAGCGGGCGTCCAAGGACTGGTCGGCCGGCGCCATGGCCTCGGCCAGCACCGGCGCCAGCGCCAACACCAGCGCCACGGTCCCGGTGACGCCCAGTCTGCCACGCGACACGCCCGCTCCGGCCAGTGTGCCCGCCGCCGCGCCGGCGCTTCCGACCACCCCGCCGATCGACAATCCGCCCTCGACGACGGTCAACCCGGCGGCCCCGGCCGCGCCGGGCGAACCGGCGCCGGTCACCCCGCCCAAGTAGGACGCCGCCGCCTCAGGCTCCGAAGATCCAGGAGCCGGTGAGCGTCGACATCTGCACGCCCACCAGGATCATCTGGTCGCCATTGCCCATGTCGATCACGGTGTCGGCGCCCACCTGGCTGACGCTGAACACGGTGCCCGGATCGACCATCACCCGGTCGCCCTCGGCGAGGTGGAAGTCCAGCACCCTGTCGATGCCGGCGCCGGAGAAGGTGTGGAAGATGTCCGCGCCCGCCCCGCCGCTTTCGGTGTCATTGCCCCGGTCGCCGGAGATGAAGTCGTCGCCGGCGCCGCCGGAGAGGCTGTCGTCCCCCTGGCCGCCGCGGACCTGGTCGTTCCCGTTTCCGCCGTCGCAGGTGTCGTTGCCGAGGTTGCCCCAGACGATGTCGTTTCCGTCGTCGCCGAACAGGACATCATCACCCTTGCCGCCCACGGAATAGTCGTCCCCTCCGTTCCCATGGATGGTGTCGTTGCCCATGTTGCCGTTGGAATCGTCGAAGCCGGCTCCGCCGGAGATGCTGTCGTCGCCCTCGTCGCCGCGCAGGTAGTCGTTGGTGGGCGCGCCGGCGATCGTGTCGTTCCCGAGACCGGCGTGGACCTCGCCGGCCGCGGTCGTGGCGGTCATGTGGTCGTCGTCGGCGGTTCCCGTTTGCACCACGCCGAACGGTCCGGCTCCGCCGCCCGGCGGCGGCGGCGGCGGTGGTGATTGACCCGGGTCCGGCTGTGCGAGGGCCGGGTCGCCTCCGACATTCACCTGCGAAATGTCGGATAGCGTCCGGCCCTGCAGGACGACGGCGTCGGCCTGCGATAGCGCGAACACCACCACGTCGGAGCCGACCTGTGCGACGGTGTAGTAGATGCTGTGAGAGAGGTTGGTCTGAGCGATGTCTGTGGCTTGGTCGAAGCTTGCAGCGGTGATCTCTTGATAGGTGGCGGGCGTCGCCGTGAAGTCCCCGGAGAACTGCAGGAAGTCGCCGCTCGTCCAGTTCGTGACGTGATCGAGCCTCTCGAGGTGACCGCCTGAGCCCGAAAACCAGGTGCTGTCGCTAACCCCGAACACGAAGACATTCGTCCCGCCGCCACCCGCCAGGATGTCGGCGCCGGCGCCGCCCACCAGATAATTCGTTCCGGCCCCGCCGCTCAAACTATCGTCGCCGTCATCACCGAAGAGAACGGCGCTTCCTCCGCTGGCTTGCAGCGTATCGCGGCCGCCGTAGCCGTGGATCGTGACGGACGCGGAGTCGCCAATGATCGAGTCGTCGCCGCTGAATATCGCACCGAAGAACTCGGCGTTGGTGTCCTGATCAAGCTCGTCGGCAAGCGTCAAGATCGGCGTCGCAAGGCCAGCGATATGGAGGTGCGGGCCGCCGGCGATATTCAGATCGATGCCGGTCAAGGTTCCGCCGGTCAGGTTCTCGTCACGATCGAGGGTGAAACCGAAACCGGTCAAGGTGAACATCGATCCGCCGGCCTGCAGGGACAGCGAAGTCGATGAGAATGTGGGGACTCCGTTGTCCAGCAGGTTCGACAGCTGCGAGATGTCGGGATCGCCGCCGATGATCGCGGTCACGCCGTGCGCCGGGGGGCCGGGCGGCGGAGGCGGCGAAATCGGCGGCGGCGGAGAGACCGGCGGAGGCGGAGGCGGCGGCGGCGGCGGCGAGATCGGCGGTGGCGGTGGCGACGACGCAACCGGTCCGCCGTCGCCGATGCTTTGTGGGTTGAACGCGAGGTAGGTCTCGTTCGACAGCACGACGGCTTGATGCTGGTCGTCGACGATGATCAGGTCTGTTCCGAGCTGGATGCCGACGAAATGCAGGGCCGGCTGAGACTGGAACAGGCTGTTGGCCTGCGAAAGCGCGGTGTCGAAATTCGACGCACTAGGGAAGAAGACGATGTCGCTCCCTGTGCCCGAGGCCTCGCCGGTGAACACCAGGGTGTCCTGGCTGGACCAGTCGGCGATGCGGACCAGGTTGCCCACACGGCCGAACGTCGCATTCGCGGTCGGGCTCTCGCCCTGTCCGACGGTGAAGGTGTCGAAGCCTCCCCCGCCCGCCAGGGTGTCCGCCCCGCCCCGGCCGAAGATCTGGTCGTTTCCGGGGCCGCCTGTCAGGATGTCCGCGCCGGCGGTGCCGTTCAGCGTTTCCGAGGCGGAGGGCGGCGGGGACCCGGGCGTGTCGACAGGCGGTGGCGCGGCCGGTGGCGGCGGAAATGATGTCGGTGGCGCGACGAAGGTCGAGGCGTCGATTTCGCTGATATTGGCGTTGTGGAGAACGATGAAGTTGGATAGCGCGTTGCGGCCGCCGCTGTCGGCGAAGATCTCGACGTCGGCGCCGACTTGGGCCGCGACGATATTGGCGTGACCCCCGCCAATCTGGGCGGTGGCGAAAGCCCCGGCGTCCACGTCGTTGGCGAAGACGCCCTCGGCGTATTCGCTGGCGGCCACCGGTGCGTTGGTGAAGGAAATATGATCGCCGACCACGAAGTCGGCGATCACCTCGGTGAAACTCTGGCCGGTCGGGATCACGAACAGATCGTTCCCCGCGCCGCCGGTGAGGGTGTCCGCGTCGCCCATGCCGGCCAGGGTGTCGTCGCCGGGACCGCCGTAGATGGCGTCCCCCGGGCCGTCCGGCGGACCGTGCGAGTTGTAGCCCACGATGAAATCGTTCCCGGTCGTGCCGATGATGACGCTCTTGGCCGTGGACGGCAGGATCGACCTGACCTGGCTGGTGAAGGCCCCGCCGAAGGTCAGCACCTCGGTGTTGAAGCTGATGGTGACGCTGGAGCCGGCGTAGGTCACCCCGACGCTGGACGGTGTTGCGCCGGAACTGGTGATGACCAGATTGTCGGACGCGGCGAACGACGAGGCCTGGGCCTGCGTCATCCCCTCAAACGCAAATGTCGCCACGCGCGCGCCCCCCGGATATCGCACGGCCAAGCTCTACGTCGGTTGCAAGCCCGTCAACCCCGCGTGTAACGCGCCACACCGCAACCTTACCGCGTAAATTATGATCTTTTGATGCGGGAACCTAGGCGCCGAAGATCCACGAGCCGGTCAGCGTCGACATCTGCACGCCGACCAGGATCATCTGGTCGCCATTGCCCATGTCGATCACGGTGTCGGCGCCCTGTTGGGTGACGGAGAAGACGGTTCCGGGATCGACTATCACCCGGTCGCCCTCGGCGATGTGGAAGTCCAGCACCCGGTCGATCCCGGCGCCGGAGAAGGTGTGGAAGATGTCGGCGCCGGCGCCGCCGCTCTCGGTGTCATTGCCCCGGTCGCCAGAGATGAAGTCGTTTCCCGGCCCGCCGAACAGGCTGTCGTCCCCCTGGCCGCCGCGGATCTGGTCGTTTCCATCGCCGCCGTCGAGGGTGTCGGCGCCCAGGTTGCCCCAGACGATGTCGTTCCCGTCGTCGCCGAACAGCAGGTCGTTGTCCTTGCCACCGACCACCCAATCGTTCCCGGCGCCGCCGGAGGCCGTGTCGTTGCCCTGGTTGCCGTTGATGTCGTCGAACCCCGACCCACCGGAGATCGAATCGTCGCCTTCGTCGCCGCGCAGGTAGTTGGCGCCATCCCCGCCCTGAACCGTGTCGTTGCCCGCGGCCGCGTGGACCTGATCGTCGCCGGCGCCACCGTTCAGGCTGTTGTTGGCCGCGTTGCCGGTGATCGTGTCGTCCCCAGACCCGCCGTTGGCGTTCTCGATTGTCGTGCTGAACGCAATGCCCAGGTTGTCGAGGCCCGTGTAGAGGATGTTGTGCTGGATATCGTTGTCGACCTGGTCGGCAATCTGCTGGCCAAAACCGGGGAACAGCTTGGCCCAAAAGGCCTTCTGCTCATCCGCGGAAAAGATATCGATGCTGCTGTAAGCGCCCGGCGTTAGGTCGATATTGGACGCGCGGTCATGGGTGCTGAGGTCGATCGTGTCGACCCCGCTAGCGTCATAGATCGAGGTGAAGAACGCATTCGATTCATCGAATGTGTAGGTCGTATCGCCTGCCGCGGTCGTTGGGTTTGCGCCGTAGAGCGACTGCACCGCCGCGATGTCGAAGACCATCGGCGCATCGATGACCGCGCGGGTTCCGCGGGTCCACAACTGGCCGCCCTGAACCGAGAAGGTCAGGGTCTCTTCGTTGAAGCCGAAGACATTGTACGACATTACCGTGTAGAGGACGTTGTCGTACGGCGCCGACAGGGTATTGGGCGCATCGAAAGGGTGCTTGAGCCCGAGCGCGTGACCAATCTCGTGAAGCAGGATCGGGTCTGGGCTGTCGCCGCCGGCGAGATTCCAGCCGATCCGGTACGTCAGGTTCTTATTCGTCTCGTTCAGCCAGATGTCGCCATCCAGCGGGTTGGAGGCCTGATCGCTGGTAAAGGGATAGTAGGCGTAGGCGCCGACCGCGATGAGACCACCGTCGCCTCCGGTGTCGGTGAACGCTACACGGATTTCGCCAGGATTGGTGAGGTCGCTGGTTTCGACGACGGGCGTCGCGATCAGTCGGGACCACGCCCCCATCGCGACGCGAAACGCATCGGCTTGCGCTGCGGAGAGCACGGAATAGTTGGGCTCGAACGGCTCGTGCCCATTGGGCAGCGTCGCGTCCGGCGCCGGAGCGGAGTAGCTCGGCCAGACACTCCCCGCCACAGGGATGCTAAAGGTGATCGTCGAGCTTGCCCAGCGGGCGCCCGGTTCGGTCAGATCGGCGATGATTTCGCTTGGCGACGGCGCCGGCATACAGCAACGGCCCCCACCGCGAACGCAACTGACGCGTGCAGCGTAGGCTGATCACCTGCCGCTGCGTCAACCCCCAAAGCGCAACCTTATCGCGTGAACTTCTGGAACTTGATCCGGTGGGGGATCAGGCTGTCGGCGCCCAGGCGGCGCTTCTTGTCCTCTTCGTAGGCCTCGAAGTTGCCTTCGAACCAGTCCACCTGGCTGTCGCCCTCGAAGGCCAGGATATGGGTGGCGAGACGGTCCAGGAAGAAGCGGTCGTGGCTGATCACCACGGCGCAGCCGGGAAAGTCCTCCAGGGCCGATTCCAGGGCGCCCAGGGTTTCCACGTCCAGGTCGTTGGTCGGTTCGTCGAGCATCAGCACGTTGCCGCCGGCCGCCAGCGTCTTGGCCAGGTGCACGCGGTTGCGTTCCCCGCCCGAGAGCAGGCCCACTTTCTTCTGCTGGTCGGCGCCCTTGAAGTTGAACGAGCCCACATAGGCCCGGCTGGGAATCTCGCGCCCGCCCACCTTCATCACGTCGAGCCCGCCGGAAATTTCCTCCCAGACGTTCTTGCCGGGGTTCAGGCTGTCGCGGCTCTGGTCGACGTAGGCGAGCTTCACCGTCTCGCCCAGCTTCACGGAACCCGCGTCCGGCGTCTCCTGGCCGGTGATGATCTTGAAGAGGGTCGACTTGCCCGCCCCGTTCGGCCCGATCACGCCCACGATGCCGCCCGGCGGCAGCTTGAACGACAGGTTCTTGAACAAGAGCTTGTCGCCGTATTCCTTCTCCAGGTTGTCCACCTCGATCACCTGCTGGCCCAGGCGCGGGCCCGGGGGGATCTGGATCTGGGCGAAGGTCTGTTTGGCGTTTTCGGCCTCGTTCTGCAGGTCGTGGAAGGCCGCCAGGCGCGCCTTGGACTTGGTGCGCCGCGCGCTGGGCGAGGAGCGCACCCAGGCCAGCTCCCGGTCGATCGCGCGCTTCTTGCCGGCCTCCTCGCGCTCTTCCTGGGCGATCCGCTTGGTCTTCTGCTCCAGCCAGGACGAGTAGCTGCCCTCGTAGGGAATGCCCTTGCCGCGGTCGAGCTCCAGCGTCCACTTGGTCACCTGGTCCAGGAAATAGCGGTCGTGGGTCACCAGGATGATGCAGCCCGGGAAATCCTCCAGGTGATGCTGCAGCCAGGCCACGCTCTCGGCGTCCAGGTGGTTGGTGGGCTCGTCCAGCAGCATCATGTCGGGCTTCGACAGGAGGAGCCGGGCCAGGGCCACGCGGCGGCGCTCGCCGCCCGAGAGGTTGTCCACCATCGCATCGTTGGGCGGGCAGCGCAGCGCGCCCATGGCCATCTCGATGCGGCTGTCGATGTCCCACAGGTCGCCGGCGTCGAGCTTCTCCTGGAGCGCGGTCATCTCCTCCATCAGTTCGTCGGTGTAGTCCTCGCCCAGCCGGGTCGCGATGGCGTTGTACTCGTCGAAGAGCTTCTTCTCCTCGCACCAGGCGATGACGTTGCCCCAGACGTCGAGCTGGTCGTCGAGCTGCGGCTCCTGCTCCAGNNAGCAGCGTCGACTTGCCCGAGCCGTTGACGCCGACGACGCCGATCTTGGCGTCCGGATAGAACGACAGCCAGATGTCCGAGAAGGTCTTCTTCGGCGCCCCGGGGAAGGCCTTGGTCAGGCCCTGCATCTGATAAATGTATTGCTGCGCCATGGGGCGTCCGCACCGCTCGATCGAAGGGAAATGGGAATTGAGGCGTGCAGATAGCGGGGCGAAGGCTCCGGCGCAACGCCGCCGCGTCATCCCTCCCCCTTGTGGGGAGGGTCGAGCCGGCATAGCCGGCCGGGGTGGGGAAGTCGCGTTCAAGCGCTGAGTCAGCACTCCGGCCCACACTCCCCCACCCGTCTCCGCCTCCGGCGTCGCCACCCTCCCCACAAGGGGAGGGATGGGAACCTCCGAGCCGCCCCGGACGTACTCACCGCGACAGGGCCATCCCGGCCCGTGACACGCGAAGGAGTGCCCTCATGCACAAGGACCAGATCAAAGGCGCCGCCAAGGACATCGCCGGCTCCGCCAAGGAAGGTATCGGCAAGGCCGTGGGCAATGATCGCCTGGCCGCCGAAGGCGCGGCCGAACGCGTCGAAGGCAAGATCGACAAGGGCGTCGGCGGCCTGAAGGACGCCGCCCGCCAGGCGCTGAAGAACTAGCTTAGCTCAACCGATTTCCAGGCCAGGGCCGCGCGGCGACGCGCGGCCCTTGTCCTGTGGCGACGCCTCGCCTGGGCTGGCGTTTTTCCTCCGGCTCGGTTCCAATAGGGGCCGCTGGTTTCAGGGATGCGCATGTTCAGGACAGTCACCTTTGCCGCGGCGCTCTCCGCCGCCCTCGCCGCCCTGGCGACCGCGGCGGCCGCCCAGCCGTCCTCCGCCTACGCCCCCTTCGCTTCGGGATCGGACCAGCAGGCGGCCATGACCGCCGGGAGGCTCACCTCCGAACAGCTGGTGAAGGACGACCTGGCGCGGATCGCGGCGCTCGACCGGACCGGACCGAAGCTCAACGCCGTCATCGCGCTCAATCCCCACGCGCTCGCCGACGCCCGCAAGCTCGACGCCGAGCGCAAGGCGGGTCACGTGCGCGGGCCCCTGCACGGCCTCCCGGTGCTCCTGAAGGACAACATCGAATCCGCCGACGGCACGGCCACCACCGCGGGGTCCCTGGCGCTGAAGGACAACGTCACCGGGCGCGACGCCCCGATCGTTAAGCGGCTCACCGACGCCGGCGCGGTGATCCTCGGCAAGGCCAACCTGTCGGAGTGGGCCAATTTCCGCTCCACCCACTCGATCTCGGGCTGGACCGGCGTCGCGGGCCTGGTGCGCAACCCCTATTCCACCGACCGCACCGCCTGCGGCTCCAGCGCGGGCTCCGGCGTGGCGGTGTCCGCCGGCCTCGTCACGCTCGCCATCGGCACCGAGACCGACGGCTCGGTCACCTGCCCGGCCGCCATCAACGGGGTCGTCGGCCTGAAACCGACCCTGGGCCTCGTCTCGCGCACCTATGTGGTGCCGATCTCGGCGGAGCAGGACACGCCGGGCCCCATGACCCGCACCGTCAGGGACGCCGCGGCGATGCTGGGCGCCATGGCCGGCTCCGACCCGGCCGACCCGGCGACCAGGGACGCCGACGCCCACAAGACCGACTATCTGGCCGGGCTGAAACCCGATGCGCTGAAGGATGCGCGGATCGGGGTGCTGCGGATGACGCTCGGGCGCTCGCCGCAGACCGACGCGGTGTTCGAACGCGCGCTGGCGGCCCTGCGCAAGGCCGGCGCAGTCCTGGTGGAGGTCAAGGGACCGGACGATGCGGCCATGAACGCCATTTCCGCCGCCGAGGGCGAATCCCTGCGCGTCGAGTTCAAGGCCGCGCTCAACGCCTATCTCGCCAGCCTGCCGCCGAAAGTCACCATCCGAACGCTCGACGACCTGATCGCCTTCAACGCCCGCGAGCCTCGGGAAACGCCGCTCTTCGGCCAGGAGATCTTCGAACAGTCCGCCAAGGCGCCGCCGATCACCGACGCCGGCTACCTCCGGGCCCGGGCCAACGCCAAGAAACTGGCCCGCGCGGCGCTGGACAAGATGCTGACGGACGCCAACGTCGAGGTTCTGGTCGGGCCCTCCACCGGTCCGGCCAGCATCGTCGATCCGATCGACGGCAGCCGGAACCTCGGCTCCTATTCAACCCTGCCGGCGGTTTCGGGCTATCCGCACCTGACCGTGCCCATGGGCAGCGTCTCGGGCCTGCCGGTGAATATCTCCTTCCTGGGCCCGGCATGGTCGGAAGCCCGTCTGCTGGCGCTGGGCTACAGCTTCGAACAGGCGACCCACGCCCGCATCAATCCGCTATTCCTTCCCAACGTCGGCGCCCGACCGGAATTCGCAAAGGCCTACGATCCGCGTTGAGGCCCTTGTCCCGTCGGGCTTTCGCCCCATTTTGAGTGCCAAGCTCTAGTGTGCTGGATCTGAAGTTCGCCTCACTCAGGGCGAGGCTCAGAGCGAACTTCAGATCCAAGGAAGCACACTAGAAAACGTACACTTGCTAGTGTCCTCATCGGTTCCGAAGTTCGTCCGGCCCTTGCCGCATGCACTTTCGAACTTCGGAATCGGGACACTAGCGTTCGCAGAAAGGCGCCGGTCCACTGACCACGCTCTGGAAAAAAACAGTGAGACGCGCGACGCTGCGGAAGCGTGGGCGGCAACGAACGGCTTCCCTGTTCGTTGCCTCCTCCACGGGGCCCTCGCCGGTGGGGTTCGAGGACGGAAGGGCTGACCGCGTGTTCGATGTCGCCGTGACGAGACCGGAGGGCCTGCTGCGCCCGGACACCGACGGTGGCCTGCTGCGCGCCGACGCCGCCCGCGCCTTCCACCTGATCGACACCACCATGATGTACGCGCCCCGCTCGGGCGGGGTGAAGCGCTACCTCACCGCCAAGCGCACATGGCTGGAGCGGCGCCGGCCGGACATCCGCCACACCCTGGTGGTTCCGGGCAAGGCGACCCGCGTCGAGGAGCCCGGCCTCTACACCGTCTCGGCGGCCAGGTTGCCCTTCGGCGATGGCTACAGGATGCCCGCCAGCCCCACCAAGTGGTCGACGGTCCTGCAGTTCCTCGACCCCGACATCATCGAGGCCGGCGATGTCTTCGTCCCCGGCCACGCGGCCATGGAGGCCGGCCAGACCCTGGGCGTTCCGGTGGTCGGCGTCTGCCACACCGACGCCCCGACGCTCGCCGCCCTGCACCTGGGCGACTGGGCCGAACAGCCGACGCTGAACTTCTGGGCCCAGTCCTACCAGCGCTTCGACCATGTCGTGGCGCCCAGCCGGCACACCGCCCAGCGGCTCGCCGACGCCGGCGTCGGCCGCGTCAGCGTCCACCCCCTGGGAGTCGACCTCGACCTCTTCCACCCCGCCCGTGGCAACCGCGAGGCCCTGCTGAAGCGCCTCGGGTTCCCGGCGGACTCCCGCCTGCTGGTCTTCGCCGGGCGTCCGGCGCGGGAAAAGAACATCGATTCCATGGTGGCCGCGGTGGAGATGCTGGGCGACCCCTATCGCCTGGTGCTGATCGGCGCCGGCAAGGACGCCAAATATCCGTCCCGGGTCGCCTGCATCGACTTCGAGCGGCAGCCGGAGAAGCTCGCCGGCGTGATCGCCAGCTGCGACGCCTTCCTGCACGCCAACGAAAACGAGATCTTCGGCCTGGTGGTGCTCGAGGCCATGGCCGCCGGCCTGCCGGTGGTCGGCCCCAACAAGGGCGGGGTCGGCGAACTTCTCGACGAGGCGGTGGGACAGCTCGCGAACAGCGTCGATCCGGCGGGCCTGGCCGAGGCCGTCGAGGCCCTGTTCGCCCGCGACCTTGAGGCCCTGAAACTCGCCGCCCGGCGCCGCGCCGAGACCCGCCACAGCTGGGACCACACCTTCGAAGGCCTGACCCGCCTCTATTCCCAGCTCCTGGCCCGCAGCCCCCGCCGCGCCCCCCTGCGGCTGAGCGCCTAGCGCGCGAACCCTGCCGCTAGACCTGTTCGGTCACCACCACGGCCGGATGGTAGCGCGCCACCAGATCCTGGTGCTCGAACGCGCGAACCGCGCGCGCGACGTTCAGTCGGGTGAACAGATGCGTCACCCTCCGGCCGGCCCGCACCGGCCCGGGCGGGCGCGTCAGCGACAGATCGATCGACGTCCCGACCGTCAGAACCTTGAAGCCCGCGCTTGTCTCCTGGACCAGCACATAGTTGCCCGCCGTCGGCAGGTGGGAGGCGCCTTCGGCCCGCCGCCGGAAACGGTAGGAGGCCCCGGACGCGCCTTGGAGGTCGATGAAGTCCTGCATTTCGACTCTTGCCTTGGGAGGGGGGCGGATCAGGCCGCCATCTTCCCGGCAGTCGTGACAACAACAAGGCAAGATCGCCTCGCTCTATTGGTGAGTCTGCGCATTCGGCAAGNNCTTGCCGAATGCGCAGACTCACGGTCCCGTCGCCGGCGGGGCGTTGAGAGTTGATGACATGGCCGAAGCGACTTTTGTGGCGTTTGTCCCGAAGAAGAAGAGCGACGAACTGCGGCAAACCCTGACGGCCGAAGATACGGGCGAACTTCGCTGGCGCGAGCGTCGCACGTTCTCCGGCAGCGAGTTCTACTTCACCGGTCCCAGCGAACTGGCGCGCAAGACCCACATCTATGTCACCGAGTGGCTGGCCCGCGGGCTGATCCTCTGAGCCGGCCCCGCCTCAGGGCGCGCGCTTGGCCTCGTATCGGCCGAACGGACCGCCGATGTTGATCTTGGTCGGCGCGCCGTTGGCGTCCGTCACGAACTCCGCCTCGAGGCCGTTGGACTGAACGAAAAAGCGGGTCTGCGACTGGGCCATCAACTCGAGGGGATCCGGGGTCAGCACGGGGACCGCGGCGAAGAGCCTGCCGTCCTTCACGGTCAGGGTCATCTTCGCCAGGCCGGCGACTTCGTAAACGCCGGCATAGCGGGCCAGGACCGCGGGATCGACGGGGACCACGGCGCGCTCTTCGGGTTGCAGCGCGGCCCAGCCGTAGGACTTGGCGACCGCGCGCAGGATCTCGGGGATCAGGTCGCCGCCGGCGTCGCCATTGGTCATGATCACGACGCCCTGTCCGGAACCTGTTGTGAAGGCCTCCAGGTCGTTCTCAAACCCCTGGTCGTCGCCGCCATGGCCGAACCGGCGGGTTTCGCCCTCGCTGGTCAGCTGGACCCCCAGGCCCCAGGGCCCGATCTGGTGCGAAAGCATCTGGCGCGCCATCGACGGCGACAGCAGCCGGTGGGACCTGCCCGCGTTGTCCTTCTGGATTTCGATCGCCCAGCGCGCGAGGTCGGAGGGTGTTGTCCAGAGCCCGGCCGCCGCCATCTCCGGGTAGACGTACCAGTTCCCGGCCACAGGCTGGCCGTTGCGGCGGTAGCCCGTCGCGGCGCGCCCGTGCAGCGCGTCCGGCAGGGGCTGCTCATAGGTCGAATGGGTCATGCCGGCGGGGTTCAGCACCTCGCGACGCATCAGGTCCGGAAAGGTCCGTCCGGTGGTCTCGGAGAGCAGGAGCTGGGTCGCCACATAGCCACCACCGGAATAGGCCCAGGCCGTCCCCGGGACCGCGGTGACCACGACCGGGGCGCTGTTGGCGGGCGCTTGGCCGTTCAGCACCTGCACCGTGGTCGGCCTCGGCTCGTCCCGGCGGTAGCCATTGAAGCCATGCACGGTCAGGCCGGCGCCGTGACTTAACAGCCGGCGAAGGGTGACCTTCTGCTGAGCGGTGAAGGCGTTTTCCGGGACCCGCCACGCCCGCAGGCGGGCGTTGACGTTCTGGTCGAGATCGAGCTTGCCGGCCTCGATCTTGGATAGATCGAGCAGATCGTTGATGAGCGACAGCAGATGCTCGCTGGAGCTCTGGATGTCGACGAGATATTGCCGGTAGCGCTCGTTGCCGACGGGGCCGAATTTTTCCTGCGCCATGATCTCGGAAAAGCCGATGATGGCGTTGAGCGGCGTGCGGATCTCATGGCTGATCTTGGCGAGGAATTCGGATTTGGCAGTGGAGGCGCGTTCGGCCTGCTGCCTGGCATTGATCAATTCTTCTTCGGTGCGTTTCCAGGCGGTGACATCGCGCAATACCGCGCAGGCTTTCTCACCGTCCTCGATCCGCCCCATGGTGACGTAGAGCGGCACCAGGCCGCCCTGGCGCACGCGGCCGATCGCCTCGCGGCCGGCCTCGAGAATGCCGGCGGCGGCGCCGCGCGCAATCCGGTCGAGATAGTCGAGCACGGAGCGCCGGCTTTCCGGCGCGAACAGATCGCCGAATGTGAGTTCCGTGAAATCGGCCGCGTCATAGCCGAACAGCGCCTCGGCGC
>PLEH01000047.1 GCA_003136395.1 Phenylobacterium sp.
CAGGAATTGGCGGTGCGAGTGGCCGCCGCCGCCGAACTCGGACAGAGCCGGCCACAACCGGCAAGAACCGGCAACACATTAAATAGAAAAGACTTCTGCCTTTACCGTTGACCGGTAACACCCGATAAGAGCTGGAGGTGCCCGGAGCCGTTCCGGGGGTTTTTCCGGGGGTGAGCCGATGGCGCTGACAGTGAAGCAGGTGGAGAAGCTGACAGAGCCCGGTCGCTACCGGGACGAGCGCGGGCTGTATCTCCAGGTAATGTCCCCCACCAACCGGTCTTGGTTGCTCCGCTATGAACTGAACGGCCGCGAGCGGTGGATGGGCCTGGGGTCGGCCCACACGTTTAAGCTGGAGGAGGCTCGTGAACGGGCACGGGCGGCGAGAAAGCTACTGGCCGACGGCATCGATCCGTTGGAGTCGCGGAAGGCAGAACGCGTCGCCCACGCGCTGGCCGCCGCCAAGGTGCTCACTTTCAAACAGGCATCCGAAAAGTACTTCGAGGACCACTCTCGGAAGTGGAGCAACGCCAAGCACCGGGCGCAGTTCACTTCGACGCTCGAGGCCTATGTCCATCCCCACATCGGGGATGTGCCCGTCGGAAGCATCGACACGGCGCTGGTGCTCAAGGTGTTTGAGGCCAAGAACGATGGGACCGAGCGCTTCTGGATCGCACTCCCTGAGACGGCGAGCCGCGTACGCCGGCGCATCGAGTGGGTCCTCGACTGGGCCGCCGTTCGGGGATACCGCGCCGGTGACAACCCGGCGCGCTGGCGCGGACACCTGGACCAGGTTCTCCCGGCGACGACCGAGCTTACGCAGACCAAGCACCACGCGTCACTTCCATACGCCGTGATGGCAGATTTCATGGTGGACCTGACCACGAGAGAGGGCATAGGCGCCCGCGCGCTGGAATTTACGATCCTGACAGCCGCGCGCACGGGAGAGGTAACAGGCGCTCGCTGGGAAGAAATCGACCTTGCCGCCAAGACCTGGACGGTGCCGAAAGGGCGGATGAAAGCCGGACGGGAACACCGCGTTCCCCTGAGCGCGGCGGCGATTTCGCTCCTTGAGAAGCTGCCCAGGGAAGCGGATTTCATCTTCCCGGGCGGGCGGAAGGGGGCGCCGATCAGCAACATGGCCATGACGACCGTGCTGCGCCGCATGGAACGGAGCGACATCACCGTTCACGGCTTCCGCTCGACATTCCGGGACTGGGCTGCCGAACGAACCGCCTATCCGAACCACGTCGTCGAGATGGCCCTAGCCCACGTGATCGCAAACAAGGTGGAGGCCGCTTATCGCCGTGGCGACCTTTTCGATAAGCGGCGAAGGCTGATGGCGGACTGGGCCAAATATTGCAGCCTGCCGGCGACTCTAACCAATGGCAACGTACGGGGTCTGCGAGAGGTCCGCGCGTAGGCGATCCGTATCGCGTCATAGATATCACCGTTCAACCAATACTTTCCGGCTTCGAGCGGGTTGCCCCGGTCGCTGTGTTGTCCGATATTTCCGGGTGACTGGAGAGAAGGGCCCCTCGGGCCCATGCCATGCGGGTGACAGCCCCGGACAGCACGGCGGGGCGGACGCGACAAAGCCCCTTAAACAGCACCGCCAGCGGGCCAGCTGCAGCCGATGAACCCCAAGGATCAATGTGCGTCTGACGCGCCAACGCTGTTGGCCCCGTTGGACGCCGGAACCGGAGTCCGTCGATGGTCGACGCCGCCATGCACCGCGGAGAAGTTTCCGCGAGATTTCCTAGACTGTTGAGAAAACAGGAAGTCCAGCAAATCGTTGGGCTGGGCCGAACGCAGCTGGATGATGCTGTAAGGAGAGGGGCATTTCCAGCCCCTATCCGTGTAACCGCCGGCGGCCGGCGGGTGGCTTGGTTAGCCCACGAAGTTGAAGCCCACCTTGAGCTGCGAATTGCTGCCCGCGATCGGGCAGCGGCAGCATGAGAGACTCAGAATACCCCCGGCCGCCCGGTGAAGGCGGCACGGGGGCCGTTGATGGCCAAGCAGGGTCGCTGGCTGAAGCGGAGTCTAACCCGTCGGCGCGCGACGGCAACCCGAAGGGCGTGAGCGGTTTGCGCACCGCCATCCCAGCTGTGATGCGCGACGCGCCCCGATGGCTGCTCTGGAAATCTATCCCAAGCGCGAAGCCTGGAAAGAAGCCGCGCAAGGTTCCATTCTACGCGTCTGGTCGCCCCAGAAGCGGTGAACTCGACACGGCAGATGATCTTGGTCAGCTCGTCACGTTTGGGGAGGCGTTCGCCGCGTTACGGCAGAAGGGCTACGCCGGGCTGGGTTTCGCGCTCGGGCCAGACGCGACAGGCGAATGCTGGCAGGGCGTCGATCTTGATGCCGTGCCGGACCACGAGGGTCTTTCAACAATTGCTGACGCACTGCCCGGCTACACGGAGACGTCGCCTAGCGGACGCGGTTGCCACGCGATCGGATATGGACGGAGCTTCAAGCCTCTGGGTTCAAATCCGTCGGGAATTGAGGCTTACGCCGCGGGTCGGTTTTTCACCGTCACCGGGCGCGACGGAAAAGGTGAGCCGGTCTGCGTTGCCGAGTTCGTCGAACATCTGCTCACTCCTAGATGGAACTCTGCAAAGGCATCAGGAAGGCCCGCCCGGACGGCGGAGACGGGTGAAAACGTTTCCCATGGGAATGACACCGAGGTCACCGAAGGTCTCCTCTCGGACCTGCAGAGCGCCCTCGCAACCATATCCGCGGACGACTACGCGCTCTGGATCAAGATGGGCCTGGCATTGAAAGGGTTGGGTCAGTCGGGGCGGGAACTGTGGCTCGCCTGGTCTCTGAAATCCGAGAAATACGATGAGGCGGGAGCCGCCCAAACCTGGGAGAGCTTGGAGCCGAGAGAGATCGACTACAGATCGATCTTTACCGAGGCAGCGAGTTGGGGATGGGACAACCCGAACAAGGGACGAGAGGGTGCAGACCGTCTCACCCGCATGAATCACCGGTTCTGTGTCGTGTCGGCGCGGGGGAAAGCCCGCGTCGTCAGCATGGAGGGTGCGGATGAGAGCGAGCGCGAGACGCTCGTGTTTCAAGCCTTCGACGACTTCAAGAAACTGAACGACCACCGGCGGGTACGGGTCGGCGACGACAAGACCGTGGGGGAAGGGACCTGGTGGCTCGCGCAGTCGAGGCGTCGGCAATACATGAGCGTGGTCTTCAGGCCTGGGAAGCCACAGGAGGTTGCCGACGGGCGCGGGAACCTGCACCTGAACCTGTGGCGCGGATGGGGTATCGAGCCCCGCGTGGGCGACTGGTCCCTGCTGCGACGACACATCGTGGAAGGGCTCGCGGCGGGGGACGAGACGGTCGCCAACTACATCATAAAATGGACCGCTTGGACGTTCCAAAACCCTGGAAGCCCAGCGGAGGTAGCGCTCGTTTTCCGTGGTGCGAAAGGCACGGGCAAGGGTTTCTGGGGGCGGCTCCTGAAGTCGATATTTGGCCAACACGGCCACCAAATCTCGTCTCCGAACCACCTTACCGGCAACTTCAATGCGCATTTGATGGACTGCGCCCTTCTGTTCGCAGACGAGGCGTTCTGGGCTGGCAACAAAGGCGCGGAGGGGCAGCTCAAGCGAATCATTACCGAACCGACGCTCTTCATCGAGCCAAAGGGCATCGATGCCTTCGAGGTGCGGAACTGCCTCCACATCATCATGGTGACAAACGACGATTGGGCGGTGCCGGCTAGCATTGACGAGCGGCGCTTCGCCGTGTCGGACGTATCAGCGGATCACATCAACTCGAAGGCCTACTTTAATCTGCTGCGCGCGGAGATTGACGACGGCGGCGCCGCGGCGATGTTGTTCGACCTGCTGGTGCTCGACCTTGAGGGCTGGCACCCACGCGACGACGTCCCGCAGACCGCCGCCCTCGCGGATCAGAAGCTGCGCTCGCTGAAGCCCGAGGACGAGTGGTGGCTGGGCCTGCTGCAGGAGGGGCGGCTCCCGGGTATTGAGCCCGGCGGCGACCCTGCCGTAGCACCGGGCACCGTCCTCTACGAGCACGCTCGGTCGACCGTGCCGGGGCTGCGCCACACGAGCGACCCCATCCTCGCAAGTTTTCTAAAGAAGCGCGGCTGTGACCGTCCCGGCACAGACTTGCGTGTGGAGGGGCGGCGGGCGTGGCGCTTCCCGCCGCTCGCGGAGGCTCGAAAGGCGTGGGCGGCGCGGTTGCCAACCGAGTGGGAGAGCCCCGCCGCGCAGGAGTGGGCGCCTGCTACGGAATGGGCGCCGGCGCGCGATGACGAACTGCCGTATTGACCCCGTGCAATGCTGGTCAGGAAAGCCGGGCAACGGGGGACCGAGTTTACCGGGTTTACCGGGTTAAGAAGGATAGAGAGTAATACTCCCCCCATCCTTTGCCCTCCCGCCGCCTTGTGCGCGGCGTATTGCCGGAGCGCGAATGGGCCGGTGAAAGCGGTAAACTCGGGAGAATCCGGTAGATGCCTTAAGTAGCAGAGTCGGGAACGCGGTCGGGCGCGTGGGGGGCATGGCGGCGATGGATCAGCGGGAGCTGCAGGGCGACGAGCCCTTCGAGATTGAAGCGGCCGGTGCGCAATCCGGCATCAACCCGATGTTCGGCGAATGGCGCCAGCGCTTCGACTTCGCGCCCGTGCCGCACCGGGGAACCGGCGGACCCGCCCGGCGCGCTTTTCAAGACCGCATACGCACCGAGCTAACTAACCGCTTCGTCTACTGGGGCGAGGTCCAGGTCACGATCACGTTGTTCCTGGATGTCCAGACAGTCTTGGAGACTTCGGAGACTGCTGACGTCGACAACTATGCGAAGGCCATTCTCGACGCCCTCAAGGGGCCGGAAGGGATCGTCATCGACGACACCCAGGTCCAGGCACTGACCGTATCCTGGATCGACTCACACGCCACCTACTTCGAAGTCGAGATCCGCTCTTCGCCCGACGATTTCATGATCAAGCCCGTCACCTTCTTTGAAATGCCCGACGGATTGTACTATCCGCATGCCTCCTCGTTCTGGGACGTGGCGGGACCGAAGCCATCCACCGACCTCGACCGCTACGCCGGGCTGACCATCTCCGAGATGATGGCGGGCGGGAAGAAGCACATGCGCCATGTCTTACGCCAAGCAGGGTTGACGCGGCTGGAGGCTTCCCGCAACAGCGTCTACGTCGAGACCCAGCTCCGGGGTTTTCACCTAAGCCGGCTGGCGGACTCGGGTTTCGACATAGTGCCGATTTCCGAATGGCGCGCCCGACGGAAGGCCTGGACAGAGCGCGACCCAGAGACGGCCAAGGTCCTGACCGAGATGGCGTCCAACCACAGAGAGTCCGTCGAGCGGCTAGCTGACGCTGCGGCGGCGCTTGGGATGGCTCGCAAATAGCTAGGCTCGACGAAGGCAAGGCGCTGGCTCAAGCGTCGCGTCCGGCAAGGTCCGGAGTGGGTCGAAGCAGACCGGACCTCATGCCCTAGCCGCCTTTCCTCGCGCGCGGGCGCGCGCCCATGGAATCCTTTCGAAACTCAGCTGATCGCGGCGGAGCATCCGCTAAACCCGCTTCTCCAGCCAGTCTCCCAAGCCCGTCCGAACGACAAGGTCCGCGATCTCCGCCGGCCCCCAAACGTGGACCGGCAATCCGGGTGACGCTATCCCCCCACGCGGTGAATGCACCGCGAATATCATCCTGCTGTAGCGGTCCCGCTGCTCTGAGAATCGACGGATGGAGTCGCTGAGCGTTGATTGGTCGGCTTGGCTCTTCACCTGCACGAAGGCGATCTCATTTGCGGAGCGATTCTCGACTTCGACGTCAATGTCGGCACCGGAGCCGCCCACGGCACTGATCCGCGCCCAGCCGTCGCGGGAGAGTATGAGCTCAATGAGCAGTTCAAAGTCCCGCGGCTGAAGGCGCCTGACCAACATTTCAATCGCTTCGCAGTAGGCGATGCGGGCTTCACGAGCTGTACGAACTGCGGGGTCGTCCTCGTTCCGGATCACGCGTAGGATGTCGGTGGAGGCTGCCGGTTCGCACACCGTCGCTCGATAGCCGGCTACCGTGGTCACGGAACCGGGCAGGTCCGACAGGATCAGTTGGCGTTCGCCATCAATTGTCCGGTCACTCCAAGGGCGGTCACACTTGAGCCAGAAGTGACCGCGTTCCTTGGTCGAGCCGCCGTCTACGACCTCGACCTCATCGGTGACGGTACACCACCACATGCGGCGTTCCTCGAAGGTGATCCACACGAAACGGCTGGGCCGTTCAATGAGGGCGGCGAGAGCCTTTAGGTCGCGGTTGGCGGCCCCCCTGCCAGCACTGTCGGGCTTGAATAACGCTTCGACGTAGGGCCGGGCGTCCTCGGCACTGCCGCCGAGCAGAACGGCCGAAGGGACCTCATTCCATCCAGCGTGCAGCTCCCCTTTGGAGCGGGCAGCACGCCACCAACGCCCGCCGGGCCCGTTCTTGACGTAGCGGACTTCGCCTGGGAGTCCGATTTCGCCGACCGGCATGGCTGTCCCACTGCTAAGCTAACCTAACTCTGAGGTTGGCCCCGAACTGTTGAGAACAAATTGACGCCTCAAGAGGCGTCACATCGTACATGGACGATGTTCCCTGCCTCGGGAACAAACCGTTCTTATGGAAGAGCTTGGCCGCCGGCTGCGTGAGAGGGCGCGTGCGCTCCACCTCTCGGATGCCGAGGTGGCGCGCAGCGCCGGTCTGGCCGAACGTCGGTACGGTCACTATGTCCGGGGCACAAGAGAGCCTGACCTGTCGACTTTGCTGCGAATCTGCGGCGCCCTGGGTGCCACCCCTAACGACCTGCTGCTCGGGGAAACGAAGGCGGATGAAAGGGAAGCATTGTTGTCTCGCCTTTCCGTTACCGCTCAGCAGCTTCCAGTTTCGGAGTTGCCGCTGGCGATCCAGCAACTTGAGGCCCTGGCCGCCCATCGAACCGGTCGCTAGAACCCCAGCCGCCTCGCGCGCTCGCGCGCCCGCCCGAAGCCAGCGGTAAACATGGAAGCGGCTGAAACGGCCTCGCGCGCGCCCGCGAAGTCAGTCGAAAACACAGCCGCACCGGACTAGCCGTCAGCACCTAACCCAGGGCCGGAGCATCGGCCCCACAAGCGGACTCTCTCAATGTCCGCTTTGGGGGGAAAGCGGTCCTTCGTGGCGAACCATGGAGTCGCCGCTTCTGACTCAATGTGGCGGTTGGCAACGGCTGCTTTCGGCAAGTGATCTGCAAACAGTGGCCGCTAATGGCTACGGCAGGGCTTAGTCCTTCGGCCGATTGCCCATTACGCCGTGGTTCGCGGTAATCTCCACAACTGATCGGACGCTCTTCAGTCGTTCCTCGACTCCCACGCCGTCGGGACCCGCCAGGGACAGAGGCGAGATGAAAAGCCGGCGCCGGTCAGCCAGCTTCAAGCGTCGGGCTTGCGTCAGAAGGCGATCGCTGAGGTGAACCTTTGGAATGGGGCTCGCGAAGATCGCCAGCGCCTCAGTTTGGTTGTCGAGACGTGACACGAAATAGCCGATTCGCTTCTCGCCGTTGAGGTAGACGACCACGGGCTTCGGCGTTCGAAGGAACAACTCCAGCCGGTTCGGCGGAGCGTCGGTGATTTCCCTCTTGATGCTGACCGGGTCCATCTGTCCTGCCAGCTCGAGTGGGGGGAACGACTGATATTGCATCCGCACCGACCGGCAGTTCGCTTGCTCGGCGACCAGTTTCATCTCGTCCAGTGGACCGCGCTCCGCCGCCATCAGCTGGGCGGCACAGAGTTCAGCCAAGCGGGCTTCAGGACCGTAGGACGGCTCTTCGGAGGGGCCTGCGAAGGCGAGCATGATCGAAGCCGCGATCACCCCGCCCAAAGAGTTGACGCCGACATCCTGTGCAAGGCGTTTGAAGTCCTTTGCGCCCTCGGTTGGCGCCCGTCTTTTCTTCGGCTCGGGTCTCTTGAACTCGGCGTTCACGTCAAACCTGAACCGAAAACGCAGGCTGCCGACGACAGGTGAACCGACCAGGGTCAGGGCAACGTTGCTGATCTCCAAGTCCATGATGTCGATGTTTTTAGTGAGTTCCCGCAGCGCCCGTTGATAGCCATCTACTAACGGTCGTAGCCGGTCCCACGGTAGTTCGTGGCCACCCTCAACCGGCTCCAAGGTAAGGAAGATGAGATCGTTCATGGCGAGGCATCCGAGTCGGTGAACGACGCTATAGCTTCGGTTGTGGAGTCGTCCATGGCAGGCATGCGCAATGGGTCGTGACCGGACATTGAACTTGGCGGGCCGTCATGGGCTGCCGCCTAGAAGCGGACCTAAAGGCAACGGACATACTGATGGACCGACCCGTCCTCCCAGCGCTCGGTGCGTTCATTCTTGGTGGAGGAAAGGATCGTGGATCGGTGGCGTTCCGGCGGGGCGACGGGCGTCGCAGGTTCATCTGGCGCGCCACGCTCGTTAATCTTCGTAGCAAGCTGATTGCCAGTCAGCTGCCAAGTGCCGCTCACTCCGTAGGTCGCGAACGTTCCATCCGCATTATAGACTACTCCTGCGTCTCCGGCGCAGTCGTTGCTCCGAAGGACCCAGCCGCCGACGACAGAGGCATGGGCAACAGACGCTACTTCGGCAGGCCTATTCGAGGTAGGCGTGCAGGCACCGACGACGGCGAGCGTCGCAAGTAGCGCGAGAAAGACGTGGCTAGGGCGCTTAGAGCCTGCTGACATTCGGGAAGCTTGCCCAGCTCACCAAGTTCCGCAATGGGTCGAAAGCGGACTCTAGGTTGGCGCCCGAAAGAGGACATTCCGAGAGTCCGCTTTCGGCGACTAAGCCAATGTCCGCTATCGACCCAAAGCGGACATTGGCATGGTCCGCTCCCGCTGGGTTCCACCTCAGCCCGGGTCGCCACCGAGCGGTCGGCGGCGTTATCCCTGAGCGGCAGGCGCCGTCACGCGAGAACATGTCTCCGTCTCGGGTCGAGGTGTGTGATGCAGGAGCCCTGCACCGTGACGCCACCAACTATGTTCGTGTCTTGGCAATAAGTCAGACTGGCTGAACCGCCCGGTACTTCGCATGCATCTCGTCGCGTCGCAGCCCCCCTATCGCTCCGGCGACGGCGGCTACGAATGCGCTCAGCAGGAGTCCAAACGCCAGAAAGAATGAGAACTGAGCGGCTATGTTCGTATCCCGCGCCGTCGCGGCTACAAGCTCCGCCTGCTCCACTGGAGCTGCAAGCGCGACCATACTGAGCGCAATCCCCAAGAGCGTACTCACCGCCCAGACGAGCAGACCGTGAGCTGTGTCCCGGAAAAACACCTCATGACCATGTACGTTGAGCCATTTGGTGCGCAGTCGCCCGGCGAGATAGCCGCCCAATGCGCAGGAGAGCACCTGAACAGTGACCATGCCCGCGCCCAAGAGTGGTGTGAACGTCGAGAGCGTGGGCTTTGCCCCAGGCCAAGGGGATGCGAGCGTGAAACCTAGGCCCGCAGCAAGAGTCAGAAGAACAAACGAAAAGGCGACCGTCGCGACCGCGCCGGCGAGGATCGCCGCCCATGACACGGCTGAATGGACCTCGTCGCCGACCTGGCTGCCAGGGCCGGAGATTAGAACATCGCGTTCCATTGTTGCCTCCCAAGGGCTCAAAATCAGAAGTGATGGGTGCAGAATGCCAGGAGCAAAATAATCGGAAGCGGAACACCCAAGAATATCAATAGAATTGACCGCATCAGTGACTCCTATTCTGGATTGGTAGCCCTGCTAAAACAGCATCGCTCTCGCACTGGGCCATGAATGGAGCAGTCCATAAAACGCTCTACATCCTCTTATTGCGAGCTTGAGCACATCGATGGTCATGCACTGGCCCGCCGGTGCAACAGGCCGCAGCCTAAGTTTCGCAGCGGGCCAGCGTCTGTCTATTTCGTCGCTTTGTGGATAGCATCCTCTGCTCTGCCGACGCTCTCCTTGGCTGATCCCACAGCCTTGTCAGCCACGCCTTCGACCTGCAGCTTCTCATTTCCGACAGCGTTGCCGACGGTTTGCTTGACAGCGCCCACACCCTTTTGGGTCGCGCCTTCGATGCCTAGCTTGCTCATGGTCTTCTCCTGTTAGTGTTGCGCCTGCCAACGGCAAGCGGTCGAGTGTGATCCGGTCACGCGGTGCGCAGTTGCGGCACATTTGACCGTGAGCGGATGCGGCTAGATGCGACCCAGGCCTAGGCCGCCAAACAGCCACAGCAGCAGCAGGACGACGAGGATCAGGCCGACGACCCCGCCCAAGCCGGGAAGGCCGTAGTTACGATGCGCGTAGTACCCCCCGCCCCCGCCAAACAGTAGAATTAGGACGACGATGATGAGGATGAGGGGCAAGGAACGACCTCTGCGGTTCGCGCCACCGAAGAGCGATGACGCCACGTATCAACGGCTAAGTTTGGAGAGCGTTCCGACGGGTATCCGGCGCCGAGCCGGTAGGTCCGCTTCCGGGCGCTGGGCTTAGGGCAGGTTCCAACCCAACGCGGACATTCCACCAAACCATGCCACCCAGACTCAAGAGCGTGATCTGCTGAGCGATTGAGCTTTCAGGCAGTATCGGGGATATTTTTGAACTGGTGGCGATTTCCATCGTTGTATTCCGACCAATCGGCGCTCTGCGTCACCGCTGAGCGCCACCAGAGCGCCATCCGATTTCCTGACAGCTGATCTGCAGGTTCACAGAGCCAAAGCCAAACGCACCAAGTGGCGTCACGCGGAGAATGGTCATGAGCGGCGCNNACCTGGACGAAATCCTGACCGAGGCCTGCCGCCTGGTGGGAGATGCCTTGGGCACCGACCTCGCCAAGGTGGTGGAGCTGCAAGCGGACGGCGAAACGCTGCTGGTGCGCGCGGGCGTCGGTTGGAAGCCGGGCGTCGTGGGCGTGGCGACCATCACGGTCACGCAAGACAGCTCGGAGGGACATGCTCTGCGGACGGGCGAGCCGATGATCTCCCCTGACATAGCAAAGGAAACGCGGTTCAAATATGCGCCGTTCCTGATCGAGAATGGCGTCAGAGCCGTGGCCAACGTGCCCATCATCGGCGGCGAGGGTAAGCCCCCGTTTGGCATCCTGCAGGTCGACAGCCGCGCCCCCCGCCGGTTCACCAAGAACGACGCGGCTTTTCTGCGCAGCTACGCCAACCTGCTCGCAGCGACCGTGGACCGCCTTCGCGCCATGAGCGATGTTCGCGATGGGGAGGCGCGTCTTCGTCTCGCTCTCGAGAGCGGCGAGCTGGGCAGCTGGGACGTCGACCTACCCAGCGGCAATGCAACGCGGAACACCCGATACGATCAGATTTTCGGCTATGCCGATCCGCCGCCCACTTGGAGTTACGAGGCCTTCCTGGGCCACGTCCTGCCAGAAGACCGCGAGCAGGTCGCCAGCGCATTCCGCCACGCGGTGGACACTGGCGCGGACTGGCAATTCGAGTGCCGCATCCGCCGCGCGGGGGACAGCGAGATTCGATGGATCGAGGCGCGAGGCAGGCTCGATGGCCAGCAGGGCGACGGGCCGACCCACCTGGTGGGCATCGTGGCGGACATCACGGAACGCAAGAAATCCGAGGAGGCGCTGCGGAGGTCCAATGATGTGCTGGAGGCGAGCGTGGCCGAGCGCACCCGCGCGTTGACCGAGGCGAACGCCAAGTTGAAAGCCGAAGCGGAGGAGCGCGAGCGGGTCGAAGAGGTGTTGCGACAGTCGCAGAAGATGGAGGCTGTCGGCCAACTGACGGGCGGGTTGGCGCATGACTTCAACAACATGCTGGCCGGCATTTCCGGGAGCCTGGAGATGATTCGGATCCGCGTGGGACAGGGGCGCGTGGCGGAATTGGAACGTTACATCGAGGCCGCAATGACCTCGGTCAGTCGCGCGGCGGCGCTGACCCATCGTCTGCTTGCCTTCTCGCGCCGCCAGACGCTGAACCCCAAGCCAACCGATGTGAACCGGTTGGTCGCCGACCTGGAGGACCTGTTCTGCCGCACGGTGGGGCCGGGCATCCATGTCGAGACCAAACTGGCCGGCGACCTTTGGCCAATCCTGTGCGATCCGAACCAGCTTGAGAATGCGCTGCTCAATGTGGTCATCAACGCCCGCGACGCCATGCCCGATGGCGGAAAGCTGCTGATCGAGACCGCGAACACGGTCTTCCCGGTCTGGCGAGGGCCGCTCCGGGACGCGCCGCTCGAAGGCGGGCCCACCGGCGAATATGTCGCCCTTATGGTCACCGACAACGGCGCGGGCATGGCCCCGGACGTGATCGCACGCGCTTTCGACCCCTTCTTCACGACCAAACCCATTGGCCAGGGCACCGGCCTCGGCCTGTCCATGATCTATGGCTTCGTACAGCAATCAGGCGGTCAGGTGCTCCTGCGCAGCGAGCCGGGGCAAGGCACGACGGTGACGATCAAGCTGCCCCGGCATCTCGGCGATGATGTCGGCGAAGGCGTGATTGACACCGCGACCAAGGCGCTGGCGGATAGAGCGAGCGCCGTCGTGCTGGTGGTCGAGGACGAACCGGTCGTGCGGATGGTCATCTTCGATGCGCTTTCTGACCTTGGCTACACGGTGCTCGAAGCCGATGACGGTCGAGCCGGACTGCTTATCGCGGAGACCGGGGTTCGCATCGACCTCCTGCTGACCGATGTCGGCTTGCCCGGCGGCATCAATGGCCGACAGCTCGCTGACGCGGCCCGACGGCAGCGGCCTAGCCTCAAAGTGCTGTTCGTCACCGGCTACGCCGAGGCCGCGGCCATCGGCGGCGGCCAGATGGAGCCGGGCATGGATGTCATGACCAAGCCATTCACTGTGGACGAGCTTGTGGCCAGGGTTCAAGGAATGGTCAGCAACTGATCAAAGGCAGCGTTTCAACTTCGCTTGGCCACTGCCGGGAATTGGGCATGGGGCATGGACCATTCGACGACGCCCCGAAGCCGCATGGGATGCGGCCGCACCTTGATTGTGAGGGTGTCGAGTGCGCCGAAACCCTCCAGGGGGTCGACATCCGCTTTTCAGCAAGGCGTTGACGTCGCCCTTCCACCCGGAGCGGACGTTGAGCAAGTCAGCTCTCAGGCACTGCCCAAACGACCGCTTTCCGGCCAGGAGCCAAGGACCGCTTTCGACCCATAGCGGACGTTCGGCGCCCGCACATTGACGGACATGCTCGCATAGACTCCCATGAAGCCCAGGGGGAGTGGCGTCATGGGGGAGTTCTTGGAGGCTGGCGGCGAAACCGCGGCCGACGCCGCCGTTCAGACCGACGCCGCGGGCGTTGGTATTGCCTTGGAGCGGGCGCGCGGTCGTCGCGGCGGCAAGGGCGACGCGGCCGCCGACCGTTTCCTCGCCGCTCAGGAAGCCCTGATCGCCAAGCAGGGCCTCCACCTCGACGAACAGTTCCGCCACCTCGGTCTCGACCGCTGGTCCAAGCGACTGCGGCTGGCACTTCAGACCCTGACCATCGCCGCTGGTCTGGCCGTGGCGGCGGGCCTCGCCTGGATGGCCTGGGACGCCGCCCACGCCGACGGCCTGGTCGTCGAGGCCTTCTCCGTCCCGCCCGATCTTGCGGCGAAGGGCGCGAGCGGCGCGGTCGTGGCGCGCGAGGTGCTGGACGCAGTGCGCGAGATCGACCGGGGCGCGAACTCCAATTTCGGCGTCAAGACCTCCGACGCCTTCACCGAGCGCGCTAAGATCGCGCTGCCCGAGACCGGCCTGACGCTCGGCGAGGTGCAAAAGGCGCTGCGCGACTGGCTGGGACACGAGACCCACCTCACCGGCGAAGTGGTGGAAACGCCGGCCGGCCTAAAGATCGTCACCCGCACCGACGCCGGCGAAACCGCCGTGGTCGAGGGGCCGCCCGATCAGCTCGCCGCCCTGACCGCCAAGGCCGCCGAGCAGATAATGGCCAAGGCGCGCCCTAACATCACGGCGCAATACTATAACCGGCAGCGCCGCTACGAGGATGCGCGGCCACTGGCGGATCAGGTGCTCGCCAGCAGCGACGATCCCTTGCAGCGTGCACTGGCCGAAAATGTGCTGGGCAGCGTCGAAAACGGCGAAAATCACCCGGCCTTGGGGGTGCCCCACTACCGCGCCGCGGCTAATTCTCCCGACCTGGGTCTTGCGACCACCGCGGAGAACAACCTTTCGGGCGCGGAAGCCGAGCTGGGGCACAGCGCGGCGTCGCGGGCGGCGTCGCGCGCGGCCCTGGAGTTCGTGAACCGTAGGCCGCGGACGAAGGCCAACGCCGCAGCCCTGGACCACCAGCGCGCCACAGCATTCTTCGGACTCCATAGGGACGCCGAGGTCGTGGCCCTGCTACGGCCGATCCTCCGCCGCCACCTGCCGGGCATGAGTGGGGATTCACGCGGCCGCTATGCGCAGGCGCTGGCCAATTTGCACGACCCCGCAGCCGGAGAGATTCTTCGGCCGACCGCCGGCGTTGACGCCGCCCTCGAGGACTGGCCGGCCGCCGTTCACGAATGGGAGGTTATTGTCGCGAGCCATCCGGAACTGGTATTGCCGCCCAACATCCTGAGCACGCGGGCGCAAATGCTGGCCCGCGTCGGCCGCATCGCCGAGGCCGA
>PLEH01000228.1 GCA_003136395.1 Phenylobacterium sp.
CTACGAATCTGAGGGTCGGCCGTTCGAATCGGTCCGGGCGTGCCATTCTTTCAAATACTTAGCGTTTTCAGGGTGTCTCCCGTTTCCCTCCGGGGACACGGCTGGGGACACAACATCTTGTGCGTTCGCCCTAACCGCTGAGGCCGAGCGCTGCTACCTCTGGTCGGCTATTTGCAAAGTATATAATCGCCCTGGCAAGCGGCGGCTTTCTCGCGACGTCTCAGTTCCCGTTGCCAATTTTTGCCAAGATCGCTACCTTCGCGCCATGACCACCATGAACATCTCACTGCCCGAAAGCTTGAAGACCTTCGTTGACGAGCAGGTCGCCGGTGGCGGCTTCAGCACGAGCAGCGAATACGTTCGCGAGCTGATCCGTCGCGACCAGGGTCGCTTGCGTCTGCGTGGTCTGCTCCTTGAAGGCGCGAGGTCGGCATCGACCGCCCCGGTCGACCAAGCGTACTTCGACAGCCTTCGGGAAAGACTAGGCGGCCGCAAGTCCGCATGACAGCCAAGCCGGTCGTCCCGCGCGAAGAGGCTCTCCGGGACGTTGAAGCCGCCGTTGACTTCTACGCGGCGGAGGCCGGCGCGGCGGTCGCCCTTCGCTTGATCGACGCCGTGGAAACCGCCTATGGGGCGATCAGCCGCCATCCGGCGACGGGCTCGCCCCGATATGGACATGAGCTTGATCTTCCCGGCCTGCGCAGCTGGCTGTTGAAGGGCTATCCGTATCTGGTCTTCTATATCGAGCGGGACAGTCACATAGACGTTTGGCGCGTGCTGCATGCCCAGCAGGACATTCCGGCGTGGCTGCAGGCGACGCAGGCCTAAGGCGCCGGGGCCCGCGGTCTTTCTCGGTCAGGACGCCAGGCCCACGCCGGCGGCCTAAAGCCCGCCCAGCGCGGTAAGTCTGTCGCGGCGTTCGGCATAGCGCCCGCCGAGGAATGGCGTCTTGAGAAAGACCTCGAGGATTTGCAGGGCGGCGTCCGGCGGCGTGATATCCGCGCCCAGCGCAAGCACATTGGCGTCGTTGTGCTCGCGCGCCAGACGGGCCATTTCGGCATTGGTGCAAAGCGCGGCGCGCAGCTTTCTATAACGGTTGGCCGTCATGGCCATCGCCTGCCCCGTGCCGCAGATCAGCACGCCGGATTGGGCCGCATTTGAGCTGAATTCCTCCGCCATCTTCGTCGCGAAATCCAGCGCGTCACAGCGTTCGGCGCTATGGGCGCCGAGGTCCTTGGCCTCGAAGCCATGGGTGTTCAACCATGTGACAAGACGGGTCTTGAGTGCGAAGCCGCGATGATCCGCGCCGATGGGAATGATGGTCTTCGCCATGCGGCATACTAGTCCGGAAACGCAGGATTTGACGATCGCGGCCCGTCGTCTGCGCGGCTGAACGCACTCCCTCCACGCCTTCGGCTCAAAAATCGTGATCACTGATTTTTTGGTCCCCGGCGGGGCCGGGGTTAATCTGCGCGGTCGGACCCGGGGGTCAGGCGCCAGGTCCGCGGTCTTTCTCAAGTCAGGATGCGAGGCCCGCGCCGGTATAGGGGGTCAGGGGGTCTTGTTCGAGATCGAGGCATACGGGGTTACGGTGACGCTGCTGGCTCGCGCGCCTCGGGGAGACGGATCCATGAACCGCAGAAAGCTGCTGGCCGCCGGGGCCGCCACCGCCGTTCTCGCCGGGAGCGCCACCCGCGCCGCTGCGCCGGCAAAGCGGCCGCCGAACTTCATCGTCGTGCTGTGCGACGACCTTGGGTACGGCGACGTCAGCATCTATGGGCCGGGCGGGATCCGGACGCCTGCCATCGAGCGGCTGGCCCGCGAGGGGGTGGTGCTCACCGACTACTACGCGCCGGCCAATCTCTGCAGTCCGTCGCGGGCGGGGCTCTTGACCGGGCGCTATCCGGTGCGCACGGGCCTCGGCTACGAGGTGATCCAGGTGAAGGACGACCGGGGCCTGCCGCTCACCGAGACCATCATCGCCAAGGCGCTGAAACCGGCCTATGCGACCGCGCTCTTCGGCAAGTGGCACCTGGGCCATCTGGGCGCGTCGTGGCCGCCGACCAACCATGGCTTCGACAGCTTCTTCGGCATTCCCTACAGCCACGACATGTCGCCGCTGTCGCTGTTCGAGGCCCATGCGGGGTCCGGCGAGGTGACTCGGAGCCCGGTCGACTATCCGCAGCTGCAGCAGCGGTTCTACGACCACGCCGAGCGGTTCATCGAGGCGAACCGGGACCGGCCGTTCTTCGTGGAGCTGGCCTTGTCCGCGCCGCACCTGCCGGAACATCCGCACGCGCCGTTCGATGCGACCACCTACGCCGGTCCTTACGGGGCGGTGGTGGCGGAGATCGATTCCATCGTCGGCCGGCTGATGGCGAAGCTTCGGGCGCTGAAGCTGGAGAACGACACCGTCGTGGTCTTCACCTCCGACAACGGCCCCTGGTTCGAGGGCTCGCCGGGGTGGATGCGCGAGCGCAAGGGCGGCGGCGGCTACGACGGCGGCTACCGCGTGCCGTTCGTGGCTTGGGCGCCAGGGCGGATTCCGGCCGGGCGGCGGGTCGCCTCGATGATCATGGGCATCGACCTCTTACCGACCTTCCGGGCCATGGCGGGGATGGCGCCGCTGGCCGGCGTGGCGCTGGACGGGCGCGATATCACCGAGGTGCTGACCAGGGGCGCGGCCTCGCCGCACGAGGAACTGATCCTCTTCGACAACGAGGTCCCGGTCGCCGTGCGGACCCAGGACTGGAAGTACGTCGACGCGATCTACTACCGCGGCGTCAAATGGCCGATGTCGCTGTTCGGCTATCAGGAGCTCTATGACGAGCGCACGGGGCGGGCGGAAAACTACAGCGTCGCCGAGGTCCATCCGGAGATCGCCAAGGCCATGAAGGCGCGGCTCGACGCGGCCAAGGCGACCTTCGCGCCCTACAAGCACGCCGACATCCCGGCGGCCTACAAGGCGCTTGGCGCGCAGATGGCGCATATCCAGGACTAGGTGGTCTCAGAGGTCGAGGGGCACGAACTTCCCGCGGTTGGCGACCTCGATCTCCGCCTCGCGGGCCCGGCGTGCGCCGTCGTCGGCCCGCAGCGCCGCGATCTGTTCCGGCGCGGTGGCGTCGTCGATCAGCAGGCCATGGGTCATCCGGAAGACGGTGTGGAACATTTCCGCGTTGATCCGCTCGACCAGGGGCGCGCCGCGGGCGGCGGGCGATCGCTGCATCTCGATCAGCCAGGGGTGGCCGTCCGCGTCGATCAGCACGTCCAGGCCGAACAGCTTCGGCGCGAAGGCCCGCGCCGGCGCGCTGGCGGCCTGGCGGGCGAAGAGGCCGTCGGCGGCCAAGAGGCGCACGAACCATTCCACCAGCGCCTTGATCTCGCCGAACGCCGCCTGGCCGTCGAGGCCCTGCGCGGTCATCCGGCGCAGCAGCGCCGAGACACTGCGGATCGCCCCGGTGTCCTCCTGCGCCGGGTCCTGGTCGATCACCAGGTCCGGGTTGCCCATATGCAGGGCGGTGTTGGTGACGTGCATCGAGACCCCGCCGCCGCCGCCGGGGTCCGGATCGTAGAGCTGAGGGGCGATGCGCACGATGCCCTCGGAATAGACATAAGCCCTGAGCGGTTCGGCCGAAGTGACCAGGCCGTAGATGCGGCAGTGGCCCTTGCGGCCTTCGATCAGGAACGGTCGGTCGATGTAGCGCTGCACCACCACGTCGTCGCCGGCCAGCGCGGTCGCAAGGTCGGCGGTGACGCTGATCCCCTGGCCGCCGCTGCCGCGGATCGGCTTGACGATGTAGAGCGCCGGCGCGGTCGGGCCGGCGGCAAAAGCCTGCAGGGCGTTCCTGTCGGCCGGCAGGACGAAGCTCTCCGGGAAGCGTCCTGCCGGATCGGCCGCCCGCCGGACGGTGAGCGCCGCGGCCAGCCGCGACTTGTCGGCATAGGGCGACCACTCGTGGAAATCGTCGGAGTTGTTGCGCGTCACCACGCTCGAGGACGTCGAGACCGGTTCGCGGCGGAACCGGTCGATCAGCTGGCGCATGGCCTGATCGGCGGCGATCGGCCGGCCGGCGTCGCGCAGCGCGAAGGCCAGGCCCTGCAGGGCGTAAGGGAGCTCCTTGCTGGTGGGCTGGGCGTTGGCGAGCAGGCGTTCGTAGGCCGCGATGGCCTCGTCCAGGCGCGCCAGCCGGTGGCTGAGCAGGCCGACGAAGCGCAGGGCGCCCGCGCTGCCGTTCATCGAAAAGGCGTGGCGGAAGGCGGCGAGCGCACCTTCGTTGTCGCCCATGGCCAGCAGACAGAAGGCGGCGTTGCGCAGGGCCTCGTCGTTCTTCGGGTCAAGCGCCTGGGTCTCGCGGTAGTAGGTCAGCGCCTGGGCGAACTCCAGCCGGCGCAGGTGGGAGGTGGCGAGCAGCAGATGGGCCTCCACCGACCGCGGCAAGGTGGTGGCGAGGTCGCGCAGCAGGCGCTGCGCCTCGCTGGTCTCATGCTCGATGAGGTCGCGGATGTCATCGGTCAGCGGCAAGCGTTGAGGTCTCCAGGCCGGTCGCGGCGTCTTCCTTATGCGGACGCCAACGCGGCCTGCGCAAGCGCCTGAGACGATCCCGGGGGTTTCGGCGCGCGGCGGCCACGGATATTGGGGCTGCGCGGATCGGTTGTCGTCGGAGCCGCAGCGATTCGAACCTGGAGCCCCCATGAGCGACGCGGACCGCAAGTCGACCAGCCTCGATCCGGACAATTGGGGCGACCTGCGCGCGCAGGGTCACCGGATGCTGGACGACATGTTCGACAACCTGTCGACTGTGGCCGAGCGGCCCCTGTGGCAGGCGCCTACGCCCGATCAGCGGGCCCGCTACCGCGCCGAACTGCCCCGCGGCCCCGGCCGGCTGGAAGACGCCCACGCCCAGTTCATGGCCGACGTGGCGCCTTACGGCTCCGGCAACCGCCATCCGGGCTTCATGGGCTGGGTGCAGGGCGGCGGCACGGGCGTGGGCATGCTGGCCGAGATGCTGGCCGGCGGCCTCGACGCCAACCTGGGCGGGCGCGACCACATGCCCATCGAGGTCGAGCGCCAGGTGGCGCTGTGGATGGCCGAGCTGTTCGGCTTCGGCCCCGAGGCCAGCGGCATCTTCCTGACGGGCACCTCGCTCGCCAACCTCTGCGCGGTGCTGGTGGCCCGCGACCGGGCGCTGGGGGCCGATGTGCGCCACACCGGCGTGCGCGACGTGCGCGTCGTGGCCTATGCGTCGAAGGGCGTGCACAGCTGCATCGTCCGCGCCATGGACATGACTGGCCTCGGCTGGGACCGGCTGCGGCTGATCGAGACCGACGCCAACCACGCGATCAGTCAGCCCGCGCTTGAGGCGGCCATCGCCGCGGACCGGGCGCAGGGTCTGAAGCCCTTCCTGATCGTCGGCACGGCGGGGTCCGTGGACGTCGGCGCCATCGACGACCTCGATGGACTGGCCGACATCGCGCAGCGCGAGGGCGCTGCCTTCCACGTGGACGGGGCGCTGGGCGCGCTGGGCGTGCTGGCGCCCGGCGTCGCGCCGCGCCTGAAGGGGATCGAGCGGGCCGACAGCCTGGCGCTCGACTTCCACAAGCTGGCGCAGGTGCCCTATGACGCGGGCTTCCTGCTGGTCCGCGACGCCGCGGCCCACAAACGCACCTTCACCTATTCGGAGGCGGCCTATCTGCGACACGCCGAGCGGGGACTGGCGGGCGGCGAATGGTGGCCCTGCGACTTCGGTCCCGACCTGTCACGGGGGTTCAGGGCGCTCAAGGTCTGGTTCTCGCTGAAGACCTATGGGCTCGATGCGCTGGGCGTCGTCATCAGCCGCGCCTGCGACCTGGCGGCGGCGCTGGCGGCGCGAATCGAAGCGAGCCCGGAGCTGGAGCTGCTGGCGCCGGTCGGCCTGAACATCGTCTGCTTCGGCTATGTGGGCGGGGACAACGCCGCGATCGCCGCGGACCTGCAGGAGGCGGGCCGGGTGGCGCCGTCCACCACGACGCTCAATGGCAGGACCGCGATCCGCGCGGCCATCGTCAATCACCGCACGGGGCTGGCCGACATCGAGGCCCTGGTCGAGAGCGTCCTGGCCCTAGGCCGCGCCCGAGCCGCCGCCGCCAAGACCGGACGCGGCTAGATCGCGCAGCACCTGGTCGACGGTCGCGGTCCAGTCGAGCGGCGCCGTCTGGCGATAGAGCTTCATCGTCGGGTACCAGGGCGAATCCGAGCGGTCCCGCAGCCAGCGCCAGTCGCAGCGGATGTAAGGGAGCAGCGTCCAGCAGGGCTTGCCCATGGCGCCCGCCAGGTGGGCCGTGG
>PLEH01000255.1 GCA_003136395.1 Phenylobacterium sp.
GCCGGCGGCGGCGCGCCGGGCGGACGCAGGCTGTTGATCGCGCCTTGCAGATTCTGCGAGGCGGTCGCGACGATCGGACCGCAGCGCTTCAGCTCCGCCTGCAGTTCCGCCTGGCCGAGCCTGGGCGCTTCGGCCTTCATCGCCGAGGCCAGGTCGAACGTGGGCGCGCGCGCGCTGATCCGGCCGGCGAAGAAATAGACACCGATCTGGCCGGCCTGCTGGCGGGTCTTGTCCTGACCGAAGGCGATCATGGTCATCAGACACCGCACGTCGGCGGTGACCCAGCCCGCGGCGGCGGCCGGACCCTTGGCCGCAGCCTTCGCCGGCGCGGCGGCGGCCGGCGCGACGGCGGCGGCCAGCAGGAGCGCCGCGAGCAGCGGCGTTGAGAAGGCTCGCATCATGACACCTCGAGGATCAGCAACGGTTCTGGGCCCGCTTGAACACGCCGGACCGCCTGAAAGCCAGCCCTAAAAGCGGCCCTGCTTGCAGACCGGCGCGGGGGCGCCGGTGGTGGCGACAACCCGCGAGTAACGATCGGGCGTGTATGCCAACATCATGGAACGCCTCGTCTACGATCGCATGCGGCTCCTTGAAGGCGAACACTGGTGGTTCGTTGGACGCCGCGCGATCCTGGCGCGACTGATCGCCAAACTGCCCCTGCGCCCGGATGCGCGGCTGTTGGAGGTCGGGTGCGGCGTCGGCGGCAACATCGGCATGCTGCGCGCCTTTGGCCGGGTCGAGGCCATGGAGCCGGATGCGCCGTCTCGCGACTATGTCCGCCAGCAACTCGACCTGCAGCCGGCTGACGGGCGTCTGCCGCACGACCTGCCCTATCCCGGGAAAAGCTTCGACGGGGTGTTCGCGCTCGACGTGGTCGAACACGTCGAGGGCGACGAGGCCGCTTTAGCCGCCCTGGGCGCGCTCGTCGCCCCCGGAGGCTTCCTGCTGGTGACCGTGCCGGCCTACGGCTGGATGTGGAGCCGTCACGACGAACTGCATCACCACAAGCGCCGCTATACGCGCCGCCGGGTCGAGCGGCTGATGTCGGCGACCGGCCTGTCGCCGGTCAGGGCGAGCTATTTCAACACCCTGCTGTTTCCGCTGGCCGCCGCCGTGCGCCTGGTCAAGCGGGCGCTGCACATCGACGGCGAGGACGACCGCATGCCCTCCAGGAGCTTGAACGCCCTCCTGCGGGGAGTCTTCAGCCTGGAGGCCCACTGGCTGCCGCGGGCCAGTCTGCCGTTCGGCCTGTCGATCGTCGCTATCGCCTATCGGCCGGCCTGAAGACGGGGCCTGCCCAGGCGGTCGGGCTCTGACGACAGGTCGCCGGCCTCGATCTCGATGGGTCGGATGAGCTGACGCCCAGACCGGTCGCGCCGGGCGGCTGCGGGCGGCCCTTCACCTGCGAAACCCAGGGTCTCGCGCACGATATAGAGAGGGCGGCCCTTCACCTCGGTATAGGTCCGCCCGAGATATTCGCCGATCACCCCAAGCGACAACAGATTCAATCCCCCGAACAGCAGCACGACGACCATCAGCGAAGCGTAACCTGGCACATCCACGCCGACGATCAGCGTCCGAACGATCAGGAACACCGCGTACAGAATCGCGAAACCGGCGGCCACTGCGCCGGCATAGGACCAGACCCGCAGCGGTGCGGTGGTCGAGCCCGTGATCCCGTCCAGGGCGAAATTCCACAGCCGCCAGTAGCGCCACTTGCTGGAGCCACGCTCGCGACCCGGGCGGACATAGTCCACGACGCACTGCTCGAAGCCGACCCAGGCGAACAGGCCCTTCATGAACCGGCTGCGTTCGGGAAACCGGTTGAGCGCATCGACCACCTGCCGGCTCAGCAGGCGAAAATCGCCGGCGTCCTCCAGCATGGGTCGTTCGGCCAGGCGATTGAACACCTTGTAGAACAGATGCGCCGTGCCCCGCTTGAGCTGGCCGTCGCTGGAGCGGTCGACACGGCGGGCGGTGACGACGTCATAGCCGGCCAACCAGCGCTCGACCATCTCCGGGATCAGCTCGGGCGGGTCCTGCAGGTCGACATCGATCGGGATCACCGCCAGGCCGCGGGCGAACTCGAGGCCGGCGGTCAGGGCCACGTCCTTGCCGAAATTCCGCGACAGACTGACGATGCGAATCCGCTCGTCGCGCGCGCGCGCCCCGCGCAGCTCGCCGAGGGTGCCGTCGGAAGAACCGTCATCGATGAACAGGACCTCGAACGTCGCCTTGGGCCCAAGCGGCCGAACGGTCTCCTCAAGTATCGGCCGCACGCGCGCCAGGAAGGGTTCGATAAGCCCAGCCTCGTTGAACGCCGGGACAACCAGACTGAGGATGACTTTCGGCTCGATTTTTCGGCACCCGCTCATCCCAGGATTGTCGCTGGCGTGGCCTAACGAACCATTGCGCATGAGCGCTTATTCCCGACATCAATCGCATTGCGGTTGAACAATCCTTCACCACACCCCGGCAACGTCGTACGCCAAGCCATGAGGGTCTGAAGTTGAGCACCGGGATCGCAGGCGACGCCCAGACTGCGACCGCGCTCAGGCTGCGTTCGGCCGTGCTGGCGTTCATCGGCGTCGGCGCTTTGATGGTCGCGGCCGAACGCCTTTGGTTGGCCGCCACGCTGCCCTTCTGGCTCGACGAAACCTGGACCGCGGCGATCGTGTCCGCGCCGAACTGGCCGTCCTTCTGGCGCGAAGTCTATTTGGACGTGAACGCGCCGCTCTATTACCTCCTCATGCGGCCGTGGAGCGCGGTGTTCGGCCTGAGCGATTTCGCGCTCAGGCTGCCCAGTCTGATCGCCGTGACCGTGGCGGCCGGCGTCGCGGCCTCTTCCCGCGTGCGGGGATTGTCGCGAGAAGCGCACCTGACCTGGGGCGCGCTGATCTTCTTCTGGTGGGGGGTCGGATCGTTCCTGGACGCCCGTTGTTATGGCCTGCTCCTGGCCATCAGCACCTTCCAGTGCGTCGCCTTTGGACAGCTGATGCAGACGCCCTCGACGGGCAAGGCGAGCCTCTGGGTCGCCACCTGCACGCTGGCCATCCTCACCCAGTACTACGCGGTCTTCATCTGCGCCGCTCAGGGCCTGATCTATCTGGGCGTCCACCGCGGACGGGCCGTAAGGTCGTGGCCGGCAATCCTGCTCCTTACGCCGGCGCTGGGCTGGGCAGCCTTTCACGCGCCGCGGCTGATCCGGTATGCGCAGCCCGACGTGGCCTGGCACGGGCGGGTTGACGCATCCACGGCCCTGGCCTTTTCCGGTTTCGCCATCGGGGCTTACAGCCTGGCCCTTGCGGCGACGGCCGTGCTGGTGGTGATCGCCGCCGGCCTGCTGCCGCGATTTGTCCGGCGCGCGGCGCCCGACGGTGAAGCGGCCGGTTCAACCTACGCCTGGGCGATCGCCGGCGCGGGGGCATTGGCGCTGGCGATCGCGCTGCTCTCAGGCGTCCTGCGCCCGAGCCTGACCGCCCGCTATCTGATCCCGATCGCGCCATCCATGCTGCTGGCGCTGGTGCTCTGCGCGCGCGCCACGGCCGGGGCGCGTATCGCCTACGGCGCGCTGGCCATCCTCTATCTGGGCTTCGCGGCCGATCCGACCGCCCTGATCGCCAAGCTCAAGGCCGGGGCGCCTTATGGCGACGAGCAGTCCTCAGCCTTCCTGATGACCCAGGGTGTCACCGACGTCGTGTTCATCTGGGACCACCCGGCGGTGCGGATCATGGACCCGAATTCGCTCCGCCGCGTCGGCTCTGTCTTCTTCCAACGGCAAGCGAGGTCGGTCCGGGTCAGCCCGCTAATTGTCACCGAGGGCCAGGATCCCAACCGGCTGGCCCTCGCCGCGGCGACGGGCGCGAGACCTGGGATCATCTGGATATTCGACCGAATGGGCCGGACGGCGGCGCGAACCGTCCCGCCGCGCCTGGCTGAGATCGACCCGCGCTGGACCTGTCGTCGATACGGCGACGGGGTCATCGGCAGCGTCGCCTGTTATCGGCGCTAGGCCGTGGAAAAGGATGGTGCCGCCTAGGTGACTCGAACACCTGACCTACGCATTACGAATGCGCCGCTCTACCAGCTGAGCTAAGGCGGCCCGTTGATCCCGCAAGGGGGGCCTGATCCGGCGCGGTTCGGAAGACCCGGCCCGCGAAGGAGCGCCTATTTAGCGGCTCTCGGGTCGCTCGCCAAGCGGCCACGGTCCGAGCGGCGCCGCCCCGCGCCCGCCTCGTCCTCGGCGACGGTCGGATCGTCTTCGCCATAGACCGCTTCCTCCACGGCGTAGAGCGTCGGCTCGTGGCCGTCGGCGGTGATGAAGGCCGCGCTGTCGGCGTAGGCGATGGGCAGTTCCGGGAGCGCGCTCAGGGTCCGCTCCGCACGCTCGTGGCGCGGGTGGATGAGCTCGCCGGTCTCGGCATAGGTGATCACCAGCCGGGCCCAGTCGGAGGCCTGGTAGGCGAAGGCGCGGCCCTCGGGGTCGAGGTCGGACCAATCGGGCTCCTGGGGCGCGTTCATCCCCTGAGTGAGCCACAGGCGCGCCTCGTCGGGCTGGGCCGAGGCGAAGGCGACGCGGGCGCGCAAGCCGGCGATGCGGGCGGTGACCGGCTCGGCGTCCAGGGTCGCCAAGGCCGCGCGGGCGGCCGCCGTGTCGCCGGCGATCAGGGCGCGCTCGACGCCCAGGATGCGGCTTTCGCGGTGGGCGGGGTTCTGGGCGGCCAGCTCCATCAGCCGCAGGCCGCGTTCGCGGGGCGTCTCGTCGGTCCTCAGGTCGCGGAAGGCCAGCCACAGCGCCGGGTGCGGGGCGACCTTCCAGGCGTTCTCCAGGGTGGCGCTGGCGCGGCCGATCTTGCCGTCGGCGGCCAGCAGGCGCGCGGCCATCACCACGCCCGGCGCGAAGCCCGGCTGCAGCTTGGCGGCCTCGACGGCGCTGTCGAGCGCCTGACTTCTGGCCTTGGGATCGGTGGAGGTCTCGAGTTGGGCGGCGAGCGCGGACAGCAGGGCGGCGCGGGCGCGCTCGGCGGTGACCGGCGGGACGATCTTGCGGTCGAGCGCGTTCTTGACCAGCTCCAGCCCGGCGCTCCATTCCCCCGCGGCGAGCCGGGCTTCCAGCAGCGCGCGCCAAGCCCAGCGGGCGCTGCGGGTTTCGCTGAAGGCTTCCTGGGCGTGGCGCAACGCCGTCTCGCGCTCGCCCTGCGCCAGGGCCAGCTGCATCAGGCCCTTGTGGCCGGCCAGCCGCATCTCGGGAAAGCCCAGCATGGCGGAATAGGCGGCCTGGGCGGCGGCGGTGTCGCCGGCGGCCTCGGCGGCCTGGGCGGCCAGGATGCGAACCAGGCCCGGGGTCTCCTCGGCGAGGTCGGAGGCTTTCTGCGCGAGGCGCCGCGCCTCGGAGCCATCGCCGGCCGCCGCGGCGATGAAGCCGCGGGTGAGCGTCTCGTTGGCCTGGCGCCGGCGGCTCTCGGCGCGGGTCCGCTCGGCGCGGCGCGGGGCTTCCAGGACCCAGAGCAGGGTCCGCCAGGCGATGGTGGCCAACAAGGCGCCAAAGAGGACGATCACCACTGCGGCCGAGGAGGTCATGTCGGCGCGCCAGCCCAGCCAGGTGACGCTCGCGCGCCCGGCGTCCCCGGTCATCGCCAGGGTCGCCACAGCGACCGCGCCGACGAGGAGGATGACCAGGCTGGCGCGGATCATGCCCCGCCCCTCGCCTCATCGGCCAGGGTCTGCAGGGCCCGGCTGCGCAGCGCCATGGCGTTGCGGTCGATCTCGGCGCGGCGCTCGGCGCGGTTGCGCCAGGGCGCCATGGCGTCGCGCGCCGACGCAGGCAGCCGGTCGAGCGTGCGAAGCGCCCGGTCGAGGTCGCCATCCTCCACCTGCCGTTCGGCGCGGGCCAGCACAGCATCGACGCCGTCGCCGGAAAGGTCGCCGACCCGCCGCAGGCTCACGACGCGGGACAGGGCGTAGACAATGCGGTCGCCGAGGCCGGCCTTGTCGCCGGGGGCGCGGGCGGCGCTGGCGGCGAGCGCGGCGTATTCGGGGAAGCTGGCGGCGAGCGCGGTGCGGCTGGGGGCGCCGGCCTGGGCGAGGCGGGCGAGCGCCTGCAGCTCCGGCGACGGCGGGGAGATGGCGCGAAGGCTCGACAGCTCCTCGGCGAAGGGGCCGGCGCCCTGGGTGGCCTCCACCACGGCCGAGGCGGCCAGCGCGGCGGCGGCGGCCTGGGTGGCATGGGTCTGCTGCGATTCCAGGGTGGCGACGCGGGCGCTGAGCCGGGTGACGTCCGCCGAGGGTGCGGCCGGAGTTACGGCCGGGACGGCGATGACCGGCGCCGGCGCGGCGGGCGCGGCG
>PLEH01000155.1 GCA_003136395.1 Phenylobacterium sp.
GCCCCCTCATCCCGACCTTCTGCCCGCACGCGGGGAGAAGGAGCCCCCCGCGGCAACCTGCTCGGCATCGTGGTCGGCTTCGTGCTCGGCCTGCGGCGCAGCTCGCGGCCCAAGCCTTAGTTTATCGTTCCGTTCGATCGGCCGGATGATCGGGTGGCATCGGTTTCATATTGGCGGGATACCAGTACCGCTCTGCGCATTTCGCATGGTCGCAATTTCGAACCAGAAGTCCGATCCGCCCGCGCGCGGGCATGCGTTTTCTGATATGCTTTCTCGCGGAGAACCACATGTCGCCCGTTTCGCTGCTGCTCAACCTGCTCTGGATCCTCTTTGGCGGCTTATGGATGGCGATCGCCTGGGTGGTCGCGGCGCTCATCATGGCGGTCACCATCGTGGGCCTGCCGTGGACCTGGTCAGCGATCACCATCGCGTCCTACACGCTGCTGCCCTTCGGCCACAAGGTGGTGTCGCGCTCAACCCTTTCGGGTCGCGAGGACATCGGCACCGGACCGCTCGGCATGATCGGCAACCTGATCTGGCTGGTGCTGGCCGGCTGGTGGCTGGCGCTCGGCCATCTCTTCACCGCCGCCCTGCTCGCCATCACCATCATCGGCATCCCGTTCGCCTGGGCGCATCTCAAGCTGGCGCGGCTGGCGCTCTGGCCGATCGGCAAAGTCGTGGTGCCGGCCTGACGGGTCGGGCGCTGCGCCGCCGGACCTCTACTTCTTCCGCTTGCCCCCGGGACGTGGCCGCGCCGCTGGCTTAGCGGCCGTTCTGCCGCCTGCGGCCATCCTGCCGCCTGCGGCCACGCTGCCGCCGCCGACGTCGGTGGCGAGCACCGCCTGATCGAGGCGTGCGATCGCGGCCTCGTAACCGAGGTCCGGCATTATGGACCCGGCTGCTCTTTGCGGGCCGCGCGCGCTCGCGGCCGTCTCCGCCGCGTGGATCCGCCGGGGCCGCGCGGGCCGGCCCTTGATGACGATCGGCGGGATCAGGCCGTTCTCGATCGCGGCGATGTGCGCCCGTTCGGAAGCCGTGAGCGGCTGCGCCGCCGCCGCCCCTCCGCCCGCCGCCAGACCCGCCGCCACGGCGGCGATCACCGTCATCAATCGCTGCATCTGGCCAACTCCTGCTCGTTTGCGGCTGACCATGGCGTCGCACGGATCGAGGCCGCTTGTATTGGACGATACGGCACTGGACCGACGAGCTTCTCACTAAGCCAAGTCTATGATTACAGAAAAGAAACTTGGCCAAGTCCGACGCCGCCCTAAGCTCTCGCCATGGCTGAGGAGCTCGGCAAGATCCATGACGTCGCCGAGGAGCTCGCCCGCGGCGCAGGCGCGATCGCGAACCTGACGGTCCTCGGTGCGGAGCGCCGTGTTCCGGCCCACGTTCACGCCAACGCCTATCTCGCGCTCCACGTGCTGGGCGACTACCGCGAGCGCGGGGACGACGGCGAGGCGGTCATCGCCGGCCCCGCGGCGATGTTCTTTCCGGCGGGCTCCGCGCACGAGATGACCATCGGCCCGCAAGGCCTCGCCACGGTCATTGTCGAGTTCGAGTCCGCCAGGCTGCGGTCCACGCTCGGCCCCGCCGCGGACCTGGGAGGCTGCCGCCACTGGATCGGCGGCGATGTCGGCCGCCGCGCCAGCCGACTGGCGCGCGCATGGCTGTCCGGCGCGCCCGACGAGCGGCGGTTCGCCATGACCGAGACGTTTCTGAAACAGGCCCTCGGCGCGCCGCCGCATCGCCAGGCGCCCGCGTGGCTCGCAGACGTCGAGGGCCTGGTCGACGCGGAGCGCGGCGCGTCAGGCGTGGCCGACCTGGCGCAGCGGTGCGGCGTCAGCCGGCCCTGGCTGGTGCGGGCCTACCGCACCTGGCGCGGCGAGGGGCTCGGCGAAGCGCTGCGCCGCCGGCGCGTGGCGGCCGCCGCGATCCTGCTCGACGGCGGCGACCTGCCCCTGGCCGAGGTCGCCGCTCAGGCGGGGTTCTGCGATCAGAGCCACATGAACCGTGCGTTCCGGCGCGTGGTCGGCCGCACACCCGCCGCGGTCAGGGCGGCAGGGCTCGGCCTGGCGGGCCCAAAGGCTAGCGCCCTTTCGGCATGTCCTTGAAGGCCACGTCCTTGTCGACGCGGATGTCGCCCGGCAGGCCCAGGACGCGCTCGGCGATGATGTTCTTCAGGATCTCGTCAGTGCCGCCGGCGATCCTTAAGCCCGGTGCGAACATCACCGAGGTGTGGAACGCGCCGCCCAGCGCGGCGAGCTCCGGATCGTTGATGATCCCGAACTGATCCAGCATCTCGACGGCCGAGTTGCCCAGGTCCTGCATCTGCAGGGCCGAGACGATCTTGCCGATGGAGCTCTCCGGGCCCGGCGTCTGGCCGCGCGACAGCGCCGTCATGGTCCGGTTGCGGGTGTGCTTCAGCCCCTCGGCCTGGACGTACCAGTCGGCCAACTTCTCGCGCAGCGCCTGGTCCTTCATGGCCGGCCCCCCGTCGAGGCCGGGCGTGGAGCGCGCGGCCTCCATGAACTCGCGCCAGCCCGCGCCAGACGCCCCGCCCACCGCCAGCCGCTCGTTCATCAGGGTGACCAGGCTGACCCGCCAGCCGTCGTCGATGGCGCCCACCCGCTGGCTGTCCTTCACGCGCACGTCGGTGAAGAACACCT
>PLEH01000050.1 GCA_003136395.1 Phenylobacterium sp.
TCCGACTACGACAAGGAAAAGCTGCAAGAGCGTCTGGCCAAGCTGGCCGGCGGCGTTGCAGTGGTCCGCGTCGGCGGTTCGACCGAGGTCGAGGTGAAGGAAAAGAAGGACCGCGTCGACGACGCCCTCAACGCGACCCGTGCGGCCGTGGAAGAAGGCATCGTCCCCGGCGGCGGTGTTGCGCTCCTCAAGGCCTCCAAGGTTCTGGACGGCTTCAAGGGTGACAACGACGACCAGGAAGCCGGCGTCGCCATCGTGCGCCGCGCGCTGCAGGCCCCGATCCGCCAGATCGCCGAAAACGCCGGCGTCGAAGGCTCGATCGTGGTCGGCAAGGTGATGGAGAACAAGTCTCCGACCTTCGGCTTCAACGCCCAGACGGAAGAGTACGTGGACATGGTCAAGGCCGGCGTCATCGACCCGGCCAAGGTCGTCCGCACCGCCCTGCAGGACGCGGCCTCGGTCGCCGGCCTGATGATCACCACCGAAGCGGCCATCGTCGAGGCGCCCAAGAAGGGCGGCGGCGGCGGCATGCCCGGCGGCGGCGGCATGGGCGGCATGGGCGACATGGACTTCTAGTCCACGGAATCCAGACGCTGAGATGATTGAGGGCGGGGCCGCAGGGTCCCGCCCTTTTTCTATGGGCCTCTGTCTGCCCCCGCCCAGACCCCGGGGGTCGGCCTTCGGGCGAAGGGAACAAAGCGGGTGCGCACGCGCTGCTAGGCTGCGTCGCGCGGGTCGGCGGGAGGATGCATGTCATGTTTCGCCTAGCTCTCGTCGGAGCCGCGGTCGCGGGTGGCGCTTTCCTGATGCAAGTCACGCCGGCCGGCGCCCAGCCGGCAGACCCGCCGGCCGGCGGGCTCTTCGGCTGGTCGGTGGCCACCACCCTGCAGCTTCGTGTCGCGCCCGACTACATGGGGTCCAAGACCTACCGCGTGGGGCCGGGCGGCAGCCTGAGGTTGTTCCGGCCCGGCGTTGAGCCGGCCTTCGCGCCGCCAGATGACAGTCCCAGCCTGCAACTGGTCGGCGACCAGGGCCTGAACGCCGGGCTGGTGGCCCGCTGGCGCTCCAGCCGCGACGATCACGGCGACCTGCGCGGGTTCGACAAGATCGACTGGTCTGTCGAGCCGGGCGGGTTCGTCAATTGGTGGCCCGTCGAGGGCCTGCGCGTCCGCGGCGAGGTGCGCCACGGATTCGGCGGCAACCGGGCCTGGATGGCCGACCTGTCCGCCGATGCGGTCTACCAGAATCCCAGCTGGATCCTGTCGATCGGGCCGCGGGCGCATTGGGCGGAGAGCAAGTTCACCCGCACCTATTTCGGCGTCACGCCGCTTGAGGCGGCGCGCAGCCCCTTCGGGATCGGCGCCTTTGCGGGCGACGGGACGTTCTCCTCGGCCGGCCTGCTGGCGAGCGCCGAGTATCGTGTGACGCCCCGCTGGAGCGTGGTCGCGGACAGCGAGTACCATCGCCTGATGGGGACCGCCGCCGACAGTCCGATCGTCGCCGCACTGGGGTCGCGCGACCAGTTCAGCGCCGCGCTCGGGGTGAAGTACGCCTTCGGGCGATAGGGGCCGAAGGGGCCGGCGACGACGCGGCGGCTACAGCCACCGCTCCCAGATGCGGGCGTAGACTTCCTTGGCCCTGTCGCTCAGCGGCCGGCGGGACCAGGCCATGCGGTCGATAGGGTGGGCTGCGGCGCGGTCCTCCTCGGCCATGGCTTCCAGCTCCTTCGCGGTATCGGCGCCCAGCACGACGGCATCGACCTCGTCGTTCATGATAATGCTGCGGTGGTCGAAGTTCGACGACCCGACCGCCGACCAGACGCCATCCACGACCACCGTCTTGGAATGCAGCACCAGGTCGTGGGTCTCGAAGATCTTTACGCCGGCCTTCAGAAGGTCGGCGTAGTGGGCGTGGCCGAGCGCGATGGAATTGGGGCTATCGCTGCGGTCGGGCAGCAGCAGCCGCACGTCCACGCCGCGGCGCGCCGCCTCGGTCAGGGCGTCCATCTCGGCGTGGGTCGGCACGAAAAAGGCCGCGCTCGCGGTGATGGATTTCTGGGCGCTGCGGATCGCCGAGATGACGGTGACATAGTAGCCGGACGCCTTGAGCCCCGGCGAGCTGCCGATGATCCGGACCACGTCCGGGCCCGCCGGCGGGACGGTCGGAAACCAGCCCGACTCGTCGATCGCCGGCCCATGCTGCTCGCGCCAATGGTCGCGAAAGAGGGTCTGAAGCTGGGCCACCACAGGCCCGGTGATCTCAAGATCGGTGTCGCGCCAGTGTGCGGCCGGTTCGCCCGGGATGTTCCCCGACTTGCCAAGCGGATTGGGCTGATAGGTCGTACTGAGGTTGACGCCGCCGACGATGGCGGTCGCCCCGTCGACCACCAGGATCTTGCGGTGGTCGCGATTGTTGGGCGAGTAGCCCACCTTCGCCTTCAGGGGGTTGAGCGGGTTGTACTCGACGACGTTCACGCCGGCCTGCCTCAGCCGATCGAAGAAGGCCTTGGGCGTGTCGCCGGATCCGAAGCTGTCATCGATGACATTGACCGCCACGCCCTCCTGCCGCTTGGCGAGCAGCAGGTCGCCGAGGTGGACGCCATCGCTCTCAACGTCCTCGAAGATGAAATACTCCAGATTGACGCTGTGCTTCGCCGAGCGGATCGCGGCGAACATGGCGCGGAAGGTGATGACGCCGTCCTTGAGCAGGTGGGTGGCCTCGCCGGCCACAAGCGGGGTTTCGACGATCGCCTGTTCGATGGCCATGTGACGCTGAAGCAGGGCGTCCTGGCCCGGCGTGTCTGTGAGTTGGTCGACCTTCGCCTTGATCTGGGCCGGGGTCAGGGGGCCGCGCGGCCCGATGATCTGCGGCTTCTGCGCGCTCTCGGCCTGCCCGATCACCGGGTTGACCCTCGGCGCCGAGGCGCAGGCGCTCAGCCCTGCGAAACCGATACACAGCGCGGCCAGCGCACCGCTCTCGGGAAACCGACGGACGTTCAACGGCTGCGCTCGGGCGCCGCGGCGCTGGCGACGTCGCCCGCGCCTTGCGGCGCCGTGACCAGGGTAAAGTCGATCGCGCCGCCGGTCTCGAGGCTGCGGAACTTGATCGGCACGCCGCGCGAGTTGATCCAGACCTCCCACTTGTTCGGCTGGGTGGCGGTGTTGACGTGGTAGTGCCGGGCCGGCTGGGAAACGCCGTGCAACAGTACCGTGTCCGCTTCGCCGCCCGTCACCTGGACTGCGCTGACCTTGCCGGTTCGGGTCGAGACCACAGAGCCGGGTCCGATCCGGCTCAGCGACCAGGGATCGGACGCCATGACGTCCGCCGGCGCGGTTTCGGTTCCTGATGGCGAGGTGACCAGGAACCCGCCGCTGCCGGCCGCCCCACTGATGGTGCTCCGCCGGCCATTGGTGCTGTTCTGGCTCTGGAAGGATATCAACCGGTGGGCGCGCCAGACCTCTGTCTGGTCGGCGGTTTCGCGACGCACGACGAGGCCCAGAACCTTGACCACGATCCTCAGGTGGGCGTCCGCGCGCGTGGATCCTTCAGACTCGTCACTGCTGCGATCGTAGGTTCCGATGGCGCCATAGACGGGGTGAGTGATCGCATAGCTGTAGGTCTGCGGCCGCGCGCTCGCCGCGACGGGCGAGGCGCCGGCGGCCGCAAACGCGGCGCAGCCCAGTATTTGAGTCCATTTCATCCTGACACCGATCCTGCGCTACCGGCGTCGTAACGCGCGCCGCCCCCATAAGGTTGTCGAGGACGTTCCAGCGTTCGCCCCTTGCTGATTTGGGAAGGGCGCGGCGCCTGGTGTCGTGGCCAAGACCGCGTCCCACCTTCTGCGGACATTGAGATCATCTGCCTTTCGGACATAGGCAGGTCGACCCCGCCGTGAGACTTAGGTCGCAGAGCGCCTGAAGGCGCCGCACCGACGCGTTGGAGGACCCGCCCATGCTGCTTTCGGACCTCAAGGTCGTGGAGTGGTCCACCTGGATCGCGGGGCCGGGGTGCGCGGCGATGATGGCGGATTGGGGCGCGAACGTCATCAAGATCGAGAGCGCGGCCGGCGACGCCACGCGGACCTTCTGGCCCGACACGGCCGAGACCCCCGGCAACCCGATCTTCTCCAACGAGAATCGCGGCAAGCGCGGCGTCGTGCTGGACGTGGGCAAGCCGGAGGGCCGCGCCGCCCTGATCGCCATCCTGAAGGACGCCGACGTCTTCATCACCAACGTCAGGCCCGGCGCACTGAGGCGGGCGCGGATGGACTACGACTGCGTCAAGGCCGAGCTGCCGCGGCTGATCTACGCCAATGTCACCGGCTACGGCCTGACCGGCCCCGACGCTGATACGCCGGCCTTCGACCTGACCGGCTTCTGGAACCGCAGCGGGGTGGCCCACGCGATCAATCCGCCGGATCGTGAACCCATCGGGTCAAGGCCCGGCTTCGGCGATCATGTGACCGCCCTGGCGACGCTCTCCGGCGTCCTGGCCGCGGTGCACGAGCGCGACCACACCGGGCTCGGCCGCCAGGTGGAGACCGCGCTGATGCGGGTCGGCGCCTATGCGCTGGGCTGGGACATGTCGATCCGGCTGCGCAACGGCGAGGCGATGACCGCGCAACCCCGCCACAGCCGCCCCGGCGCCATCGCGGGCTACTTCCGCACAAGGGACGAGCGCTGGATCTACGTCTCGCAGCGCGGCCCCGCGGACTTTCCGCAGATGATGACCCTGATCGGTCGCCCCGAGCTGATCGACGAGCCGCGCTGCGCCGCGCCCATCGTCGACATGGCCGTGGTGCACGAAATCCGCGGCATCCTGGACGAGGTGTTCGCCGGACTCACCCTGGACGAGGCCTGCGCCATGATGCGCCGGACCGACATCATCTTCGCCCCCATGGCCAGCCTCGACGACTTCGTGGAGGACCCGCAGGCCCATGAGGCGGGTTGTTTCGTGGACACCCCGGATGGCTGGGGCGGCAGTTTCAAGGCGCCGGCCGCGCCGGTGCGCTTCCCCGCGACGCCCACCGGCCCGGCGGGTCCCGCGCCCAAGCTCGGCGAACACACCCGCGAGATCTTGCTGGAGGCGGGCTACGACCCCGCCGCCGTGGAAGCGCTGATCGAGAGCGGCGCGGCGAGCTAGTAGCGCCGGTACTCGCGCTGTCCGTCGTGCAGGATCATGCCGCCGATCCAGCTGGAGACGCCGGTGATGATCGCCGCCAGGACGCCGGCGACCAGTCCATGCACATGGAAGCCCGGCACCACCATGGAGGTCAGGCCGATCATCGCGGCGTTCACGATCAGCAGGAAGAACCCCAGGGTCACGATCGTCAGCGGCAAGGTCAGGATGGTCACCACCGGGCGGACGAAGGCGTTGACCACCCCCAGCACCAGGGCCGAGATCACCAGAGACTCGGTGCTGGTGAAGACGATCTGGCCCTCCAGCAGTCTTGAGGCGATCCACAGTCCGACCGCGCCGAAGATGAAGCGGACAAGCAGTTTGCCGAGCATGCGGCTCTCCCCGACGGTCAAAGCCTGGCTACTAGAGCCGCTCCCGCCAGCGTAGGAAAGGGGGCGGCGTCGGAAAGGGTGTCGCCTTCGACACGCGCCTGGCGCAATTTGGCCGCAGCGCGCCGATCAAGCTGCGGCGAGGACGAAACGCAAAGGGCCGCCACATGTTTCGACGCCTTCTGCCGCCGGCGTTGCTGTTGCTGACGCTCAGCGCGTGCGCGTCGGACGAGGCGAAGGGCAAGCCGGGCGGGCCGCCGCCCATTCACCTGTTCATCAGCCCCTCGGGCGAGCCCTTCAAGGGCGAAGGCGGGCTCGCCCGCTGGTTCGCCCAGGCCGACGCCGACCACGACGGGTCGATCACGCTGGAGGAGTTCCGCGCCGACGCCCGGCGCTCGTTCAAAGTGCTCGACCTCAATGGCGACGGGGTGATCGATGGCATCGAACTGCAGCACTACGAGCACGATGTGGTCCCGGAGATCGGCATCATGGCCTTCGACGAGCCCGGCGGCGGCCAGCGGCCCAGGCGCCGCGCGGTGGGCGGAAACGGGGGCGGCAGGAATGATGGGGGCGCGGCCCCGCACACCCGGCCGTCGCAGGACCCAGCTCAACTGCTCGCCGATCAGGCCGACCGAGAGGCTCCGGCCGCCGGGCGGGACGGGGCGGCGCGCTATTCCCTGCTCAACGAGCCGCAGCCGATCGCCGCCGCCGACGCCGACCTCGACGGCAAGGTGACGCTGGCCGAATGGATGGCCCAGACCGATCGCCGCTTCGCCAAGCTTGACCACCTGAAGACCGGCCGCCTGACGCTGGACAGCCTGCTGAAAATCCAGCCAAAGGACCAGAAGGGCCCGAAGCCGAAGGGGCCCTAACCGACGCTTATGGCCTCGACGACCGGCACCGTCTCGGTGAGGCGACCGCCGATGCGGATCGGCTCGACCCGGCGGGCCAGGCCCGTGGCGTTGTCGGTCTCCACATAGACCCCGCAGACCGTGGCCGGCCCCTCGGCGGGACGGAAGCGGCCGCCGGAGATGCGGGTGGTGAAGCGCCGCAGAGGCTCTTCCTTCTGGTTGCCGATGACGCTGTCGTAGTCAGCGCAGGCGCCGGCGTCGGTCTGGTAGGCGGTGCCGCCGACCAGGATCTGGCCGTCAGCGGTCGGCACGTGGGTGTGAGTGCCCACCACTAGGCTCGCGCGCCCGTCGCAGAAATGGCCCATGGCCATCTTCTCCGAGGTGGCCTCGGCATGCATGTCGACCACGATGGCATCGGCCACGGCGCCCAAGGGGCAGGCCTCCAGCTCCTTGTCGACGGCGGCGAAGGGGTCGTCGAGGCTGTCCATGTGCACCCGGCCCAGCAGGTTGATCACCAGGATCTGCTTGCCGGAGCCCGTCTCGAAGAGCTGGGCGCCGCGGCCCGGCGCGTCGGAGAAGGCGGAGTAGTTGAGGGGCCGGATCAGGCGCGGCTCGCGCACGATGTAGGTGAGCGCCTCCTTCTGATCCCAGGAGTGGTTGCCGAGGGTCAGCGCGTCGGCGCCGGCCTCGAACAGCTCGCGCGCCGTGGACTCGGTGATGCCGAAGCCCGCCGCAGCGTTCTCGGCGTTGACGATGACGAACTCCAGGCCGAGCCGCTTGCGCAGGCCCGGCAGGTGATCAGCCAGGCCGTCACGACCGGATCGTCCGACCACGTCTCCAAAGAAGGCAAATCTCATCGGCCCTCTTTACCCACTTCTATGTAGGCCGTCTCCGTGACGATGGCGTCGAGCCGCTGGTCGTGGGGGCCCATGGGCACGGCGTCGACTTCCTGGCCGGCGAAGGCGACGCCCAGGACGAAGACTGGCCGCTGCCGGCGAAGGTTGGCCAGCGTGCGGTCATAGTGGCCGCCACCCTGCCCCAGCCGCCCGCCCTTGCGGTCGAAGGCCAGGACCGGGGTCAGCATCAGGTTCGGCAGCACCTGCGGCGCGGTCGCCAGCGGCGAGGGGATGCCGTAGGCGTCGGGCTTCAGCGGGTCGTCCGGCCGCCAAAGGCGAAAGATCAAGGGCGCGTTCTTCTCCGCGGCCACGGGCAGGGCCGCCTGGGTATGGCCGGGGCTCAGGTCCAGGATCGCCTGCAGGATCGGCCCGGGATCGAGCTCGGTCCCCTGCGCGCAGTAGGCGCCTACCAGGCTGAAGCGGGCGAAGCGGGAGACCGGCAGGCGTCGCGCCGCGCGGGCCGCGGCGTCCGGCGTCTCGTCCAGCAGCCGGCGGCGCAGAGCACGCATCTCGGCGCGCAGGGCTTTCTTGTCGAGCGGCAGGGTCACCACCGGATCCTACACGGAAACATCATCCCGGGAGGTAAAGGCCGGCCGGAAAACTGAGGGGCGGAAAGGGTGGCGGCGCCGTGAGAACCGTGAAGGACTGTTTCATTCCCTCGACCTGGTAGACCAGGTGGGCGCCGTATGCCCGGGACCACGATCCCGGCCAGGGACAGCTCCCTAAGAGTGAATTAAGGTCGCTGGAATATGTCGCCTTCGACGAGGGCCACAGCAGACCCGCCGCTTGGCAAGGTAGTGCGTCGGAGCCCAGTTCTCAAGCCAGCCTATTTGCTGTGGGCGATAAGCATCGCCAACTGCACCAGCGGAAACAGCGCCGGAACCGCCAGCGAACCCCAGAGGCCCATGGAAAACGCGGTCTTTCGGTAGCGCTCCACATCGCCGGGTTTCACCGAGCCTTCGAGGCCCGGGCCCAGCAGATAGAAGACGTTGGCGAAGCCCATCACCACCAGGAAGACGGTTCCCAGGAAGATCGTCATCCCCAGGCCGCCGCGCCAGTCCTTCCAGACCGGATGGCCGAAGGCGTAGTTGAGGCCAACGGCGAGCGCGTAGCCGACCCAGCCGCCCGCCGCGAGGGTGAGGTTGTAGCGAAGGCGCCGGGCCTGCCACCAGTCCCAGGCGTCGCCGGAAAAGAGGCCGCCTTGCCGCGCGCTATCGAGGGAAGCCATGGTCACGCTCCGTCCTGATGACGCAGCATATCACGCCGCCGGACGGCCGGAAGCATCGACCTCGCGTCCTTGCCTGAACGGGGACTTCCGTCCAGCATCCGACCATGGCGCGGACAGGGCGAGGCCGCAGGCGGCGGACGATCCAGGCCGGCCTGGTGCTGGCCGCCGTGCTGGCCGCTGCGGGCGCGGGGCGGGCCGTCGTGGCGGCGAGCTTCCGCGACGGCCCCGACTACCCGGTCATGACCACGATCCCCGACGGCCGGATGGCGATCGGCTCGCCTGAGGACGAGGCGGGGCGCAACGCCAACGAGGGGCCGCGGCACGAGGTGGCGATCGCCCGGCCCTTCGCCCTGGCCCGGTTCGACGTGACCCGCGCCCAGTTCGCGAAATTCGCCGAGGCGGCCGGCTATGACACCCATGACGCGAAGTGCGACTGGCGCGCGCCAACAAGCCACGGCCAGCCGCTCAACCAGGGACCCGACGAGCCCGTCGTCTGCGTGAACTGGACCGACGCCCAGGCCTATGTCGCCTGGCTACGGCGCGTTACCGGCAAGCCCTACCGTCTGCCCTCCGAGGCGGAATGGGAATACGCCGCGCGCGCCGGCTCGACCGCCGCCCGGCCGTGGGGCCCCACGGTGACGCGCGACAAGGCCAGCTACGGCGCCGATCCCTGCTGCGGGCCCACGACCGAGGGCGCGGACAAGTGGCTCTACACCTCCCCGGTCGGCGCCTTCCCGCCCAACGCCTTTGGCCTGAGCGACATGATCGGCAACGTCTGGCAGTGGGTCGAGGACTGCGGATCCAAGGACTATCGCGGCGCGCCCGCGGACGGATCGGCCCGGACGAGCGGCGAATGCCGCATCCGCGTCGCGCGCGGCGGCGCCTGGTTCCAGGGTCCCGAAAGCGCCCGCTCGGCGGCCCGCGCCGAGGATCCGGCCGACTTCCGCATCGCCGACATCGGCTTTCGCGTGGCGCTCAGCCTCGCCGGCAGGCCCTAGGCTTCTTCCGAGGCCAGCTTCTCGATGCGTTTGGCGGCGCCTTCCAGGGCGGAGACGGCGCGGGATTCCAGGCGCGAGCGGTCGGCCTGCAGGCGGGCGACCTCGGCCTGCAGCCCGCCCAGGCGGCCGCGGGCGTCGGCCAGTTCGTCGGCCAGAAGCAGGGCGCCCATCAGGAACAGGCGCGTGTCGCCGAGCTGGCCCATGTCCTGGCCGACCTGGCGGACCTGGTGGTCGAACATCCTGGCGAGCTCGAGGAGGTGGGCCTCCTGGCCGTCCTCGCAGCCCACGGCATAGGGCCGGCCGTTCACCTCGACGCTGATCTGGGCCATGGCCTAGTGCTCCGCCGAAGCTGAAGAGGGGGGCGGCGCGGCGCCATTCAAAGCGGCGCGGATTTCCACAATGGCCCGGCCGAGCGCGGCGGAGGCCTCGGCGCCGGCCGCTTCCAGCTCGCGCTCGCGGGCGCGGGCCTCGTCCAGCTGGGCGGCCAGGTTGGCGCGGTCCTGGTCGAACAGACCGCCCGCGTCTTCGCCCGCGGTCTTCAGCCGCTGGGCGAGCCGCTGCTCCAGCACGTGAACCGCCTGTTCCAGCCGCCGGGCCGCCAGGTCCAGGGCGCTCTCGCCGCCGCTCATCGCCGTCCTCCTGCCAGTGTCCCGGTTCCGAAGTTCGCAAGCGCTTGAGGCGGGCTCCGACGAACTTCGGAGCCGAGAAGGACACTAGAAAGCCCTCGCCTCCAGTGTGCTCTTTGGATTTGAAGTTCGCTCCGCGCCCGACCCCAAGAAAAAGCGAACTTCAAATCCAGCACACTGGCCTATCTATAGACCTGCGTCGCCTTCGACCGGAAGCGCGCCCTTTTCTTGACCCTCAAGCCCCCGCGTGCGACCCCGCCCGCAGTTCTTAACGCCTGCGATTCAAGGGTCCCGATGCCTGCGCCTCTCCAGATGATGGCCAACGCCATACGCGCGCTCTCCATGGACGCGGTGCACAGGGCGAAGTCCGGTCACCAGGGCATGCCCATGGGCATGGCGGACGTGGCCACCGTGCTGTTCACGAAATTCCTCAAATACGATGCCGGGCGTCCGGACTGGGCCGACCGCGACCGGTTCGTGCTCTCGGCGGGCCACGGCTCGATGCTGCTCTATTCCGTGCTGCATCTGACCGGCGTGAAGGCCGTGACCATGGAGCAGATCCGGAACTTTCGGCAGCTCGGGTCCAACACGCCGGGCCACCCGGAGTACGGCCACACGCCGGGCGTGGAGACCACCACCGGGCCGCTGGGCCAGGGGCTGGCCACCGCGGTCGGCATGGCCATGGCCGAGCGGCACGTCAACGCCCGCTTCGGCGACGCGCTGGTTGATCACCGCACCTGGGTGGTGGCCGGGGACGGCTGCCTGATGGAGGGCGTCAGCCACGAGGCGATCAGCCTGGCCGGGCGGCTGAAGCTCGCCAAGCTGACGGTCCTGTTCGACGACAACAACACCACCATCGACGGGGTTGCGACCATCTCGGAGACCGGCGACCAGCTCGCCCGCTTCAAGGCCGCCGGCTGGGCGGTGAAGGCCGTCGATGGCCATGACTTCGCAAAGATCGCCGCGGCCCTGCGCTGGGCGACCAAGCAGGACCGGCCGAGCCTGATCGCCTGCAAGACCAAGATCTCCAAGGGTGCGGGGCCCAAGGAGGGCGACCCCCACAGCCACGGCTACACCCTGTTCGACCCGGAGATCGCCGCCGCGCGCGCCGCCATGGGCTGGACCGCCGAGCCCTTCACCGTCCCCGACGAAGTGTTGAAGCCCTGGCGCGCCGCCGGCCGAAAAGGCGCGCGGGTCCGCAAGGCCTGGGAGGCGGCGCTGGCGGCGTCCAACCAGAAGACCGACTTCGAACGCGCCATGGCCGGCGACCTGCCGGCCGGCGCCTTCGCCGCCCTGGACGCCCACATCGCCAGGGCCGAGGCCGAAAGACCCGCCGCCGCCACTCGCCAGCACTCCGGCGCGGCGCTGGCCGAACTGGTCCCGGCGATCCCGGAGATGGTCGGGGGCTCCGCCGACCTCACCGGCTCCAACAACACCATCGTCAAGGGCATGGGCGCCTTCGATTTGCCCGATTATGCCGGCCGCTACGTCCACTACGGCGTGCGCGAGTTCGGCATGGCCGCCGCCATGAACGGCATGGCGCTGCATGGCGGCGTGATCCCCTATTCCGGGACCTTCCTGGTGTTCTCCGACTACAGCCGCCCGGCGATCCGGCTCGGGGCCCTGATGGGCGCCCGGGTGATCCATGTCATGACCCACGATTCCATCGGCGTCGGCGAGGACGGCCCGACCCACCAGCCGGTGGAACACGTCGCCAGCCTCCGCGCGATCCCCAACCTCAAGGTCTTCCGCCCGGCCGACGCGGTGGAGGCCGCCGAATGCTGGAAGCTGGCGCTGGAATCCAGGACCGCGCCGTCCGTCATGACGCTGTCCCGCCAGAAGGTCCCGGCGGTGCGCACCATCGTCGCCGGCGAGAATCTCTCGGCCCGCGGAGCCTATCAGCTGGCCGGCGCCGGCCATCCCGCCCAGGTCACCATCTTCGCCTCCGGCTCGGAGGTCTCCGTCGCCATGGCCGCCCGCGACCTGCTGGAGGCCGACGGCATCGGCGCCCGGGTGGTCTCGACGCCCTGCTGGGAGCTGTTCGACGCCCAACCCGCCGACTACCAGGCGCTGGTGATCGGCGAGACCGACGTGCGGGTCGCCGCGGAAGCCGGCGTCTCCATGGGCTGGGAGAAATTCATCGGCGCTGACGGCGCCTTCGTCGGCATGACCGGCTTTGGGGCCAGCGCGCCAGCCGAGGTGCTCTTCAAGCACTTCGGCATCACCGCCGAGGCGGTGGCCGCCGCCGCCAAGGCCAAGCTCTAAGGGCCGCGCGGTGCGCCCCCATCCCTTGCGTTTGGGGACCCCGCTGTCGCCAACGGCCGTGAAGGTGATGCTGCTGGGCTCCGGCGAGCTCGGCAAGGAGGTGGCCATTGAGCTGCAGCGGCTAGGCTGCGAGGTGATCGCCGTCGACCGCTACGCCGACGCGCCGGCCATGCAGGTGGCGCACCGGTCCCACGTGATCGCCATGACCGACGCCTCGGCGCTCCGCGCCCTGGTCGAGGCAGAGCGGCCGCACCTGATCGTGCCGGAGATCGAAGCCATCGCCACCGACGAGCTGGCGGCCATCGAGGCCGCGGGCCTGGCCACCGTGATCCCGACCGCACGGGCCGCCCAGCTGACCATGAACCGCGAAGGCATCCGCCGGCTCGCCGCCGAGGAGCTGAAACTGCCCACCAGCGCCTACGCCTTCGCCTCCACCGAGGCCGAGCTGGCGGCGGGCGCCAAGGCCGTCGGCTTCCCCTGTTTCGTCAAGCCGGTGATGAGTTCCTCGGGAAAGGGCCAGTCCTATGTCGAAAGCCCGGACGGGATCGCCGCGGCCTGGCGCTACGCCCTGGAGAGCGGCCGGGTGGAACAGGCGCGCGTCATCGTCGAGGGCCGCGTGGACTTCGATTTCGAGATCACCCAGCTCACCGTGCGCAGCCTCAACGACGGTCAGCTCGTGACCAGCTTCTGCGAGCCCATCGGCCACCGCCAGGTGAAGGGCGACTATGTGGAGAGCTGGCAGCCGCAGGCCATGAGCCCGACGGCGCTCAAGGCCGCCCGCGACATCGCCCGCACCGTCACCGACGCGCTGGGCGGCCAGGGCATCTTCGGCGTCGAGCTGTTCGTGAAGGGCGACCAGGTCTGGTTCTCGGAGGTCAGCCCCCGCCCGCACGACACCGGCCTCGTGACCCTCGCCACCCAATACCAGAGCGAATTCGCCATCCATGCCCGCGCCATCCTGGGTCTGCCGGTGGACGTGAGCTTGCGCGAACCGGGCGCCAGCGCGGTGATCTACGGTGGCCTGGAGGCCAGGGGCATCGCGTTCGAGGGTGTCGCAGACGCGCTCGCCGTCCCGGGCGCGGACCTGCGCCTGTTCGGTAAGCCCGAGAGCTTCCTGCGCCGCCGCATGGCGGTGGCGCTGGCCCGCGGCGCCGACGTCACCGAGGCCCGGGCGCGAGCCGCCGAGGCGGCCGGCAGGGTGAAGCCCGTTGCGAGCTGACGCCGAACTTGACCGGGCGAGGGGTTGACTTAGGTCCCCCCGACCCCAAAAAACGCGCGCGCTTCAACGAGGAGACCTGATCCCATGACCGTCCGCGTCGCCATCAATGGTTTCGGCCGTATCGGCAGGCTGGTCCTGCGCTCGATCGTCGAACATGGGCGCACCGACATCGAGGTGGTGGCGATCAACGACCTGGGCCCGGTGGAGACCAACGCCCACCTGCTGCGCTACGACAGCGTGCACGGCCGGTTCCCCGGAACTGTGACGACGGGCGAGGACTGGATCGACGCTGGACTGGGCAGGATGAAGGTCACGGCGATCCGCGATCCGAAGGACCTGCCGCACAAGGACCTGAACGTCGACATCGCGCTGGAATGCACCGGCCTCTTCACCTCCAAGGAAAAGGCGAGCGCTCACCTGCAGGCGGGCGCCAGGCGGGTCATCGTCTCGGCTCCGGCCGACGGCGTCGACAAGACCATCGTCTATGGGGTGAACCACGCCACGCTCACCGCCGACGACCTGGTGATCTCCAACGCGTCCTGCACCACCAACTGCCTGGCGCCGGTGGCCCATGTGCTGCAGGGGCTTTGCGGGATCGAACATGGCTACATGACCACGATCCACTCCTACACCGGCGACCAGCCGACCCTGGATACGCTGCACAAGGACCTTTACCGCGCCCGCGCCGCGGCCATGTCGATGATCCCGACCTCCACGGGCGCGGCCAAGGCGCTCGGCCTGGTGATCCCGGCGCTGGCCGGCAAGCTCGACGGCTCCTCGATCCGCGTGCCGACCCCGAACGTCTCGGTGGTCGACCTGACCTTCGTGCCCGGCAAGAAGGTCACCGTCGAGGAGATCAACGCGGCCATGGAAAAGGCGGCCGCGTCCGGCCCGCTGAAGGGCATACTGGCGGTGACCCGGGATCCGCTGGTCTCCATCGACTTCAACCACCACGCCGCGTCCTCGACCGTCGCCCTGCCGCAGACCCAGATGGTCGACGGCGGCCTCGGCCGCGTGCTCTCCTGGTACGACAACGAGTGGGGCTTCTCGACGCGGATGAGCGACACCGCCGTCGCCATGGGCAAGCTGCTCTAAGCGCCGGGGGACCGATCATGTATCGCTGGGTCGGCTCCGCGCTCCTTTGGCTCTGCGCCCCGGTGGTTGGGCTCGCGGCCATCAACCTGCCGCTCTTCGTCGTCTTCCTCGTCGACCGGCGCTTCGGCCCTGTGCAAGCTCAGCACGTGGGCTGGGCGATCGCCGCAGCCGGGTTTGTCATCATCTGGAGCGGGCTGGTCTGGTGGCTCGCGCAGCGGCATACGGGGCGCGCCCGTCAGGTGCATGTGATTGTCGCGTGCCTGCTGGTCGTGGCCGGGGGCGTGTTCGCCTTCGTTTCCGGCCACGCGAAACAGGACCGCGCGACCGTCGAACAGGTTCGCTAAGAGAGATTGAATGGCTTTCCAGACGCTCGACCAGGCGGACCTCCACGGCAAACGGGCCCTGGTGCGCGTGGATTTCAACGTGCCCATGGAAGACGGGAAGGTCACCGACGACACCCGCCTGCGCGCCGCGGTCCCGACCATCGAGAAACTGCGCAAGGGCGGGGCCAAGGTGATCCTGCTGGCCCACTTCGACCGGCCCAAGGGCAAGCCCGTGCCGTCCATGAGCCTGGAGCCCATCGTCGAGCCCCTGTCGAAGGTGCTGGGCTACCCGGTGGCGTTCGCGACGGACTGCATCGGCCCCACGGCGCGGGCGGCGGTGAACGCCATGCAGCCGGGCGACGTGCTGCTCCTGGAAAATGTCCGCTTCCACCCAGGCGAGGAGGCCAACGACCGCAAGTTCGCCGATGCGCTGGCGGCCAACGGCGACCTCTATGTCAACGACGCCTTTTCCGCCGCCCACCGGGCGCACGCGTCGACCGAGGCGCTGGCCCACCGCCTGCCGGCCTATGCGGGCGAGCAGATGCGGCTGGAGCTGGATGCGCTGGACCGCGCGCTGGGCAATCCCGAGCGTCCGGTGCTGGGCATCGTCGGGGGCTCCAAAGTCTCCACCAAGCTGGATCTCCTTCGCCATCTGGTGACCCGGCTGGACAAGCTCGCCATCGGCGGCGGCATGGCCAACACCTTCCTCTACGCCCAGGGCCACGACGTCGGCGCCTCCTATTGCGAGAAGGAGCTGGCCGAGACGGCGCGGGAGGTGATCCGCCTGGCCGGTCAGAACAACTGCAAGCTCTTCCTGCCGATCGACATCGTGGTGGCCGAGAAGCTGGCGCCCGGCGCGCCCGCCAGGGTGCGCGACATTGGCCATGTGGACGAAGACGAACGCATCCTCGACGCCGGTCCCGAGACGGTGGAGCGCCTGTGCCGCGCCATGAGCAATTCCAAGACGCTGATCTGGAACGGCCCCCTGGGCGTTTTCGAGATGCCGCCCTTCGACAAGGGCACGGTGGAGGCCGCGCGCTACGCCGCCAAACTGGTCCGCGAGGGCAAGCTGGTGGCGGTGGCCGGTGGGGGTGATACGGTAGCCGCCCTGCACGCGGCGGGCGTCGTGGACGATTTCACCTTCGTCTCCACGGCGGGCGGCGCGTTTCTTGAATGGATGGAGGGCAAAACGCTGCCCGGTGTTGCAGCGCTGTCCCGATAGAGAACGGTAGAGATTATGGCCCGGATCACCCTGAGACAGCTTCTCGATCACGCCGCCGAGCACAGCTACGGCGTGCCGGCCTTCAACATCAACAATATGGAACAGGGTCTGGCGATCCTGGAGGCGGCCGACGCGACGGACGCGCCGGTGATCATCCAGGCGAGCCGCGGCGCGCGCGCCTACGCCAACGACATCGTGCTGAAGCACCTGATCGACGCGCTCGCGGAGATGTACCCCCACATCCCGATCTGCATGCACCAGGACCACGGGAACAACGAGGCGACCTGCGCCACGGCGATCCAGTTCGGCTTCACCAGCGTGATGATGGACGGCTCGCTGAAGGCCGACGGCAAGACGCCCGCCGACTATGACTACAACGTCCACGTGACCAAGGCCGTCGTCGACATGGCCCACTGGGTGGGCGCTTCCGTCGAGGGCGAGCTTGGGGTGCTGGGCAGCCTCGAGACCGGCATGGGCGAGAAGGAAGACGGGCACGGCTTCGAGGGCAAGCTCGACCACAGCCAGCTGCTCACCGACCCCGACCAGGCCGTCGAGTTCGTGAAGACCACCCAGGTGGACGCGCTGGCCATCGCCATGGGCACCAGCCACGGCGCCTACAAGTTCACCCGCAGGCCGGACGGCGACGTGCTCGCCATGAACGTGATCGAGGAGATCAACCGGCGCCTGCCGAACACCCACCTGGTGATGCACGGCTCGTCCTCGGTGCCGCAGGACCTGCAGGACATCATCAACAAGTATGGCGGCGAGATGCCCCAGACCTGGGGCGTGCCGATCGAGGAGATCCAGCGCGGCATCAAGCACGGCGTGCGCAAGATCAACATCGACACCGACAACCGCATGGCCATGACCGGCGCCATCCGGAAGGTGTTCGCCGAACACCCCGGCGAGTTCGACCCGCGCAAGTACCTGAAGCCCGCCATGGACGCGATGCGGACGGTCTGCACGCAGCGGTTCGAGGAGTTCGGCACGGCGGGATGGGCCGGCAAGATCACCCCGATCCCGATGACCGCCATGGCCAAGCGCTACGCGGCCGGCGAGCTGGCGCCGAAGATCGGGATTACGCGGCAGGCGGCGGAATAGGCGCAGAGCGCGCCGTTCCGCCCCGGCGGAATGAGCGCGAAGGAGAGAAGACCTCCGATTTGCCTCGATCTCGGACATGACCCTTCGCGTGCGCGCGCCCATACCCGCGCGAGCGATGGGCGACGAATCCGTCCGTTATTCACTTGTCAAAGAGTTATAGTTCTTGGTTTGTTCACTTTAGGACGGTCGTGGCGGAAAGTCCAGAACTGGTGATGCCGAGCGCGCTGGCTCAGCGCTTCGGCCCACACTTCCCCACCCGTCTCGCTGCGCTCGCCACCCTCCCCATGAGGGGGAGGGATGACTAGCCCTCGATCTTCGCGCCGCGCATCTCCTTGATGAACAGGGCGCCGACCACGAAGGTCACGCCTGCGACCACGATCGGATACCATAGGCCGTAGTAGATGTTGCCGGTGGCCGCGACCATGGCGAAGGCCGTGGTGGGGAGGAACCCTCCGAACCAGCCGTTGCCCACGTGATAGGGCAGCGACATGGAGGTGTAGCGGATCCGGGCCGGGAACATCTCCACGAGCGCCGCGGCGATGGGCCCGTAGACCATGGTCACATAGAGCACGAGCAGCCAGAGCAGGCCCACGAGCTTGACGCGGTCGATCTTGGCGGGGTCGGCCTTGGCGGGGTAGCCGGCGGTCTTGAGCGCGGCGCTCAGGGTCTTGGTCCAGGCGGCCTTCTGGGTCTTCAGCGCCGCGACGGGGAGCGCCTCGCCCTTGAAGCTCGGGATCACCACCGCACCGACGCGGACCTCCGCCACCGAGCCCGTCGGCGCGGCCTGGTTGGTGTAGGTGACGCCGGCGTTGGCGAGCGCCGACTTTGCCTGGTCGCAGGACGACGCGAACGTCTTCTTTCCCACCGGGTCGAACTGGAAGGCGCAGTTGGCCGGGTCGGCGACCACGATCACCGGCGCAGAGGCGCTGGCCGCGGCGAGCTCGGGGTTGGCGGCCACGGTGATGGCCTTGAAGATCGGGAAATAGGTCAGGACCGCCAGGAGGCAGCCCGCCAGGATGATCGGCTTGCGGCCGATCTTGTCGGACAGCCAGCCGAAGACCACGAAGAAGGGGGTGCCGAGCAGGAGGGCCACGGCGACGAACTCGTTGGTGAGGATGCCGTCGACCTTCAGCATCTTCTCCAGGAAGAACAGGCTGTAGAACTGGCCGGTGTACCAGACCACCGCCTGGCCAGCGGTGAGGCCGGCAAGGGCCAAGAGCACCAGTTTCAGGTTGGGCCATTTGGCGAAGCTCTCGGTGAGCGGCGCCTTGGAGGTCGTGCCCTCGTCGACCATCTTCTGGAAGATCGGGCTCTCGTTGAGCCGCAGGCGAATCCAGAGGGAGACAATCAGCAGCAGCGCCGAGGCCAGGAACGGGATCCGCCAGCCCCAGGCCTTGAACGCGTCCTCGCCAAGCTTGGTGCGCACCACGATGATGACGATCAGGCTGAGGAAGAGGCCGAAGGTCGCGGTGGTCTGGATCCAGCTGGTGTAAAGGCCTCGTTTGCCCTCCGGCGCGTGCTCGGCGACATAGGTCGCAGCCCCGCCGTACTCGCCGCCCAGCGCCAGACCCTGGATCAGGCGCATGACGATCAAGCCCACGGGGGCTGCGACCCCGATCTGGTCGTAGCCCGGCAGCAGGCCCACCACGAAGGTGGCGATCCCCATCAGGGTCATGGTGACAAGGAAGGTGTTCTTGCGGCCCCAGAGGTCGCCCAGCCGGCCGAAGACGATCGCCCCGAAGGGCCTGACCGCGAAGCCCGCGGCGAAGGCCAGCAGTGCGAAGATGTAACCCGTGGTGGCGTTGACGCCTGAAAAGAAGTGCTCGGTGATGAAGGTGGCGAGCGAGCCGTAGAGGTAGAAGTCGTACCATTCGAAGACCGTGCCGGCCGAGGCGCCGGCGATCACCAGCCGGTCCGACCCACGCTTCGGCGCTTCGGCGCCCACCGCAGCCGCTGTCATCGTTTCGCTCCCACCCTTGTTCTTGGGAGTGAGCCTATGGGGAAGCCGGCGGCCCGGCTAGTGCAGGGTCTGTTCCGGCGCGGCCTTGCGCCCGAGTCCCTCGCTCAGCACGTTGGCGAAGCCGATCCAGCCGACATAGGGCGCCACGAGGTTCGCGGCCGGCGGATCGACCTGACGGGCGCGCCAGACATAGGCCGCGGCCGTGCCCAGGGACGCTATCGCCGCGGCAAGCTGCCCGCCCAGCCGGCGGGGGCCCAGCGCCATCCAGACCGCATTCAGCGCCTGCACCGTGCCCCACAGCGTGAGCGCCTGGGTGCGGGCCGGGCTCCTGGGCGCATTCCAGATCCTGAGGCCCGAGAGCGTCAGCGCCATGAACAGCGGCGGCCAAAGGGTGGCGAAGATCCTCGACGGCGGCTTGGCCTCCGCCACCACCGGCTCGTCGTAGTCGGAGTAGATCTCGTAGACCTCTTCGTCGGCTGCGTTCATCCGCGCCGCCAGGGCCGAGACCGCCACCGCCCCCACCGTCAGGCCGACGCCCAGCAGAATGTGCCGCGCCGAGCGCCCGCGGCTGTTGGCGAGGCTGTCGACCGCCCCGCGAAGGGGATTTGCTGGCATGGATCGGCCTCCCACGAACTGTCGTCGTCAGCGGAAATCCGTGAGGCCCCGGAGGGGTTCCGGTCAAGCTCGGCCTTGAACTCACGAAGCCGCGACGGTCTGTCGCATAGTCTAGTGGATTGATCGGGACAT
>PLEH01000281.1 GCA_003136395.1 Phenylobacterium sp.
TCATCCCCGCGAAAGCGGGGACCCAGGTGTTTTTCGTTCCCTATGATCCTTCGTTTCAAGGAGCCCCGGCTTGGCCGGAGACAACACAAAAAGCCTGGGTCCCCGCTTTCGCGGGGATGAGCGGGACAGGGAGGCGGCGCTCAGCCTGCTTTCCGCCTTTGCGGTTCGCGAGCGGGCGCACGAGATGCTGGCCGTCGCCCTGGCCGGCGAGCTGACCGAGTGGCGCGTCGACCTCGCCCGACTGGAAGCCGCCGCCGACCTGACGGCGCAGGTGGTCCGCGAGGCCTATCCGGACCTCAATGTGCCCTTCCATGCCCGCTGGCGGCATTTCACCGTGGCGGGGCGCGACCTCTGGGCCGAGCTGGATAGACCCTGGGGCGATTCCAGGGACCAGGCCCGGGCGGCCTTCGACCTGGCGATCACCTCGGTGCTGCTGGACGCGGGCGCGGGCCCGACCTGGCGTTACCGCGACGCGACCGGGGCGGTGCTGGGGCGGTCCGAGGGCCTGGGGATCGCCTCGTTCCGGATGTTCGAGGCGGGCGCCCTGTCCGCCGATCCGGCCGATCCGCTACGGGCCGACGGGCTCGCCAGGATCGACGCAGCGGCTCTGGCCAAGGCCTTCCAGGTCACCGGCGACAATCCGCTGGTCGGCCTCGACGGCCGCGCGGCCCTGCTGCGCAAGCTGGGCGAGGCGGTGGGCCGGCCGGGCGCCCTCTACGACGTCATGGCCGCCCGCGCGGTGCGCGGAAATCTGCCGGCGCCGGTGATCCTGGAGGTCTTGCTGGAGACCCTGGGGGCGATCTGGGCTGGGCGGCTGAGCCTCGGCGGCGTGCCGCTCGGCGACTGCTGGCGCCATCCGGCCATCAAGCGTGACGACGCCACCGACGGCTTCGTGCCGATCCACAAGCTCTCCCAGTGGCTCGCCTATTCGCTGATCGAGCCACTGCAGGCCGCGGGGATCGCGGTCACCGACATCGACGGCCTGACCGGCCTGGCGGAGTACCGCAACGGCGGCCTCTTCGTCGACTGTGGCGTCCTGGCGCTCACCGATCCGGACGACGCAGGCCGCGCGCATCCCGTCGACGGAGCGCTGGTGGTGGGCTGGCGCGCCCTGACCGTGGCGCTGCTGGACCGGATCGCGCCTATGGTGCGCGCGCGGCTGGGCGTGACCGCCGAGGCCTTTCCGCTCGCGCGTGTGCTGGAGGGCGGCACCTGGGCGGCGGGGCGACGGATCGCGGCCAGCTTGCGCGAGGGCGGTGGGCCGCCGATCACCGCCATCAGCGACGGCACGGTTTTCTAGGGAACGAGCCATGGCCATCAAGGGCGTCACCATCGTCGACCACCCGCTGGTGCAGCACAAGCTGACGCTGATGCGGAAGAAGGACACCTCCATCAAGAGCTTCCGCCAGCTCCTGAAGGAGATCGCCGCGCTCATCTGTTACGAGGTCACGCGCGACCTGCCGCTGGAGATGGTGGAGATCGAGACCCCGCTGACCACCATGTCGGCGCCGCAGCTGACCGGCAAGAAGCTGGTGTTCGCCCCGGTCCTGCGCTCCGGGATGGGCATGCTGGACGGGATGCTGGAGCTGGCGCCCGCCGCGCGGGTCGCTCACATCGGGCTCTACCGCGACCCGGCGACGCTTTCGGTGGTCGAGTACTACTTCCGCGCGCCGGCCGATCTCGCCGACCGCCCGGTGATCGTCATCGACCCGATGCTGGCTACCGGCAACACCGCCATCGCCGCCGTCGACCGGCTGAAGGAGGCGGGCGCGCAGTCCATCCGCATGGCCTGCCTGCTGGCCTCGCCGGAGGGAATTTCCAAGTTCCAGGGCCATCACCCGGAGGTGCGCGTCTGGACCGCGGCGGTGGACGAGCGGCTGAACGACCACGGCTACATCCTGCCCGGCCTGGGCGACGCCGGCGACCGGATGTACGGCACCCGCTAGGCCGTCAGTCAGGCCCCGAAGATCCACGAGCCGGTCAGCGTCGACATCTGCACGCCCACCAGGATCATCTGGTCGCCGGCGCCCATGTCGATCACCGTGTCGGCGCCCACCTGGCTGACGGTGAAGACAGTGCCGGGATCGATCATCACCCGGTCGCCCTCGGCCAGGTTGAAATCCAGCACCTTGTCGATGCCTGCGCCGGAGAAGGTGTGGAAGGTGTCAGCGCCCGGCCCGCCGCTTTCGGTGTCGGCGCCCCGGTCGCCGGAGATGAAGTCGTTCCCCGCGCCGCCGGAGAGGCTGTCGTCGCCCTGGCCGCCGCGGATCTGGTCGTTTCCATCGCCGCCGTCGAGGGTGTCGGCGCCCAGGTTGCCCCAGACGATGTCGTCGCCGTCGTCGCCGGCGAGCACGTCGTCGCCCTTGCCGCCCACCACCCAGTCGTCGCCGGGGCCGCCGGAGCAGGTGTCGTCGCCCTGGTTGCCGTTGATGTCGTCGAATCCGGTCCCGCCCACGATCTGGTCGTCGCCCTCGTCGCCGCGCAGGTAGTTCGTGCCGCTGGAGACGACGATGACGTCGCCGCCGAGCCCGCCGTGGATGCTGTTGTTGCCGTCTCCGCCGTCGATGTAGTCGTTGCCGTCGGCGCCGTTGATGGTGTCGTCGCCGCCGTAGCCGCGCAGGACATCGTTGGCGTTGCTGCCGTTGATCAGGTCGGCGCCGGCGAAGACGGCGATCTTCGCCGCCTCACTGGAGCCGGTCGTAACCCAGTTGACGAAGTCAGCGGCGGAGAGGTTCAGCCCGTCGAGGTCGAAGGCTTGGACCCCCAACGTCGTGTCAATGACATGGGTGATGGTCCCGGTCATCGGAAGGCCGCCGGCGAAGGTGAAGCCGCTGCCGAAGAACTGGTCGGATTCCCCACTGCCGCTGATGACGAAGGATGTGGAACTCGCCGACGAGACCTGACCCAGGCTCAGCGATCCGAGATCGATCTGATCGAAGTCGACGCCAAGTGCGCCTGCCGTAAACGTAGGCATGGCTCTAGTCCGCTGTGACGTCCCCGAAACATCCTAGCTTAGCTTTGGCCAACGGCAATCTTGTTCGCGTCCCAGGCGTCAGGCCGGAACGCCGGTGTCGTCCGGGGCGCTCGACGTGATCTTCCCGAACCTGAGGAACTTCAGCTCGCGGAACCTAGGCTTCGTCTGAAGGGGTTCAGGTCGCGAACTCGACGACGCCCAGCACCAGGCCCGCGATCCAGGCGGTCTCCAGGATCATCACCGCCACCGGGCGCCAGCCGGCGGCGATCAGGGCCTTGAACGTCGTCTTCATGCCAAGCGCGGCGATGGCCACCACCAGGCACCAGCGGGAGACCTCGCCCGCGCCCGTCACCACCGGCTTGGGCAGGAACCCCAGGCTGTTCAGAGCCACCAGGGCGGCGAAGCCGAACAGGAACCAGGGCAGCGGCACCTTCATGCCGCCCTGGCCGCCGCGGCCGCGCGACAGGACAAACGCGATGGTTCCCA
>PLEH01000101.1 GCA_003136395.1 Phenylobacterium sp.
AGCCCCGCACGTCGCGGGGCGTGTCCACCGACCCGGCCCCGCCGGCGACGGTGGAAAAGCGCGCGAAGACCAGCGTCTTCTCGCCCTTTCTGAACAGGGCCGCCTTCGACAGGTCTGAAATGTCGTCGGTCGCCTCGAAATAGCCGTGCGCCGCCGAGCCGCGCGCATGCACGATGCGCTCCGGAATCCGCTCGTGGTCGAAGTGGAAGATCTTTTCGCGCAACACGAAGTCTTCCAGCAGGGTCGGCCCGCGCTCGCCGCTCTTCAGGCTGTTCTGGTTATCGGAAACCCGGATCCCCTGGTTGGTGGTCAGGTGCGTATCCGCCCTGCCGTGCGGCCCGCCCTCCGGCACGTGCTGGTGCGTCTCACCGCCGTTGCCGGCGTCGGTGTCGAAATCGTTGGTCGCCATGTCGCGCGCTCCCCAAGGGTCGCGTGCAAAACGCTTGGGGAGGAGTCCGGTTCGGTGGCGGATGTCGATTCGCGGGCGACTGCTCTCAGTCTGCCCGCAGGCCGAATGTCTATGCGACGACTCTACGATGTGGGCTGCCGCGGCGCCGTGGCGGGCACGGCCATGAACATCGCCCGCTGGGCCGCCCATGAGAGCGGGACCTTGCGCCATTCGGGGCCGTTCCAAGGCTTGACCGCATCTCCCCGCAGCATCGCCCGCTGGATGTCGGGCGCCAGGAACGCCAGTTGCGCGAGCCATCTGTCGCGTCCCGTCTAGGGCGCTGCGGCACGTCTCCAGGCCGACGGGTCCAGGGATTCCGGATCGATGCCGCACGTCCTTAAGACCGCGTGGCCGGCGCGCAGCCCTTTGACCATCCGTGGATCAGGGGCGCCGACGTTACGACCTGGACGTCCGTCCGATCCGGTGACCCACGTGCGACCGCCGCGCAGGACCAACCGGATCGGGAGCACCACCCGGATCAGCCCCGCGTGCGACGGGTCGATGAGCGCTTGCTCGCCGGGTTTCAGGCGCGCGCGCAAGGACTCCATCGCGGCACGCAACGTCGGTTTCCCAGGGATGGCGCGGGTCCGAATGACCAGCTGCAGCGTCGATGGGTGAACCTCTACGCGACCGATAAGGGCTCGGAGGCTGACCACGGTGTCGTCACCGTCAGGGGTCCCCAATACCTTCGCGGTCATGGCCTCCACAATAGGTTCCAGCGCCGTGGCCGGAACCCGCCGAATGGCGTCATCCCGATCTTCTGCGAGGCCGCCTCGAAGGAGCGGAGCAGACCCATAGTATCTGTACGGACGTTTTAGGGTTCCCGCGATGATCGAGACCATAGGTTGACCGTCTGCATCGAAGACGAGACCGTTCAGGAGCATGCGATCGGCGCGGCTGACATGCTCGCGGCGACGGCGCGCGTTTGCAGCCAACAACGACTGCGCGGGCACTGTCAAGGCAATCAAGTAGAGCGGCTTTTTTGTGCATTTTGATGGTGGCCTCGCGCCAAAATGCCGAGCAAAAACCGGTGGACTTCGTCCCTCGATCGGCGTTCCGTACAAGTAATCGCCGTTGCCTTGACAGTGCCGTCGGCCCCTCAAACAATCGGAAGATCTCCCGGATGTTGCCCAGAGCTGGCGGACTCTATCCGGTCAGTGCGCAGCCGGCATTCTTCGACGCGACCTGAGCGCGGACCCTGTCAGCCTGACTCCGCCGGGCTGCAACCAGCCCCCTGCCCGGCGCCGTGATCACGCAGCGGCGGCTGCCGCCGTCCACGTCAGATGAAACCCGGAGCAGATCTCAGAATCCGTATACGGATCGATATCCGGCCGCCGCTCGCCTCATGGCCCCGCGATCCGTGCCGACCGACCCGCGCCGCCCCTCCCCCATTTCGCATAAAACTACGATGGCCGCGGCGGCCTGCAGCTCAAGGTACAGGTCGGGAGCCGGACGCTTCATGCTTCGCACAGCCCATCGGGGCTTGGTCTCGCACGCAACTCGAAGACCTTGTTTGGCGTTGGTTTGAGACAGGAGCTGAGACCATGGGTTGGAAGCATTGCATCGTTCCGCTCGGCGAGAGTTGCGAGCAGATTCGAGACGGGATTGACCTATTGGCCGCTGGTGCCCACGGATCCGCGGAGGTGGCGCTATTCACCCGAGCGACGACCGACCACTGTGGCCACGTCCTGCTGCTGTCGCCGCGCGGGGTCGAGCTTGCTGGCGACGCCCTGTCCGCGCGGTGGTCGGACTGCGGCGATCCTGGAGTCTACGAGTGGGATTTGGTTGAGGGCGCACTCGGCTCCAACGAACTGTTGGGGCTACGGCGTCCGTTGTTCAGCAGGATCATTGCGCGCCATGAAGCAGCGCTCCTGACAGGGTGAAGACCCAAAGGGCGTTGTCAGGTTAACCGCCAGCGGTCGCGAGGGCATTGTCAGCCCAAAGTTCAGGGCCTGCTAACCGACGCACGGTAGCCGNNGTAGCCGCGTCGCATGACCAAGCCGGCCAACCCCTTCCGCTACTTCGACTCGTCGCCCGAAGTGATCCGCCTGGTGGTGATGATGTACGTGAAATACCCGCTGTCGCTGCGCAACGTCGAGGACCTGCTGTTCGAGCGCGGCATCGACATTTGCCATGAGACGGTGCGGCTGTGGTGGAACCGGTTCGGTCCGATGTTCGCGGCCGAGATCCGCAAGAAGCGCGTCGATCGCATGCGGTCGCACACCCACTGGCGATGGCATCTCGACGAGGTCTACGTGAAGATCAACGGCGAGATGCGCTACCTCTGGCGCGCCGTCGATCACGAGGGCGAGGTGCTCGAATCCTTCGTGACAAAGACCCGCGACAAGGCCGCGGCCCTGGCCTTCATCAAGCGCGCCTTGAAGCGCCACGGCCAACCGCAAGCGGTCGTCACCGACGGGCTGCGATCCTACGGCGCCGCCATGAAGGAGATCGGCAACGCCGATCGCCAGGAGGTGGGCCGCTGGCTCAACAACAGGGCGGAGAATTCACACCAGCCGTTCCGACGACGAGAGCGGGCCATGGAGCGATTTCGGAGGATGAAGACACTCCAGAAGTTCGCCGCCGTACACGGCGCCGTCCACAATCACTTCAACCAGGAACGCCACCTCATCAGCAGAGACCTCTACGGCCTCGATCCTAAGACCATGGCGCCGACGGGCGCGGCGGCGGCGCGGGCGATGAGTTCCAAGAGGCAGCTGCAGAACGGTTCGGCTGCGATCACCGGGGTCTGGGCCGAGGAAAATACGCGGGAGTCGATCTTCGCGGCCCTGAAGCGCAAGGAGACCTTCGCCACGTCCGGTACGCGCGTGCGGGTGCGGATGTTCGGCGGCTGGGGCTTTGCGACCGGCATGGTTCAGAAGGCCAACTGGGTGGCCCAGGCCTATGCCCAGGGCGTGCCCATGGGCTCTGACCTGCCGGCCCACAAGGGCGCAGGTGCGCCCCGCCTCATGGTCCAGGCGCTGAAGGATCCGGACGGCGCCAACCTCGACCGTATCCAGGTGATCAAGATCTGGCTGGACGGAGGAAGCTACAAGGAAAGGGTTTTCGACGTGGCCCTGTCCGGCGGTCGCAAGGATGACGCCAAAGGCCATGCGGCGGCGGTCGGCAACACCGTTGAGCTGAAAACCGGGACCTACGCCAACAGCATCGGGGCGCCGATGCTGAGCGCGGTCTGGCAGGATCCGACCTTCGATCCGCGTCGCCCCGCGGTCTACTACGCCCGGGTGCTGGAGATCCCGACCCCGCGCTGGAGCACCCTGCTGGCGATCAAGAACAAATTGCCGCTGCGGGCGAGCGTGCCGGCGACCATCCAGGAGCGGGCCTGGACGTCTCCCATCTGGTTTACGCCGCCGAAGCCCGCGGCGAGGAGCTAACCCGACGCTGATACCCCAACAGCGACTTGCTCACCGGCGCGGCGTTAGGTGCTGGCAGGCTAACCCTAACTTGTCTCCGGTATGGCCCCAAACGGCGCGCGGCGGACTGGGCAGGCCGCCTCGACTTTTTCCAGCACGTGATGTCCCTCCAAGCTATCCTTCGCTTGCGGCCGATCGTCATCGAGCCTCCATCCAACGGGCTTCCGCGAGTGCCTGTTGCTGGGGCGGCCATTCTCCAGCCAGACCCAATGAGGCTTGCCGCCGACACCGCCTATGGTTCGGCCGAGATGCTCGACTGGCTGGTCAACGAGCAGGGCGTCGAGCCGCACATCCCGGTGATGGATAAGTCCAACCGGGAGGACGGGACCTTCTCCCGCAGCGACTTCGCCTATGACCAAGTCGACGACCGCTACCGTTGTCCCAGCGGGAAGGAGCTGAAGCGGCATCGCCGCGCATTCTCGGAGCCCAGGACCAACCCGCCGCCCGACGACACCCACCGCTACAGGGCGACCAAGGCCGACTGCGACGCCTGTACGCTCAAGAGCCGCTGCTGTCCGAAAACACCGGCGCGAAAGGTGACTCGCTCGATCTACGAGGCCGCCAGGGACTTCGCCCGCGACATCGCCAAGACCGACGCCTACGTCACCTCCAGGCGCGAACGGAAGAAGGTCGAAATGCTCTTCGCCCACCTGAAGCGCATCCTGAAGCTCGACCGGCTGCGTCTGCGCGGTCCCTGCGGCGCCCGAGACGAATTCCACCTCGCAGCCACAGCCCAGAACCTGCGCAAACTCGCCAAGCTCATCCCGGCAGCAGCGTCGGCGATCGCCTGAGGCGCGGCTGCGCCGCCACGCCTTCAAACCGCCGTCCGACCAAACCCCGCCTTTTTCAACGAAATCCGCCAGGAGCGGACATTCACATCCCGCCGAGAATCAGACGCTCGTTTATCGCCGAACGCGACACATGCGTGAATCCTAAACCAACACATCCACTCTGGGCGGTCCGGCGCCAGCCCTTCGTGAAGACCAGGCGTTCGCCCAAGTTGTAGCACGCTGCCCCTCTTCGGACTCAGGGTCCCAGCCTCCTTGAACGACGAGGGCGCTCGATGTTCCGCTGCGCGCTACCTAAAACTGCCTGGCGTAGGGCTGCTCCTCGCTTCGCCAGTCGTTGACGGTGCCGACCATGTTCAGCCCGTCGACCACGCCGGAAACCATGGTCCCGCGCCAGACGCGGTCGTAGATCGGGATTTCGTAGTCGATCACCGTGTGTATGACGCCGTCGACCTTGCCGCCATCGGCCATCACCGCCTGGATTTTGCGCTCAGGGCCGGGCTTGGCGATCCGGAAGGTCTGCACCGCTCGCGTGCGATCGCCCACCTGGAAGTCGCCGTAGCCGCGGTCGGTGGCGAAAAGGCCCAGGAACGAGGCCTCGGCGTTCCACAGGTTGCAATAGGTGAAAGCGTTAAGGAACCGCGGGCCCGTCTGGGTCTGCTCGTGCTGTTTCCCGACGCCGGTGATGGCGTAGCTCTTGCCGCCCACGCGGATCGTCGCCTCCACGCGTCCGGTCCGCTCGACGCGGCCGGTCTGGGCGCGGCCTCCGTGGGTGCGGTCGGGATGGAAGATGCCTTCCAGCCTGACCGGGATGCGGCCTGCACCCTCCTCCGCCTTGGTCCCTGCGTGGCAGAGGCCATCGAAGGAGAACGACATGCGCTGCAGGTCCGCCGAAGTGCCCATGCGGGTCATGCGCCCGCTCAGGCCCGGGGCGTCGTAGACCGCGGCTGCGCTGTCGGGCAGCTTCCGGTCCTTCGCACACGGGAGGTACTGCTCGGTGTAGGCGTACATGCGGCCCTCGACGATGACCTGGCACCAGACCCAGGTATCATCCAGCTCCGGGAAGCGGCAGATCCGATAGCTGATCCCCGTCCGCAGGTCGTCCGACAGGTAGACGACCATGATGGATTCGCTCCAGCTGGTCTTGCCGTTAACGTCCGGGCGGTGGGCCGCCGAGGCGGGCGCCGCCAGTGTTGGAAATCCACCCGAGGCTAGGCCCAATCCGCCGGCGCCGGCCAGCAGACGCCGGCGATCGAGCCCTCGAAGGTCCGTCATGGTTGTGCTCCTGTGGAAGGCTCAGTAGCGGAAGCTTGCCTCGAGACCGAACGTGCGCGGCACGCCGTAGATGCCCACGAAGCCGTTTGCCGAGGCCGTACCGCCAGCGCCGATGAAGGCGCCCAGGCCCTGGGCGAATTCGGCGACGTTGTAGGCCTTGTTGGCCAGGTTCTTGCCCCACAGGCTCACCCGCCATTTGCCGCCGGGCGGCTGGAAGCCAACGCTGGCGTCAACCAGAGCGTAGCTGCCCTGGAAGCTCCGCGGGTCGAGGGTTTGATCGAGGAACTGGGACGAGGTGTAGGTCACGTCGGCCGCGGCAAACCAGTCGATGTCGTCCTTGAACGAGGGCTGCTCCCACCGCGCACCCAGGTTCCAGCGGTACTTCGGCGCATAGGGCGGCGTGAAGCCGGTGTAGTTGCAGATCGCCGATCCGGGCGCGATGCGCTGTGGCGTCCCGGCCGGCGGCGGCGAACCGGCGGTTGGGAAGGTCGAGATGCACTGACCCTTGGGGAAGCTGGTCCAGACACCGTCGGCATAGCTGAGGCCGCCATCAATGGAGAGGTGCTGGATCGGGCGGGCGTGCATGTCGATTTCGACGCCCTGCACCCGGATGTCACCGGCGTTGCCGACTGTGAAGCCGACCCCAGTGGTGGGGTTCAGGGTCGAGACCTGGGCGGCCTTCAGGTTCATCCGGTAGATGTCGGCGTTGAACACGAGCTTGCCGTCGAGCAGGGTGGATTTCACGCCGGCTTCGTAGTTGGTCACCGTCTCGGGGTCGAAGGTGAACGGCCCGCTGGCGGCGGCGCGGGCGTTGAAGCCGCCGTCCTTGAACCCGGTGCCCGCGGTCACATAGGCCATCACGTGCTCGACGATGTCGTATTGGGCGCCGGCGGTCCAAGTGGTGCTGCGGTCCTTGCGGCCGAGGGACGGTTGGCTCTCCACCGGGAACGAGCTCAGGAACGTCGCCGAGGGCGCGACGCCGGTGGCGTTAGAATCGACGTTGGAGATCGACGCCGTCTTGCGGTCGACGCTGTAGCGCAGGCCGCCGAACAGCCGGAACTCATCCGTGAGATTCATCGTCGCCTGGCCATAGGCGGCCACAGCGTTGGTCTCCTGGGTGAACAGAAAGTTCGAGGTGTCGCCCACAAGAAGGTGGGCGTTGCCCGGGAAGGTTCTGTTGGCGCCGGGCTGGATGACGAGGTCGTTCTCGAAGCTGAGCTTCTCGTTGAAGAGGTAGAGGCCGCCCACATAGTCGATGAACTGCTTGCCGGGCGAAGTGATGCGCAGCTCGTCGCTGACGGTCCGGGTGTGCTCGTGTTGCGGCTGATGGGCCACGACCTGCGGCAAGGCGCCGGAGTCGTTTTCGAACTCGTGGTCGTCGATCTCGCCATAGGCCAGAACGTTGTTGAGCGTGGCGCCGAACGGCAGGGTGCGGCTGATGCTCAGAGAGGCCCCGCCCGTGCTGGTGACGTCGCGCGGCGAGTCGCCTTCGTTCACTTCGAACTTGCCGAGCGCCTGGAACGGATGGCCGGGCACGGCGGCCGCCGCGGCGGCGAGAAACCCCGGCGTGGCGATGCCGCCCGGTCCGAAGGGATTCACTTGCGCCGGAATGCCGGCCTCGGCCGAGACCCTGGTGTAGTAGGCGGTGAAGTCCACCGTCGTGTCGGCGTCTGGCGTCCAGCGAAGCCGCCCGCGGCCACCGTACTGCTCGGCGTCATTGACTTGGCCGCCGGTGAAAAGGTTCTTCTCATAACCGCCGTGGTCATCGACGTAGAGGGTCAGACGGCCGGCCAGATTGTCGGTGATGCCCCCGCCCACATAGCCGGAGACGCGGCGCAGATCGTAGTTGCCGAAGCTGGCGTCCACATAGGATTCGAAGGCCTGGCTGGGGGCCCTGGTGTTGATGTTCAACGCGCCGACCGCAGTGTTCCGGCCGTAGAGTGTGCCCTGCGGGCCCCGCAGTATTTCCACGGTCGAGATATCGGTGAGGTCGCTCAGCGCGGCGGCGGCGGCCGGCATGTAGACCCCGTCTAGATAGAGGCCCGCATCCGGCTCGATGCCGGGGTTGGTGCCCGAGGTGCCCAGGTTGCGGATGACGATGGTCGAGTTGCGGTTGTCGTTGGCCGTGAAGATGTTGAAGCTCGGCGCGAAGCGGGCGAGGTCCGTTGCATTGACGATGTTCGCCTGCTCAAGCTGCGCGCCGCTGAACGCCGTCACCGACATCGGGATGTCCTGAACGTTCTCCGGACGTTTCTCGGCGGTGACAATGACCTGATCGACCGTGACATCCGCCGCGGCCGGCGCCGCACCAGAAGCCTGTTGCGCCAAGGCCGGCAGGGCACTGACGCTGGCCAATAGGATGGCGCTGAACAGCACCGTTCGAGTCGCATGCGCGCGCTGCCTCTGGCAGCGCCGGTCAAAGCGCGTCATCGCGTGGCCTTTCCGTAGAAGTTTCCGCCCAGAAATCTTTTATTGAACGCGCTGGTGGTTTCCCGGTCAGCGCTTCAGTTATTGCTAAGAACACCCGTTTGATGAGAAATTCAAGAGCGACGTCCGCCGCCATGCGCGGTATTCAAAGAAAGATGGTTTGATTGCGATGCCAGTGGGGCGGCGGGGGACCGCTTCAAGATTTCCGGGGGCGCCGCTAGGGTTGCGGACCTCCAACAGAAACCCGAAAGTTGCGATGCGTACGCCTTCGTCCGTACCCGAAACCGCCGAGACCAAGGAGACGCCGCAGGCGTCGAGCCGGGCGCTGCGCGGGCGGCCCTCCACCCGCGGCCCGCGCACCGAGGCTGCTCTGGAGGCCGCCGCCATCGTGCTGAACGAAGCCGGGCTCACCAACGCCTCGCTGTCGGCCGTGGCCGAGCGCCTGGGCGTCACCAAGAGCGCGCTCTACTACTACTTCAAGAGCAAGGAGGACGTGGTCTACCAGTCCTACCTGCGCACCTCGGGCTTAGCCTCGGGCTACGCCCGGGAGGCCTCGACCGCGTCGGGCTCGGGCCGCGACCGCTTCCTGCACTATCTGAAGCTCCATTTCAGCGCCCCGCCCGTGGCGTTCCTTAGCGACCTGGCCTTCCTGACCCCGGCCCACCAGCTCGAGGTTCGGGCCATGGCCCACCGGCACGACGACCTCCTTAGCGGTATTCTCGAGGATGGGCACCGGGACGGCAGCCTGGTGGTGAAGCTGCCCCACGTGACCAATTTCGCGGTCACCGGCGCGCTCAACTGGGTCTTCGTCTGGTTCCGCGAGGGGCCACATCACCTGACCCGCCCGCAGGTGGGCGAGATGTTCGCCGACCTCTTCCTGCACGGCTGCAATCCTGCCGGAAGGCCGGTAACCGAATGGCCGGATCCGTTGAGCGTCCACACTCCGGCCGCGCCGGACAGCGCCTTCGACCGCTCGTTCCAGGCCGCTCAGCGCCGGGAGGTGCTGTTCAAAACCGCGTCGAAATTCTTCAACCACCGGGGCTTCGACAACGCCTCGATCGACGACATCGTCGCCGCCCTCGATGTCAGCCGGGGCGCGCTGTACCACTACGTCAGCAACAAGGAAGAGCTGCTCTTCGGCTGCTACCTGCGCTCCATGGGCCTGACCGACCAGGTGCTGGACAAGGTCGCTGGCGCCGGTGGTGACGGCCTGGAGATGCAGGCCCGCTTCATCGCCTCGATGATTGAGTTGAACGCCGGGCCGCTCGGCCCGATCGCCGGTTATTTCCGCCTGCAATCCCTGACGCCGGCGCATCAGCGCGAGGCGCGGCTGACATCGCAGAAGCTGGTGGAAAAGGCCGGCTACGCGGAAATCGGCATGAGGGACGGCTCCATTCGGCAGATCGACGGGGCCCTGTCGCGCCGCGCGATCATCGGCGCCCTGAACTGGTTGCCGCGCTGGTACTCGCCCAGCGGCCTGAACTCCCCGCAGGAGATCACCGACACCTTCTGCTCCCTTTTCATCAACGGCCTCGCGCCGCGCCCATGAGAAACCTTGAGGAGACGTCCATGTTCAGCAGGCGAACAGTCACCAGCGGCCTCATCGGATTGAGCGCGGCGCCGTTGATCGGAAGCGCAGCCAGAGCCGCGCGCGCCGGCGCGGTGATCGAGGGCGCGAACGCCTGGAGCGAGTCGGCGATGGTGCTCTACTTCGATCCCGAGGTGCGCAACGGCTATAGCGTCCGCATCTCCCGCTATCCGGACAACAACGCCACCTTGGTCTGGTGCCATCTGCTGCTCGACGGACAACTCTACACCTTCACTCAGCGCGCAATCCCCTGCGCGCCAAACCACACCGACCCGAACCAGGACACCGCCGTCTACGACTCGCCCGGCCTGAAGGTGAGCATCCGCCGCTCCGGCTCGTCGTTGGAGATGCAGAGCCTGGCCTTCACCGCCGAGGTCCGCGCCCATCGCAGCGCCGGCGGCCACGATGGCCCAGGCGACACCCCGGTCAAGCTGGAAGGCGTCTTCCACCCCGGCCCACTGAAGGCCGGCTCGCCTAAGGGCCGCTTCGAGCGCACCGGGATGATGGAGGCTACCTTGAGCGCCGGCGGCAAGTCGACCGCTCTGAAGGGCATCGGGAAGGCGCACGAGCAGACCCAGACCGCGCCCCGGTTCGACGCCCCCTTCACCTACGCCATGCTTTGGGGCCCGCACGCCTCGCTGATCGGCCTGATGAGCCCGGCCCGGCGCTATGGCGACGTCGAGCTGAACGGCAAGGACGTCGATATGCAGAGCTTCCGCATCGAGGCCTGGGCGCCGACGCGGCGGTTCGTGGCCCTGCTGAACGACGGCTCCCGGGTGGAGGGGAAGGCCGAGACCGTGCAGCGCTTCGAGGTGCCGATCTGGGGCGATGAGCAATGGCACGGCCGCATCGTCCGCGCCGAGGCCGGCGGACAGCAGATGGTCGGAATGATCAACGACTGGCGACCCGAGAAGCAGCCCTACGGCCTGACCTGAGGCCGATGCGGAACGCGCCGAAGGTCCGCGCAGAGAGTGCTGGCAGTCTAACCCTAACTTGTCTTGTGTGGACGGCGCTCGATTGGCAAGGGCGTGGTAAGTGCGATTGGACGGGTACGGTCTTGTGTTCGGCCTGTTGAAGCAGCGGATTGTTACTGCTGGCCCTGATGTCGTCCGTTGATCCAGATCTCCTAACTCCGCAGAGCGCTCGAGGCGCCGACAAGTTGTCGGAGTGTCCCGATCATTGGTCCCGTATGGATCGCATCATCTCATGGTCCCGGCCAATGGTGTGCGCCGTGGCTGACGCGTCAGGCGGCGTGGGTTGTCAGGCGGAAGGTCTCGCCCCGGATCATGAGCGCCCAGGCTATGCGGACCATCTTGTTGGCCAAGGCCACGGCGACCAGCTTGATCGGCTTGTTCTTCTCGACCAGGGTCTTCGCCCAGATGTCGAGCGGACCTCTGCGCGTCTTGGCGTGACTGAGCAGGGCTGCGGCGCCGCTGACCAGAAGGTGGCGCAGGTATCGATCGCCCATCTTGGAGATTCCACCGAGCTTGACCTTGCCGCCTGAGGAACTCTGCTTCGGGACCAGGCCCAGGAAGGCGGAGAACTCGCGCCCGGAGGCGAACATCGCTGGATCGGCGACGGTGGCGGCCAGCGCTGATGCGGTGACGGGACCGACGCCGGGGATGGTGGCGAGCCGTTGGCTGACGGGATTCGCCCGATGCCAGGCCAGAAGCTGGCGATCCAGCTCGGCGATGCGATTGCCCATGGTGGTGAGTTGGTTCGCCAGCGGCCGGAGCGCCGCGCGGGCAAGCGCCGGGAGGCTGTCATCGGCCTCATCGATCAGCACCTCCAGCAAAGGTCTGAAGTTGCGCACCTCGCGCGGCGCGGTGAGCCCCAGCTCCGCCATATGGCCGCGCAGGGCGCAGATCAGGGCAGTGCGCTGAGACATCAAAAGAGAGCGAGCTCGGTGCAGCATCAACGCCGCCTGCTGCTCTTCGGTCTTGACGGGCACGAACCGCATCGACGGCCGCGTCACGGCCTCACAGATGGCTGCCGCGTCCGCCACGTCTTTCTTCTGTCGACGGACGTAAGGCTTCACATAGGCCGGCGGGATCAGTCGCACTTCGCGGCCGAACTGCGTCAGCAACCGGCCCCAGTGATGGGCGCTGCTACACGCCTCCAGCCCGATCAGGCAAGCCGGAAGCTTCTGGAAAAAGGCCGCCAGCTGCGGGCGCCTGAAGGCTTTTTGCAGAACGACGCGCCCCGCCGCGTCGATCGCGTGGACTTGGAAGATGTTCTTGGCCAGATCGATCCCGACGGTGGTAATCTGCTCCATGGACTGCGCTCCTCTGTTGATGCGTTCCAACGACGGTCATCATGGCACGCAGATGCCGCCGTGAGCGCCGTCCACACCATCTCCGCTATGACCCAAACTGTGGGCGTTGGGGGGCGACGGGATGACACTGAATTCGTTCAAGCGGCACCGGTTCCCGCCGGACGTGATCAGCTATGCCGTCTGGCTCTATTTCCGCTTCACCCTGAGTATTCGTGACGTCGAGGAATTACTTGCCCAGCGCTGCATTGAGGTCAGCCGCGAGACCGTACGCTGCTGGGTGATCAAGTTCGGCCCCATGATCGCAGCGAACCTGCGGCGGCTTCGATCATCGCCAACGGGTCGGTGGCATCTCGATGAGATGGTCGTCCGGATCGGTGGCCGGCGGATGTACCTGTGGCGTGCCGTCGATGATGAAGGCGAGGTCCTCGACGTGTTGGTTCAGAAACGCCGCAACAAACACGCCGCGCTGAAGCTGCTAGAACCAGGGAATTCACCCCGAGACGATCACGACGGACAAGCTGGCGTCCTATCGTGCGGCGGCTCGGGATCTCGGCCTTTCAAGCCGTCACCGACCCGGAGGCATGCGCGAAAATAACCGCGCCGAAACCTCCCACCTGGCCATCCGACGACGAGAGGGGAAGCAACAGAAATTCAAATCCCAGGGCTCAGCCCAAAGGTTCCTCTCCAGCCACGCCGCCGTCTACAACACCTTCAACACCCAGCCGCATCTGATTTCCCGGCCCAGACTTCGGACATTGCGAGCCCGGGCTCACAGAGAATGGGCGGCCGCGACCCAGGCGGCCTGAATTGGGGAAGGGGTATCGGCTGGCCCGGTAGTGTCTCAGTTTGAAATCAGCGGGCGTTGACAAGCATGGCGCCTGATCGATGGACGCCATAATATCGGCCCTCATGGATCATAGAACGAGTTTCGTCGCCTTCATTGAAGAGTGTCGCGACGTGCACGATACGTTGGAGCACATGGTCGGTAGGTTGGAAGCCGGACGGGTCGGGGCTGACTCGCCCGACGTGTCGCTGACGGCAGCCAATACCGCAGCGGCGCTCATTCTGTCCCTGAAGCAGAGTATGGTCGCGCTGGACGCCGTGATCATCCAACAAGAGGCCGCGAAGAATGCCTAAGGGCCCCCAAGGACAGAAGCGCCCCGCTGACGCCATCGGCCTCGCCGTTATGGTCGGCAGGATCGCGACAGGAGAGATCGAGGATACGGGCGCCGATCCGGCAGCTAAGAAGGCCACCAAGGCGGAAGCTGGTCGGAAGGGCGGCAACAAGCGTGCCGCGACAACGCCAGCGGCCCAGCGAACCGCGATAGCAAAGAAGGCGGCGCGCGCTAGATGGCCAACTGGCGCTGACGAGTGACGTAGAACTTTTCGAACGTCGCCTTGGTGATCACGCCATCCTTCAGGCTCTTCATGATCACATAGGGCTGCATCGCGGCCTCTAGAAAATGGTACTGGAAGGTGCGGCGTTCCCCCGTCTTTCGGAACACGTTCCCGCGCTCAGCGGTGCACATCTCGTTCATGTGAAACGCGAACTGCGGCACCTTCGCCTCCGACCTCAAAATGTCGGTCAAGGGGGCCTCTACCGATGCCGCTGTGAATTGGCCCAGTGCGTTTAGGTCTGCCAGAGCGCAGGCGGCGAGAACTTCCTTGAAGATGTTTTTCTTTCGGTAGATGTTTTCCGTAGCTCGCGTGTAGCTTTCGGTAATGCTGTAATCTACGTCAGCCATACAGTTGTCCATGGCTTCGGAGACTGTGTCTTCGGTGATGCTTACCCCAAACCGTTCCAGCAGATGTGCCAGCAGATGCGCGCCGACAGCCGCAATTGTCGTGATCGCGAAAAAACAGAGGACGTAGAAGGCGTCCAGTAAGAACCGGCCCAGCGGTTTCAAACGTAATGCCCCCTGATTCCCTCCGCGATTAGTGCAACCGTTCGATGAACGGTGCAACTTGAGAACGATTTTCCGTCCGACCGCGCGGGCGAATTTCAAACTGAGACACCACCGCTGGCCCGGTTGACTTGCAAACACCCTGCTGCCAATGCCCCCGCCCCCGCAGAAGACCTGAGCCTCTACTTCATCCTGATGCGCTCGGGATCGACCGGGACCACCGGATAGCCGATGGCCTTTTTCTGGCCGTCGAGCATCGCGCGGGTCTTCTTCACCTGATCATCGACCCAGTGCGGTGGATTGATCTGCCGGCCGATGAAGGTCATCGCGTCGAGGAACCGCGGGTCGATGGACGGACCGACATGCTCGGCGCCCCGCACCAGCCGGTACTCGTGGGCGATGCCGTGGTCGAACAGGATGCGGTGCACGAACTCGGTGCCGTGCTGCAGGAAGAACATGTCCTGGTCGTCGGCCTCCAGGTAGATGCCCAGGCCGACCAGCCGCTCGGGGTCCTTGTTGGCGATGGTCGCGGGGTTGTTGGCGGCCCAGTAGGCCTTGTCGACCGGCTTGCCGTATATCTGTTCCATCAGGGCGTCGGAGCGCCAGTAGCGGTCGCGCAGCTGGATATCGTCCCAGGCGAGCGCGGGTTCGATACCGGGCTCCTGGCTGGCCACAGCCTGGAACATTTCCGGGTGCTTGAAGGCCATCCTGAGGGAGCCCATTCCGCCCATAGAGATGCCGGTGATGAAGGTGCCCTTGCGGTCCTTCGGGACATTCAGGTTCTGTCGCGAATAGGCGACCAGGTCCTTGGTGACGAACTGCTCCCATTTCTGCGAGCCGTCCCGGAAGTCCATGTAGAATGAGCGGCCAGCCGAAGGCATGATCGACACCATGGGCGGCACGCGTCCTTCCTTGATGGCCTGCTCCAGAAGCGGCCCCATGTGGGCCATGGCCTTGTTGGAGCCGCCGCCGCCGTGCAACTGGATCAGCAGCGGGTAAGGGTCAGCCCGCTTCGGGTCGTAGCCGGGCGGCGTGTAGATGGTGGCCGGAACGGGCGTCGGGATATTCGGAGAGGTGATCACCACGTCATACATCTTGCCGTCCAGCGCGGCGGCCTGACCGGCCATGGCCATCAGCCCGGCAAGCAACAGCATCAATTTCACCCAGCCTCGCATTTCATCCTCCCCATCGGCCGGCGTCGCGAAGCCGGCGTTGTTGTCATCATGGCGATCCGGTCAGGCCGGCGGCGACCAGTCGTTGATCTGGCCGACCATAGGCCCCATCGAGGTCGAGGCCACGACGGTTGCCCCGGGCGGCGCTGCCCTTCGATCGGTTCAGACGATACGCGCATCCCTTTCGTCGTAGCCGTGAACTCTTCGCCATCGTCAAGGGTTGCGGAAATGCGCCTTTCCGGCGCGAGTTCGTTGATGTCCATGGCCGCCACCCTGCGGATCTTCCCCGACCGAGCGACAAAGCGGGCGACGCCGGCGGCGTTTTTGGTCGCCATGAACGCAGCATTTCCGGCCGTGAGCGCGACATAGGTGAACGCCGGCCCGAGGCCGGGGCGCGGACCAACCTGCTCATGCCACTTCGCCAGGCCCTTGAAATCGAAACGCCTGCCGTCCACCCGAATCTCGGCGCGGCCACGCCCGAAGACCTCCATTCTCCCCGGCCGCACGAGCACGTGCGTGGACCGCACGGAACCCGGCATGAATCAAAGCGGGCAATGGCCCTTCGCCCGGCGGCGGATCGCTGCTGGCATGCAAGCCCGCCGCGAGAAGGACCTGGCCGTGCATGTGAGCGGTTCGGTGGCCCCGGCGCTCGAATTGAGAGCGCCATGAACTCAGATGGGAAAAGGCCGCCCGATCCTGATCGACGTCAGTCGGCGCCGCCGCCTCGGGAAGCGGCGCCTCATCGGCCATTCGAAACGACCCGGCCTCATCGGAGTATGCGCCCCAGATCGTGGCCTTGTGCTGATGAATGAGACGCCAGAGCCGTACGGACAGATCGCGACGGCCATCCGGCGAGAAGAGAACCATCATCACCGACTCCGCATAGTCCGGCGGCGTCGGCTTGGCAGCCTCGATCTCAGGCTCTCCGCCGGTCATGCACGCTCCTAGCAGGGCGGGTGCGCCAAGAACGAGGCTCCGCCGGAGGAGCGGAGATGTCGGTCGGGCGACGCCGTCGAAGGTGAGCATCAGATTCTCTCCGGATCTCGAATACCCAGGTGCTCGGGGTCGTGAAGACCGAACACCCCTCGGCTCGGTCCGTAGTCTGAGGGAACTGCCGCACCATCCCAATAGGTCAGCGTGTCCTCGCGCGACCGCTCCGGTCGACGTCCAGGGGTCAAGCGGCCATCTCTCGCGCCAAACGCCAGAAACGATCAATACTCTCCAGCACGTTGGGTAGGCGGTCCTTAGGCGGGTCGCCGCGAGACCACCAGCAGGCGACAATTGCACGGTGGTCTACTCGTTCGGGCCCGACGACGTGACCGCGCAGCTCCATTGAAAAATATCGAGCCGGCGGGTTTCGGCGTCTTCAGGCCGCGAGCATTCGGGCATACGCCCGCGCAGCTTCGATCATGTTGTCGGTGAGGCGCGGGAAGTCCTGCCGCAGATCCGCCAGCGCCGCACCGTCATCAAGAAGATCGACGATCATCGAGACGGGCACACGCGTGCCACGGAACGTCGCGGCGCCGCTGTTAAGGGCGGGGTCTTCGACGATCAGATCGAGGGCTTGGCGCAACCTCGACAGCGACGCCAAAGAGTTCAGTTTTGGCGGTTCGATGGTGCCTTCCGCTTTGGAATTGCTGTTGGCGCCCGAGGCCGAAGGGGGATCGAGCGCGGCTGCGAGGCTGTCGGCGATCTTGGTGGCGGCGGCCTTGACCGGATCGGACGCCAGATGGGCGTAGCGCGCTGTCGTTTGAACTTGGGTATGCCCGAGCAGTTTTCCGATCATCGGCAGCCCTTCGCCGAGCGCGACGCCGCCCGAAGCAAACGTATGTCGAAGGTCGTGGATGCGAACGTCCTCGAGACCTGCCGTCTCGCGGATCTTGCGCCAGGGGCGCTGGAGATCGGTGAGGTAGCTCCCGGGCTTTTTGCCGGCGATGACGTGAGGGTTGTCAGGCAGGCGCGGAATACCGCGCAAGACGCTCACCGCTGATGCGCCAATGTGGACGACCTTCGCACCGGTCTTGCTGTCCGGAAGACGCAACTCCCCCGCGTCCAGCTCGACGTAGGACCATTTCAGCGTCTGAATCTCGCCGAGCCTGCATCCTGTCAGGAGGAGGAGGCGGAAGGCCGCGACGGCGTAGAGGCTTTCCTGGCCCGTCGTCTCATAGGCGTTCAACCCCTCTCCGAGGGCTTTGAGCTCACCTTTGGAAAGGAAGCGCTCCCGCTTCAGCTCAGGGTACTTCTCGATGTCCTCGCAGGGATTGCTGTGCTTGTCGCGCAGCCCCCAGACCTCAGCAAGATTCATCATCTTGCGAAGCACGCCCAAGGCGCGATTGGCTTGGTACGGGATCTTGGACAGGCTGCCGTGGAAGTCCGCGACGTCGGCTGAATTCACCGCGCGCACCCGCTGCGTCTTGAAAAATGGCGTGATGAAGAGCTCAACGGCACGGCGATATTCCGACTGGGTCGAACGCTTGCAGCGCACGGCCACGTGTTGCTCCAGGAACCGCTTTCCCAGGTCGGTGATCGTTACCGATTGACGATCAAGATCGCGATCGGCTGCGGGATCAGCGCCCGCTCCCTTCACTTGGCCAAGGAGCCGGAGAGCCTGTTGCCTTGCGATCTCCGCGGTCGTTGGCCCGAATTGTCCGAGGGCAACCCGGCGGGTGCGGCCATTGCGTCGATACTGGATGAGAAAGAAACGCTTGCCGCTCGGCATGACGCGACAGCCGAACCCCGGTAGGCTTTCGTCGAACAGAATGTAGTCCTTGCTGCGGACTTCCAGATGTTCGACCACACTCTTCGTCAGCTTAGGCATCGCGCCGTTCCACTAAATTCGGCGGGAGTCCGCGGTGGAATCCTGGTGGAAGATTCTAGGCGGAAAGTCCGTCGCGTTTCATAGTGGAGCAGCGTGAATCATCGAAGACTAAAAGACAAGGAGTCAAAGCTAATTACGTGAAATATCGTACTAAATCGCGCGATGCGAAAACATAGCGAATACTTCCATAATCCGACTCAGTTTCTGAGGCGCACGGCGGTGTGCTTCCACGGGCGCGATCTGGACGCGATCCAAGCAGACGCGTGTTCGACGGGCACTCGCGCGGCGCCCGCAGATGATCGCAACGCTCCGCCGCCCGCACCTGGCGCTGCCGGAAATCGGCGACATGCTCAATGCGACGGCGGGGAAGCCAAACCGGTCGCGCTCACCATAGCGCAGTACCGGCGCCTGGAGGCCCTCATGCGGGACTTCCGCCTCGCCATGTGCGTCGCGAAGGCGGCCCGGCAATCGATGATCTCGGCGGAAACGGCCCGATCCTGGTCACTCCGCGGCATGGGCGGACGATCCAGCGCAGCCGAATCCCACTGTGCGTGGGAGGCGGCCTTCAGAGAGTCAGCGCCTCCAGCCTTGACCCTGCCGCGCGATGCTCTGCTTCGCGGTCAGCGGTCTGCATCGACCGCATCGCTGGTAGGCCCAGCCAGAGGACGACTGACGCGAGGGGCAATAGCACGCCGTAGCTTAAGGCCATGCTGTGACCTACCTTGGCCGGGTCATGGAACACGTGATCGGTCAGCGTGGCGATCACCAGGGGACCTAGACCACCGCCGACGATGGTGAAGATAGCGAGATAGATGGCCGAAATCTTTCCTCGCAACTCGGGCGGCGCCACGATCTGCAGCGCCCCAGCGGCGTTTCCGGCAAATGTCTTGATCATCATTGCCGGGGTCACGGCGACGAAGAAGATGAGATAGGTCGGCGCAAGAGCGGCGGCGATGCCACACGCCGCCAGCACGAGGCTCCCCCAGGTGTAGACGCGCATGTGGGCATCCAGCGCGCCGCGCTTGTATAGAAGGTCGGCAAGGGCGCCGCTGCTGATCGAACCGAGGATTCCGAATACCGTGCTGAAGATGCCAAAGGAAATCCCGATGTCCTTCAGGCTCAAACCGAAATGCCGATGTAGGAAGGTCGGCGACCAGACCAGATAACCCACGGCGGCGATGTTCATCAGAGTAAAGCCGCCAATATGCGCACCGAAGAATCGCTTGTTTTTGCGCATGAAGGCCCATGCATCCGCGAAGCCCTTAGCGTTGGCCTTGCGCGAGCGTTCGATCTCGTGGCTCGTCCGTGGAATCAAGAAGACCATCCAGGCAGTCGCCAAGCCCGGTAAGCCAGATAGCAGCAAGACTTGCTGCCAGGGGTGCAAGGCGCCGATGATTGGCACGTTTACAACGCCATTGGCGCTGGCCCAGGAAAAGAGCAGGCCGCCCACGATCAGCGAGGCGCCGCTGCCAATTGACGAGCCGGCGGTAAAGATGCCCAGCACCGCGCCCATCCGCTCCTTGGGGTAGAGGTCCGCCAAGAGCGAATACGCCGCGGGCAGCAGCACCGACTCCCCGGCGCCGACGCCGAAGCGCGCGAACAGCATGTCACTGAAGCGCCTGGCGAGACCGCAAAGGCAAGAGCACAGGCTCCAGACGATCAGGCCGCCAAAAATGACGCCCTTCCTCGAGTACCGATCCACCACGCTGCCCATGGGCAGGCCCGAGACGCCATAAAAGACCGTGAATGCGAATCCCGTGAGAATGCTGATTTGCAGATCGGAAAGATGAAGGCCTTCGCGGATTGGATCGATCAGAAGATTGAGAAACTGCCTGTCGAGGTACGCGAAGGCATAGAGGAAGAATAGGATCCCGAGACTGAACGCCTTCAGGAACCTACCTTTGCCGAGGGCCGGCTCCGCATCCGAATCGCTTGCTGCCACACGCTTCATCGACCGGCCGCCTAACTGGAACTTTTAGAACTTGTAGCCCACGCGAAGGCCGTAGGTGCGGGGCGGCGCGAATCTGGCGAAATCGATCGCCGTCCCCGCGGTTGCCGGATTGGTGGCCGGAACGTGGATGGCCGACGACGTCAGGAAGTTGATGTAGAGCGCGTCAGTCAGGTTCTGCACGTAAGCGGCGGCATACCAGTTGTTCTGGGAGTCATAGCGAAGCTGAACGTTCGCGGTCCAGATCGGGTCGGAGGATTGGAATTCCTTGCGCTCGAATTGGCTGAAATAGACGCGCGAACGATAACTCGCATCACCATGCAGGGTCAGCGTGCCGCCAAACACATCGAAGGTCTGATCAGCGAAGACGGTGCCGGCGACTTGGGGGGCGTTATTGAGCGTGTTCCCATTGACGTTTACGAAGCCCGAGTCGTTGGGGGTGGCCAAACACGGCCCCTTTGCGCTATCGCAGAGGATCAAGTTGCCGAACTCGGAGTGCAGCAGGGAGAGGTTCACGCCGGCGGAAAGAGACTTCGTGACGCTGCCATTCACCTCCAGGTCGAGGCCGTAGAGCTTCGCCGACTGCGCGTTGGCGATGACCCGGGCGAGCGTCACCGGCTGTACCTGCGAAACCTGCAGATCCTTGTAGTCGTAGTAGAACGCCGAGGCGTTGGTTCGCAGTCGCCCGTCCAGCCAAGTCAGCTTGGTTCCGCCTTCGTATGACCAGATATGCTCCGGATTGAAGGTGTTGAGCGGATTGGTCTCGTTGAAGCCCCCGCTTTTGAAACCGCTGGTCGCGGTCAGATAGAAGAGCTTGCCCTCGGAGGGACGATATTCAACGCCAACCCGCGGCGATGTGTTGGTCCACGAGTGATCGTTGGCCGAGAAGCCGGGCGCGACACCTTGCACCGTCACGCGCACCAACTGGGAGTAGGACGACTCTTCGCGGGTCCATCGCAGCCCGCCCACCAGGCGAACCTCGGGCGTCAGTTCGAAGCGAAAATCTCCGAAAACGGCGTAGGCGCTGGTGTTCAGTTCGCGCCGCGCATTGCCAACAGCGGTCGCATTTGAAATCCGCCGTATCTCGCCGACAGTATCTTCGTGAAAGTAATTGACGCCCAACACTGCGGAAAGCCGATCGCTTTCGGGCGTCGATAAGGTCGTCTCGTGGAAAAACTGGTTGGACTGGGTCTTGTCCCCGAACATCTCGCTTCTAGTGACGTGATTGTAGGTGCCAACGATGTTGTCATAGTCCGAGAAGGACGGCCCCTCGAAGAACCTGCGGAAACTGGTCGTTGAACTGATTTTCCCAATCGGGCTGCTCCAGTTCAGCCTTTCCGAGATGCCCTTGTCTTCACCGTTTTGGCGGCTCGGCACCTCGCCACGGATTTTCCAAGGGTCGGAGACATACTGATTGGGGATGTCCGACAGCGCGTAGATGTAGGAATTGGGCGCCAGGTTTTTGATATAGTCCCCGACGATCAGGTGCCGATAGTCCGCCCTAACAAGCAAGTCGATATCGTCAGTGATGATGAATTTGATCGCTGCGCGTGCGCCAATTTCCTGGTCCTGGCCCGGGTGTTCATTGAGCGTCAGATTCGTCGCATAGCCGCGATGCCCCTGAGCCATGACGCTCAGGCGGGCGGCGACGCGGCCGTCTACGATGGCGCCGTTTATCGACCCCTTTAGGTCGTACGCATCGTAGTTTCCGACGGAAGCCTCAATGCTTCCGGAGGGCGCGAACGACGGCTCCTTCGAAATGATGTTGATCGCGCCCCCCGTCGCGTTCCGACCATACAATGTGGCTTGAGGGCCCTTCAGGACCTCGACCCGCTCGACGTCGTCAAACGTCTGGGCCGTCTGGATGGAGTTGGCGATGTAGACGCCGTCCACGTAGGTCGCGACGCTGTTGGAGGCGCCCAGGCCGGTGACGGTGTTGCCGACGCCGCGGATGTAGGTGTTGACCTGCAGGCCGGTATTTTGGGACGTGATCAGGCCAGGCACCTGGATCTGCAGGACGTTGGTGTCGCCGACGCCGAGCGCGTCAAGGCGACTGCCGCTGAGCGCTTGGACCGGGATGGCGGTGTCCTGCAGCCGGGTTTCGCGCCGCTCGGCGGTTACGACCACTTCGGCGACGGCCGTCGGAGCCGAAGGCCTTTCTTGCGCGCCGGCCTGTCCCGCCAATGCCGCGGCAAACGCACCCAGTGAGACCGCGGCCAAAAGGTGCGCCCTGCGATCCATAGCTCCGCCCGATTTGCTCATTGTCCCCTTCCCCAATTTGTCTCGACGGTCGCCCCTTCAACGGAGCGCCGCGGGTTTATATTCAGGTCACTTTATTACCCGCTCCAATTGACCTGGATGCAGGGCAGGGCCGCTAGATGGCGAGATCAGATTGGCATGCGTTGGAGTGGCGCGCAACAGACTAGTGTCCTTATTTACCTCCGTATGGATTTTCTCCAGGGCAAGCCGGCTGGGTAGTTGAACGCCGGGGGAAGACAAATCCGGCGCGGTTCGCAAGGCGCGGCGTGGGGAGCGGCGGATTGTGCATTCGGGTCTGCGATGAGCGATCGCAGACCCGACCCGTTCCAAGCGGTGCGTCCGCCGCCCTCGTTCGCGTGTCCTGTTCAGGAGGAGAGGTTCCGAGATGGAGACAATCGGAGGTGGCGCATCACAAATAGGACGTTCGTTCGCGAGGCGCGGAGCGGGCCGGTCGCCGCTGTGGCCCTGGATCGCCCAGAGATATTGAACGCTTCACACCCACTCGCTCGCTCTGAACTTGAGGCAGTCATTGACACCTTCGCAGCCGGCGCCGCCCACGGGGTCGCGATCCTCACAGGCGCCGACGCGCGGGCTTTCCAGGCGGGCGACGATTTGAACACCAGGCGAGCGGAGGGCGCATGGCCCTGCCCCATACGGGCCTGTAGTGACCGGGACCGTAGATCGATCGAAGCGAAATGAAGTTTAGGCGCCGGCTTGGCGGGATGTACCATGGCGCACATACAAAGGATTCCAGATGGCCGGAACTGAAGGGAAACTCGCAGAGCAGATCGCGGCTCAAATCGAGGCCGACATCGCCGCTCTGGGTTGGCCAGTTGGAACGAACCTTGGGTCCGAGGCGAGCCTCATCAAGAAGTATGGCGTCAGCCGGGCCGTTCTGCGCGAGGCGATCCGGCTGATCGAACACCATTTGGTGGGACGAATGCGACCCGGCCCGGGCGGCGGGCTTGTCGTTACCAAGCAAGATCCCGAAGTCGTGGCTCGCGCCATGTCGCTGTATCTCTCCTTCGCCAAAGTGGGGCGGGATCAGCTGCTGGTGGTCAGAGGCGAGATCGAAGGCGTCGCGGCCGAGTTGGCCGCCACCTTGGCGACCGAGCAGGAGCGCGTGGACCTGCAACAGTTCATGCGGTCGGAGTCGGAGTCCTTAGGCAAATCTTGGCGGGAGGCGAAGGCGTTCCACCTGCGGATCGCAAACATGGCGCACAATCCGGCGATCTATCTGTTCGTGCGGTGTCTCGCAGACCTGACGGAACAGCACACAGAACCCCGCGACGATCGGGATGAGACAGCCTTACGGATCCATGAAGTCCACGCGAAGATCGCGGAGGCCGTCATCGCCGGCGACAGCGGGTTGGCGAAGTACCGGATGCGGCGGCACATCACAGCGATTTCTCCGTGGCTGGCGGAAGCGATCCCTCATCGAACGCTGAGTGCCGATCAATCCGCCTGACCCCTGCCAAAGCAGGAAGTCGCAGCGGTATTCAGCGGCCTACGGGCAAACCAAGCCTTCGCCGAGCAACTAGGCTTTCCATGATCTCGGTAGTGCCGCCGCCCACCGCCTCGGTGATCGTCTGAGCCCAGTGCAAAGCCGGCGCGGAACCCATGAGGAAGGCTTCGGGGCCGCCGATATCGATCGCCAGGCGCGCGATGCGTTGGATGGTCTGGACGTGGACGATCTTGTTGGCCGCGATCTCGCCGCCGCTCTTGGCTGTCGGCGACATGATCATCAACGCGAGCGCCTCCGCCTCGGCGACATCGACCGCAAGCATCTCGAATGCAAGGCGCGCCGCGGGGTCCTCCAGACGGCCGTGGTTTTCGAGCCATCGCCCAAGCCGGAAATAGTCGTGGCGGACCCGGCCCGGGCTGAAGTGAACGTGCCGCTCGTCGGCCAGCGCCTCGCCGATCAGGCGCCAAGCTGCGTTTTCGGGACCGACCCGGCATGAGACCGGCACCCGCGCGTCATCGAAGAAGATTTCCGAGAGGTGGTTGCCGTCCATCAGCCGGAGCGGACGGATGGTCACGCCGGGCGTCTTCACGTCGACGATAAAAAGGGTCAGGCCGCGGCTGCCGGAATCGGGGGGGCCCGTTCGGCAGAGCAGCCAAAGGACATCGACTTCGGCGCCTTTGGAGTTCCAGCACTTGTTGCCGTTGATGACGTAGTCCTCGCCGTCCAGCCGCGCGGCGCAGCGGGCCGAGCCGAGGTCCGAGCCCGCCTCCGGCTCGCTGTAGGCGAGGGCGAAGGTCGCCTCGTGCTTGCGGATCTTGTTCAGCCAGACCGACTTCTGCTCGGGCGTGCCGTCCCGAATCAGGGTCTTGGCCACGACACCGGCCCCCTGCGGGGGCCGGGCGATGTCACGGAAGGCGGCCTCGTTCCACAACAGGAATTCGTAGATCGGCGATCGCCCGAGGCCGCCTTCCGCCTCCGGCCAGGCCAGGGCCAGCCAGTTCTTGTCTGCCAGCCGGCGATAGAAGGGGTCCAGACGCTCGCGGCCTGAGCTGAGGACAAAGCCCTCCAGCCCCGCGAAGGGCGCCAGGGTCTCCACCACTTCGGCATGAAAGGTCCGCTCGTCGGCCGTCAGCTCATACATCGAGGACCTCACTGGGGGCGGATGCGGTCGCCATCAGAGAAAGCGATTTGCCTGGCGACAGCGCAGCATTCGTGTCGATTCGGCGCGCAGGCGGGTACTGGGACATCAGCTGGCGGATGCGCTTGGACCGCGCCTGGACGGGGCCCTGCTCGACCATCCCCAAGGCGCCGAATGTCTGGTGGGCGACGAGAGCCGCCTCGCTCGCGGCCCTGGCGCTCGAATGACGCACCAGCGCCGCCAGGCGGGCGTCACCACCGTCCGCCGCGGCGCCCGCGGTCAGAACCAGCGCGCGGGCCGCGTCCAGCCGGATGGCCGCGCGCGACAAGGGGCCACCGACAGCCTGAAACGAACCGATCGACTGGCCGAACTGCCGCCGAGTCCGAGCGTGAGCGACCGCACTGTCGAGCAGGCCGAGGCCCGCCCCGACCAGCCAGGCGCCGAGCGCCAGGTCATAAACGTCCTGCGCCGGCCGGAAGGGCCCAAGCGACACAGACGGCGCGCCTTCGACCCTGACCCAGCCGTCAGTGGAGAGCGTTTCGACGGGTTCGATGCGGGTCGGCTCGAGCAGAACGGCGAGACCATCGACGCTCGTGAAGAAGATGTCCCCCTCGGACGCTGCCGGCATGTAGGGCGGCTGCCCCAGGGAGACGCGCGCCCTTCCCTCGAGCACGGAGGAGGCCAACTCGGCGGGGGCGACGCGCAGGAAGGCGAAGGCGCCCGCCGCTTGCCCGGCCAGGCCGCGCCGCCCCAGCGTTTCCATCGCCGCACAGATGGCGGCGTTGCGGTCGTCAGGGAACAAATCGTCGATGGAAAAGAGGCCCTGCGCGGCTAGCCCGGCCCAGATCTCCTGCGTGAGTACGGCGTCGAGGGGCAGCGTTTGCGCATGCCGCTCCAGGGACTCGGCGATGGCTGATACGCCGGGATCGTACGTGTCGACAAAGGCCATGGCGCTCCCTCCGGTATATAAAGGATACTTTTTTGCCAATTTTTCCCCGAGATCAATAGACGAAGCGCCAATTCAGCACTATGGATTTTTCCGGGTTTGGGAAGATTTGGCCTATGGATTTCAGCTGGACGCCAGAACAGATCGCGTTTCGTCGCAGGGTCCGGACCGCCATCGAAGAGGCGCTGCCGCACGATTGGGCCGAGAAATCCAGGTACGATACGAGCTCGGCCTACGTCTCGGAATTTTCGCGCACCTTCTGCCCGCGGCTGGCGCGCGAGGGTCTTCTGATCCCGCATTGGCCTGTGGAGCTGGGCGGCGGCGGGTTGGACGCCTTCCACCACTGGATTCTGGGCGAAGAGATGTTCGCCGTCGGGGAGCCCCGCAGCTACCAGTACATGAACGTGAACTGGGTCGGCCCGGCGATCATCAGGTTCGGCGACGACTTTCAGCGCCAACGCTACATCTCTGAGATCGCCAGCGGCTCGGTGATTTGGTGCCAGGGCTTTTCCGAACCGGAAGCCGGCTCGGACCTGGCGGCGCTGCAGACCCGGGCCGAACGTCGCGGCGTGGACTACGTCCTCAACGGATCGAAGATCTGGACCTCGGGCGCGGCGCTTGCGGACCACTGCTTCCTGCTGGCGCGCACTGGCGAACCGGGGACGCGCGGCATCTCCGTATTCCTGATGCCGATGCGCACGGCGGGAGTCGACGTCCGCGTGATCCCCAACTTCATGGGCCAGTACTCGCTGCACGAAGTGTTCCTCAACGACGTCGTCCTGCCGTCGTCCGCGCTCCTGGGCGAAGAGAACAGCGGCTGGGAGATCGTCCGCACGGTGCTGCATAACGAGCGCATCGGCGCGCCGCGCTACAGTCTCAGCATGAGAGTGCTGGACCACGCGGTGGCGGTGCTGGCGGCGCGTGGCGACGACCGCGGGCCGGCGCGGATCAAGGCGGCCAGAGCCATGGCGGCGCTGCACGGGGCCCGGCAACTGGCCCTGCAGGTGGTCGACGGACGGGTGAAGGGCAAGGCCGCGGGCGGCTTGACCAACATCGCCCGCTACGCCCTGGTCGCCGCCGATCGCGAGGTGGCGGATTTCCTCTGCGAGTTCCTGCACGACGAACTGATCGCCAACCTCGACCCTTTGCTTTCGGTGGGATTCAGACGGACCGGGTCCACGGGGTTGGCCGCCGGCTCGGCCGAAATCCAGCTGAACCTGATCGCCAAACACCACCTCGGCCTTCCCGTCCTGAGCCAGTCATGAATCTCGATCTGTCTTCCGACCAACTGGCCCTGCAGGATAGCGTCGTTCGCCTGGCGCAACCGTTCATGGCGTCACCCTCGTCCGGCGTTGCGGATTGGCTGGATGGGCGCCCGCTATACGAGCGGCTGCAGGAGGCGGGCTTCCTGGACGTGGCGCTGACCGCGGAATTCGGGCCGCTCGGCGCCTTGCTAGTTCTCGAGGCGATCAGCCGCTCACCCTACGCCGTGCCGGTCGCGATCGACTTGCTGGTGGCGCCGATGGCTTTCGCCGAGCCGGTTCAGGGCCCGATCGCCTTGATGCGCGCGGGCGACCGGGTCGTGCGCCACCTGCCCCTGGCGCGGACGCTGGTCGTGCTCTCCGCAGAGGACGCTGTCGCCTATGCCACAGCCGACCTTGAGGTGACGCCGGTCGAGACGCCCTTCGGCGATTCCCACGCTCTCGCCCCGCGATTGCATCGGGCGACGGGACGTAAGCTGGCGACGACCGGCCAGTCGGTGGAGGCTTGGTGGGGTTTGGCGATCGCCGCCGAGATCCTCGGGGCCGGCCGCGCGGCCGTGGACCTCGCGGTCGGCCACGTCAAGCTGCGCCGGCAGTTCAATCGGCCAATCGGCTCTTTTCAAGCTATCCAGCACCGGCTCTCGCAATGCGAAGTCGCGATCAACGCCCTGCAAGCCTTGGCCCGATGGGCCGCCGGCAGTCAGGACGGCCAGGCCATGGCCATGGCCGCCGCCTACGGCCAGTCGGCCGTCGAGCAGCTTGCCTTCGACACGCAGCAGTTCCATGGCGCGTCTGGTCTGACCAAGCAGAGCGACCTGCACTTCTTCACCTACCGCCTGCGCGCCCTGGGCGGCCAACTGGGCGGCGGTGCGGAGCTGGCGCTCGTCGCTGCAGAGGGCCTGTGGCCGCAGGCGCGGGGCTGAGCGCGCCTAGTTGACGGCGCTGAGCAGCTGCTGATCCCTCACGAAGCGGCGAATGTTCCCGACGACCAACGCCTTGGCCTCTTCGATGGCTTCGAAAGTCGAGCCGCCGTGGTGGGGCTGAAGGATCAGGTTGGGCACGTCGCGCCACTTGGCCGCGTCGGTCGGCTCATCGGCGAAGACGTCCAGCGCCGCCGCGCCGAGGCGGCCCTCTTGCAGGGCGTCAATTAAAGCGCGCTCGTCGACCACGCTTCCGCGCGAGATGTTCACCAACAGCCCTCGCGGACCCAATGCATCGAGGACGTCGCGGTCGATCAGCCCGCGGTTTTCGGCCGTGGCGCGGCTGCAGACGGCCAGGACGTCGGCCCAGTCGGCCAGCGCCTTGCAGCTCTCGAACCTCGGCCACGGCACGTCCTTCGGGTTCGGCCCGAACCAGCCGATCGGCATCTCCATCGCCTGCGCGTCGCACCACCGCTTCGCCGATGGCGCCCAGACCGACCACCCCCAGGCGACGCCCCCCGACCCGGGGTGTGAGGACGATGTGCTTCGGCCAGGCGCCTTCCCGCACCCAACGGTCGCCGTCGATGATGCGCCGATGGCTGGCGATCACCAGCCCGATCGTCAGGTCGGCGACATCACCCGCGTTGAGCCCGCCGCAGTTGGCGAGCCGCACGCCACGCGCCGCCAGACGCGCCGGGTCGAAGCTCTCGTAGCCGGCGCCTAGACAGAGGATCAGACCCAGGCGGCGCGCGCGCGCCATGACCCTGTCCGGCAGCGCCCGCGACCCGACGGTGACCAGCACCTCGATCCGACCGGCGGCGGCCTGGACCTCGTCGTCGTTCTTGCCGCGGCGCCATTCGATGACTTCGAACCCGGCCTCACGCAGGGTGTCGGCCAAGCCCAAGATCGGCAGCGTCAGGACGATGGGCGCGTTCGGGGACATGGCGGCCTATGTGGTGGCGGCGAGCGCCGCGGCGGCTTCGGCGCCGACGCGGCGGGCCAGGGGCTCGATAAGTCCGGGCTTGTGGATTTTGTTCGATCCCGTCAGCGGCCATTCGTCGGCGGCGAAGAAGAACACCCGCTTGGGCAACTTGTAGGACGACAACTCCGTGCGCAGGTGAGCGAGGATCTGGCCTTCGCTGATCGCCTGCCCGGGTCGCAGTTGGACGGCCGCCACCAGTCGCACGTCGCGCTCCGTCGCCGGCAGGCCGACGACCGCCGAGCGCTCGATCTGTGCGATCAGGTTCAGCCGGGTCTCAACCTCCAGCGGCGAGACGTTCGCGCCACTGACCTTTAGGATATCGGCGATCCGGCTGTGAAATCGCAGGAAGCCGTCTTCATCGATCGAGCCGAGGTCACCCGTGGCGTACAAGTCATCGTCGGTAAAGACCTCCCGCCGCTCGCGCTTATAGAGGCCCTCCATCAGCGAATAGCCGCCGACCATGATCTCGCCGACCTCGCCTGGGCCCAGGGGCCGAAGCGTCTGCGGATCGACGATCGCCAGCCGCACACCCGGCATTGGCCGGCCGCAGCAGCCGCGCTTGTCTGGCGGTAGATATTCGCCCAGCGGCAGTGAGGTATGGGCGCTGAGCGTCTCGGTCATGCCGTAGGATCTCGGCAGGAGATCGCGCGGAATCTCCTGCGGATCCGGCTCGCGCTCGGCGCGCATCGGGTTGAGGTAGGTCGCCCGCCCCTGGTCGTCCATGCGCGCGAACAGCGCCGTTTCCAGGCTGTGCTGGATGATCTTGTAGCCGGCCGCGCGCAGTTGCGGATCGACCGCCAAGGTCTGGAGCCAGAAGCCGTCGCCGCAGGCGGCGGTGACGCCCTCGATTTGGAGCAACCGCAGGACCTCCGCGGCGCCGACATTCGCCGGCTCGATGAGACAGCAGCCGGCGAGCAGGCTTTGGAAAAGGCTCGGCGCCAGCCCGGCCACCCAGAACTGGGGCCTGGGTCCGATGACGCGGTCACCATCGCCGATCGGCCAGTAGCCGAAGGCTTTCTGCCAGCTGTGCCGCAACATCACCCCATGGCGATGAACCACGCATTTGGGATCGGAGGTGCTGCCGGAGGTGAAGATCATGCAGAGGGGATCGGCCGGGACGACGTGCCGCTCGATCGCACGCACGACGGCCTCGCCGCTTGCGGCCGCGGCGCCCTCGATACTTAGCGCCTCGCTCCCGTTGATGGCCCACTGGCGATCCCGGTCCCCCCAGACCAGGATGGCTCGAAGGTAGGGCGCATCGGTCAACTCCAGCGCGCCGGTCGACTGTCGCGGCAACTCGGGCAGCGCCTCCTCGAGCCGGTCGAGGTAGTCGTGGCTGAGATGACGGTCGACGGCGAGCAACAGGTGGAAGTCGCCGTGCGCCAGCACCCAGGCCAATTCGCGGGCCTTGCAAAGCGTACTGAGCGGCGCCACCACCGCGCCCAGGCGCGCTGCGGCCATGAACGCCACGGTGAACAGCGGGCCGTTCGGCATCAGCAGCGCCACCCGCGCACCCTTGCCGACACCGTACTTCAGGAGCCCCGCCGCCATCTGGCGCGAGCGGCGGTCGAGTTCCTCGAACGTCAGCCGCGCCGCGCCGCTGACTTGCGCTTCGTCCGCGCCGTAGGTCTGCGCCATCCATTCCAGCATGGCCGGCACAGTGGGCGCGAACGGCGGTGTCAGCGTGGACTCATCCATGGATGCAGACTCTTAAGGGCCGTCAACGGCCGATTACTCACCCGTGAAGGCCGGCTTTCGCTTTTCGAGGAAGGCGTGCGCCGCCTCGGAGTGGTCCTTCGAGTGGTAGGTCTCGGTCTCGAGCGCCAGATGGGTGTCGACCAGCATCTCCAGTTGCGAGCGGAGCAGGGCGTTGATCGCCATCTTGGTGCCGCGGATGGCCCGGGTGGCGCCCTTGGCCAGGCGGTCGGCCATGCCGTAGACGCGTTCGTCCAGTTGCTCGCGCGACACCGCTTCGGTCACCAGGCCAAACTCCGCCGCCTCGCGACCGGTCAGGGTGTCGCCGGTTAGCAGATAACGCCGGGCCTTCGCATATCCCATGAGCAGCGGCCAGAAGAGCGCGCCGCCGTCGCCGGCCACCAAGCCGACCTTGACGTGGGTATCCGCGATCACCGCGTCCTCGACCATGTACGAAAAGTCGGCCGCCACGGCCAGCGTCGCCCCGAGGCCCATGGCCGGACCGTTGATGCGGCTTATCAGCGGCTTTTCCAGCCGCAGCACGCCCTGCAAAATCTGCCGTGCCTCATCGATGCCATGATACCATTCGCCGGTCCTCCCCTCGTCGATGCGGCGGACCATGTTCTTGATGTTGCCGCCCGACGAGAAGGAGTCCCCGGCGCCCGTCAGCACGAGGACCTTAATTTCAGTATCCTCATTAGCGTCGCGGAACAGTCGACTGAGATCCTGATGCAGCTCCGGCGTCATCGGGTTTGTCGGCGGGTTGTCGATCGTTGCGATCAGCGTGCCGCCCCTGCGCTCGAACCTGAGGCCTTTATAGCTGCCGAAGTTGCCCATCGGGGCCTCCATGCTGGCGTCGAAGGCGGTTAAGCGCCTGGACATTTGAGGGTACTGATTTATCAATCGGGCGCAGCAGGCCGTCAAGCCTGCCTCGCCGCCCCGGAGTCTTCGAATGGCGCATCCGACCTGGTTTCCGGATCCTCATGTCCCCACGTCAGAAGAGTGCGATCTCGGGCGCGTGCTGCGGGACCGCGCGCTGGTCGATCCGACTGGCCCCTTCGCCACCTTCGCCGACAACACGGCCTGGGACAATCAGGCGGCCTTGGCTGTGGCCAGCGCGACGGCCGACAGCTTGGCGGCGGCGGGCGTCGGCGCCGGCGATCGCGTCGTCATCCTCTTGCCCAACAGCGCCGCGTTCGTGCGCCTGTACCTGGGCGCGACGTTGATCCAGGCTCTGCCCGTACCGATCCATGTGGCCATGCGCGGGACGCTGCTGAAGAACGCGCTGGAGCTGGTGAAGCCAAAGCTCATCGTCACCCACAGCGAGCTTGCGCACGTCGTGGCCTCGTGCGGTGAGGCGATCGGATCGCTCGTCCTTGAGATCGACAAGACGGACCTGCTCGACCGGCCCGGCGCGCACGCTGCGCCGCCCGCCGGCGAACCGCCGGCCGCCTGGACGCTGACCTGCCTCTTGCTTACCTCCGGCACCACGGGCGGGACCAAGGCGGTGCGCGTCCGCAATGGCCAGCTTTGGTCCGTCGGCCGGGCGCACTTTGGTTTCCTGCGGCCCGCCGATCGCATCATGATCACCACGCCGATGTGCCACATCGGCCCCTTGAGCGCGTTCGCCGGCGCCATGATCCAACGCGCCTCCATGGTGATTCTGGAGACGTTTAAGACCGAGACCTTCTGGGCCGACATCCGGCGCTTCGGGGTCACCGCGATCCCGGGCCTGGGCCCGTCGCTCCTGCACTTCTTGAACTCGGCTCCGGACACCCCCGACGCCACCGACAATGCCCTTCGCATCGTCAATGTGACCGCCATCGGCGAGGAAGCGCGGCGCTTTGCGAAGCGCTTCGGCGTGGCCATCTTCTCCAGCTTTGGAATGACGGAGATCTCCGTCGCCATGCTCTCACCGGTGAATTCCGAGAAGGACGGCTCCTGCGGGCGGCCGCGCGATGGGATCGAGGTCCGCCTCGTCGACGAGAACGACATCGAGGTGCCGGTCGGCCAGATCGGTGAGATCACCTTGAGGGCTCGCGACCCCTGGGTCCTTAGCGACGGCTATGAAGCCAATCCTGTGGCGACGCTCGCCTCGTGGCGCAATGGCTGGTTCCACACCGGCGATCTGGCCCGCCGCGACGAGGACGGCGACTTCTACTTCGCCGACCGGCTGAAGGACGTTATCCGGCGCCGCGGCGAGAATATCTCCTCGACCGAGCTGGAGCGCGAGGCGCGCCTGCACCCCAAGGTCCGCGAGGCCGCCGCCGTCGGGGTCGCCAGCGAGCACGGCGACCAAGACGTGATGCTGGTCGTCTCCGAGCTGCCAGGCGAGACCTTGGACCCGCAGGAGCTGTTCGAGTTCATGGCGGCGCGCCTGCCGCAATTCATGGCCCCGCGCTTCGTGCGGATCCTCGAGGAGTTGCCCAAGACTCCATCCTCGAAGGTCATCAAGGGTCCGCTGAAGGAAGCAGCCGTCGTCGCTGGCGCTTGGGACCGCACCGCGGCGGGCCTTCGCGTGGCGGCCGGTCGGCTGGGAAGCATCACCTGACCCCAAGGGGCAACCCGAGGATTAGAGTGCACTTATTAGGCCGAAGCCATGCGAGACGGACCTGACCTCAATGGGAGATGCGCGTGACGGCACAAGCTAGCAACTGGTCGGATGCCGACAAGGAAGCCTTGAAGGCTGAGGTGATCAAGGCTCGCGGGCGCTTTCGCCCATGGCACCAATCCTTGCTCGAAGCGCGACCCAGCGCCCTGAAGCGGATGAGCGACTTCGTCGTGGCCAGCGAAGAGGGCCCAATTGGCCCTGCGCTGCGGCACTTGATCTGGACCGCGGTCGATGCGGTTGTCACGCACCTCTACCCGGCCGGGATCGCTATTCATGCGCGTGTCGCAACCCAGCATGGCGTCGCCGCCGAGCAGGTGTTCGAGGCGTTGGAACTGGCCTGCCTGTGCGTGACCCGGACGTTTGAGGTCGGCCTGCCGATCATCCAGAGCCTATCTGGGGATGCGTCTGGCGCGGCAACGAGCTTCTCCCCTGAGGACGAGGCGCTGCTGCGGCGATGCGCTTCGGCCATGGGCGAGATTCCGCCGTGGGTTGAAAGCGGGCTGCGCCTGGATCCGGTCTATACGCGCACCCTGATCGACATGGTGTTCGCGCCCGAGGACGCCACCCTGCCGCCCAAGTGGCGAATGTTGATTTGCCTCGCGATCGCCAGTTGTCCGGCTATCGCAGACCGCACCTGGATCGAACGCTACGCCGCCGGCTCGCTTAAGGCTGGGGCCAGCATCGACGAGCTGGTGGCCTGCCTCAAACTCGCCAGCGGCATCGGCATCCATGCCCTCGCTGTGGGCGCTCCAGCCGTGCTGGAAGGGCTCGCGCCCGCCACTTAGCTTCCAATTCCCTGCGCGGTCGACAGCATCGGACTCCGCCTCGCGTGCGCGGAAGCAACCCCGCATTCCAAGCTGCGAGGGCGCCGATTATTTTTTGATCGGCTGGCCATGCCCGTTAAATAAGTATACTTGTTATCCGTCGATCCCGTTCAGGGCGTTGAATTGAGAGCTTCGGTATGAAGGTGTTGGTCCCGGTCA
>PLEH01000146.1 GCA_003136395.1 Phenylobacterium sp.
GCACATCGGCGCCTACCAGGTGAACCTGGCCGACGGCCAGCGCGTCACCTTCCTCGACACCCCCGGCCACGCGGCCTTCTCCGCCATGCGCATGCGCGGCGCGACAGTCACCGACATCGTGGTGCTGGTGGTGGCCGCCGACGACGGCGTGATGCCCCAGACCATCGAGGCCATCAATCACGCCAAGGCCGCCGGCGTGCCGCTGATCGTGGCCATCAACAAGATGGACAAGGCCGGCGCCGATCCGACGCGGGTAATCAACGAGCTGCTGCAGCATGAGATCGTCGTCGAAAGCCTGGGCGGCGACACCCAGACCATCGAGGTCTCCGCCAAGGAAAAAACCGGTCTCGACAACTTGCTGGAAGCCATCCTGCTGCAGGCCGAGGTCCTCGACCTGAAGGCCAACCCCGACCGCATCGCCGACGGCGTGGTGATCGAGGCCAAGCTGGATCGTGGACGCGGCGCGGTCTCCACCGTGCTGGTCAAGCGCGGCACCCTTCGCCGCGGCGATATCGTCGTGGCCGGCGACCACTGGGGCAAGGTCCGCGCGCTCTTGAACGAGCGCGAGGAGCAGGTGGCGGAAGCCGGCCCGTCGGTGCCGGTGGAAATCCTCGGCCTCGACGGCACGCCCGCCCCCGGCGATCCCTTCGCCGTGGTCGAGAACGAGGCCCGCGCGCGTGAACTCACCGCCTACCGCGTCCGTGTGAAGCGCGAAAAGGCCGGCGCTCCGGCCCAGGGCAATTCGCTCGCCGAGATGATGTCGAAGATCACCGACAAGAAGGCTTCGGAACTGCCGCTGGTCATCAAGGCCGACGTGCAGGGCTCGGTGGAAGCCATTATCGGCAGCCTCGAGAAGATCGGCACCGAAGAGGTCCGCGCGCGGATCATCCTGTCGGGCGCCGGCGCGATCAGCGAGAGCGACGTCATGCTGGCCAAGGGCGCCGGCGCGGCGATCATCGGCTTCAACGTCCGCGCCTCGAAGCAGGCCCGGGACCTCGCCGAACGTGAGGACGTGGAGATCCGCTACTACGCGATCATCTACGACCTCTTGGACGACATCAAAGGCGTGCTCTCGGGCATGCTGGCCCCGATCCAGCGCGAAACCTTCCTCGGCAACGCCAAGGTGCTGCAGGCCTTCGACATCTCGAAGATCGGCCGCGTGGCAGGCTGTATTGTCACCGAAGGCGTGGTCCGCAAGGGCGCGCGCGTCCGGATCGTCCGCGACGACATCGTGGTCCTCGAACTCGGCACCCTGCAGACGCTCAAGCGCTTCAAGGACGAGGTCAACGAGGTCCAGTCCGGCACCGAGTGCGGCATGGCCTTCGCCGGCTTCCAGGACATCAAGACCGGCGACGTCATCGAGTGCTTCAGCCTCGAAGAGGTCAGGCGCACGCTCTAGGCGGTGCGCCGACCGGGCCCGCGCCGAGGACATTCGCCTACGGCGCGTCGTTATTCGCCCCTGGAGCGAAAGCGGTGGCTCGCCTCGCGAAGCTTAGCTATTTGGATAGGTCGCGATGTCATGGGTTGGCATCCTTCGGAGTTTGGAGTTCATGGCGCGTCTCAATCTGACCGCCGCCGCTGCGGCGCTGGCCCTCTCGGGCGCAGCGTTCCTGGCGCTGCCCGTCACGACCGCGAACGCGACCGAGTGGATTTCGCAGCTCGACTACAAGAACTCCGCCCCCACCACGAAGGTGTCGTCCTTCGGCTACGTGAAGATCGTCGACGGTCTGGCCGGCGGGACGGAAGTCGACGTGTCAGTCTACCTCGATCCCGGCTATTCGCTCTTCCTGGATACCGGAAACACCCACAAGCAGCAGCCGTTCACCTTCAATCTGTTCGATACCCCGGACAGCACGGTGACGATCAGCAACGTCACCGACTCGAGAATCTCCTACGATGCGGTCGGCAGCTATAAACAGGATGCGTTCGGCTACTTCACCAACTCCCTGGCCTGCCTCACCTGCGTTGGCGCGCACGGCGTGCCGCCGCCCCTGGTCTTCACGGTGACCAATGCCGCGGGGATCACCTTCCCGGGCCAGAATTACCGGCTCGACGCCAACAACGTCCTGCTCCCAGCCACCCCTCAAGACCCGCTGACGGGCAACCGCTTCGTATCGAACAGCAGCGGATATTTGTTCGCCGCCGACATCTATCAGAACTCCCCCGGCTGCGGGGCGGCTTGCACCTTTGTTGTCGCGGCCCGGGACGCCTCGGAGACCGTCATCAACGCCGTGCCGGAACCGTCGACCTGGGCCTTGATGATCCTGGGCTTCGGCGGCATCGGCGCCCTGGCGCGCCGCAACCGGAAACTGCGCCTCGCCTGACGGCAGGCGAAATCCTCGAAAAAGCCCCGGCGGGAAACCTCCGGGGCTTTTTCGTATTCGAGCGGACAGGGATGGTTTGTGTTCGATTTCAGCTGTTGGCGGTTGAAAATTCTGCCTGAAGCCCGTTCCGCAGTCAATATTTTCCCCCTAGCCCAAACCGTGGTTCGCTCAGTTCAAACGGGGGAAACATCCATGGTTTCGACACCTGACGGTCAGCCTGCCCAACGCAACATCGCGGGCGCCATCCTGGCCGGCGGCTTCATGGCCGCGACGTTCGATTTCTTCGCCGCCCAGCTGGTCTATGGCGGCACGGCGAGCGGCGTGGCCAAGGCCATAGCCCGCGGCTGGTACGGTGACGGCGCCAAGGCCGGCGGAACGACCATCGAGGTGGTCGGCATGGCCTCGCACTGGGCCATCCTGCTGATCGCCGCGGCGATCTTCGTGTTCGCGTCGCTGAGGTTCCCGGTCCTGCGCCGCAGGGCCTGGATCACCGGCCCGCTGTTCGTCGAGGAATTCGCCGGCCACATGTTCGTCATCGGCCTGCCCATCGCGCTCTGGGCCCGGGCGATCCTCGGCAAGACCTGACCACCGCCAGCCGCGAAGTCGCCGCCATTCCGGGTTATAGCGATGGCTTGGCTCGGAGGACGTGCATGCGAAGGCTCATTGTGGCGCTGATGGCCCTGACCTTCAGCGCCTGCGCGACCGCCCAGAAGCTGGGCGCGGCCAATGACGTCCATGCCCTGCTTGTCTCGATCCGCGACAACGACCACGCCGCCTTCGACGCGCACGTGGACCACGAGGCGCTGAAGGCCGACCTGCAGTCCAAGATCGAGCAGCAGCTCAGCACGAACAAGAAGATGAAGGGCCTGGCCGCCCTGCTGGGCCCATCGACCCTGGACCTCGCCGACCAGCTTCTCGTGCAGCCCAGGACCTTCCGGATGGTGGCTGAGCAGTACGGCTATCGGTCCGACATGCAGATCCCCGGGGCCATCGCCATCTCTCGGTCGCTGAAAACCCTGCCCGACGGCCGCGTCTGCGCGACGAAAAAGAAGGACGGTCCCTGCCTGCTGGTCTTCACCAAGGAACAGGGCGTCTGGAAGCTGACCGGCTTCGAGGGCGACAGTTCCATGCTGCGCCTGAAGCTTTGATTGCCTAAGCTCCCCCTGCAGCGGACAGGGGCAGGCATGGGCTACGAAGCGGCGCTCAAGGATTATCAGAAATTCGAGTTCACCGACGGGCCCTGGACCCGGCCGGTCTATCGCAAGGGCTCCGGCCCCGCCGTCATCATCATCCACGAGATCCCGGGGCTGCACCCTCTGGTGATCCGCTTCGCCGACCATGTGGCCGAGGCCGGGATGACGGTCTTCCTGCCCAGCCTCTTCGGCACGCCCGGCAAGCCGGTGACCCCGAACTACGCCATGCAATCCATGCTGGCCGCGATCTGCATCCGCCGCGAATTCCATGTCTGGTCGACGCAAAGCTCCAGCCCGATCGTCGACTGGTTACGGGCGCTGGCCCGGCAGGTTCACGCCGAATGCGGCGGCAAGGGCGTGGGCGCGGTCGGCATGTGCTTCACCGGCGGCTTCGCGCTCGCCATGATGACGGAGCCATCGGTGGTGGCGCCGGTGCTGTCGCAGCCCTCGATGCCGATCGCGGCCGGCTCGAAGAAACGCGCCGCCGGCATCGACGCCTCACCCCGCGAGATCGCCTGCGCCAAGCGGCGGTTTCGCGACGAGGACCTGACGATGCTGGCGCTGCGCTACAAGAGCGACGCCCTGGTGCCCGACGCCCGGTTCGACATGCTCAAACGCGAGTTCGGCGACCGTGTCGAGATCATCGAGCTGGACGACGAGCACGCCGCCCCGGCGCACATCCCGCCCCACTCTGTCCTGACGCTCCACCTGATGCCCACCGGACCGTCCAAGGCCACCGAGGACCGGGTGATCCAGTTCTTCAAGGATCGCACGGGCGCCTAGAGCAGCCTAGTGGGGCGTATCCGACGCGTGTGTCACGTAGGCGACCTTGAACTGCCGCAGATCGGCGGGATCGATGTCCGACACCGCGGCGAACCTCAGGGTCCCGCTGGTCCATTCCACCAGGCTATAGCCGTCGCGCTGGACGGTGCGCGTGCCTGCGCGCGGCCGTCCGGCGGCCGACCAGACGAACAGGTTCACCGTGTGCAGGCGGCGGCTGTAGACGATCGCCGGCGCCACATGGCCGTCAATGTAGTCGAGACGCCCGCCGACCAGCGGGAAGCCCTGTTCGCTGAGCTCCGGCACCGGTGGGGCGATGTCCGCCTTGCCGTTGAACCACGGCTTGACGACATGGCGGTCCGAGGTGGCCACATCGGTCAGGTGGTTGGCCATCAGCGAGCGCACGTGGCTGGCGACCAGCTGGCGATCGATCCCGGCCTCGGTCACCTGCGGCGCGACCAGCATCACCGCCAGGCCCGCGGCCAGCAAGCCGCCCACGCCGCCGAGGCCGCCCACTGCCCAGACCGCGACACTGCGCCGGGGCTTGGGCGCCGCCGCCGTCTCGGCCGCAAGCATGGCCTCGATCCCAGCCCTCAAGGAGTCCGGCGCGCGATGCGCGACGGCGGGGGCCATTATTGCGCCGCGTAGGGCCTGCAGCCGCCGGAACTCGGCCTCACAGGCCTCGCAGGTCTTCAGATGCGCCTCGCAGGCCGCCGCATTGACGGCGTCCAGCTCGCCGTCGAGCAGGCCCTGCAGCAGCATGGCTTTGTCGGAGCAGGCGCTCATCGTTGAATCTCTCGCAGGGTCGGGGGCCCGTCCGGCATTAGCATGTCGCTGAGCATCTGCCGGGCGCGGGCCAGGCGCGACATCACCGTGCCGATCGGGGAGGCGGTCAGGACGGCGATTTCCTTGTAGCTGAGCTCCTCCATCTCGCGCAGGACCAGGGTCTCGCGGAAGGGCTCGGGCAGGTTCTCGATCACGGCGCGGACGGTCTCGATCTCGCGGCGGCGCAACAGGGCGGCCTCCGGCGTGTCCTGGTCGTCGTCGGCGACGTTGGCCAGCGCCAGGGACTGGGCCTCGGAGAGCGCGCCCTCGTCGATCACGGCGCGCGCGGCGCCCGACCGCTGTCCCGCCCAGTTGAGGAAGCAGTTGCGCACGATGGCGAACAGCCAGGCCTTCGGCGCGCCGCCGCGATAGGTGGGAAAGGCCCTGAAGGCGCGCAGGAAGGCCTCCTGCACGATGTCCTCCGCCGCGGTCGCATCGCGAGCCAGGTAGCGGGCGAAGTTATAGGCCCCGTCCATGTGCGGCAGGATCAGCGCGCGGAACTGCTGGGCCTGATCACTCCCGACGTCCGACGGGCGGTCGGACACCAGGTGCGGCCGAAAGAACGGCTGTCCCCTGCTCCTGGCTTGGGTCATCGCGCGGCCCGCATCGATCCCTAACCCGCCTTCACGATCACCTTGCCCACCATGTGCGGATGAAGCGAGCAGAAGTAGCCGTACTCGCCCGGCCTGGTGAAGGTGAAGGAGAACCGCTCGTCGGTGTCCATGACCTTGGACTTGAAGGTTTGTTTGTCGTTGGCCACCACCGTGTGAGGGATATCGTCCTGGTTGATCCAGGTCACCGTGGTCCCGACGGCGACCGTCAGGGCTTCCGGGCCGAAGACGAAGTTGTCGATCTTGATGGTCGGTCCGGCCGGCGCCTGGGCCTGGGCCGAGATGGCCGGCCCGCCGATGGCGATCGAGGCGGCCGCGCCGAGGCAAAGCGCGAGCGCGCCCGCCTTGAGGGTCTTGAACATGAAGGCTTTCCGTTTCTTGGGAGGTCTGGCTTGGGCTCAGCTCGCCAGGGTGGCGTCGATCAGGGCGATCTGGTCCTGGCCGCGGACGAAGCTGGCGGTGGTGATCCCCAGCATGGAATGCAGCTGTTCGGTCGGAACCTTGAGCGGGCCGGGCGAGGGGCCCTGGCCGCCCACCGGCTGGGGGAAGGCGGTGGAGCGGGCGGTGTGGAAATGCACATTGCCCTCCACCTTCTGGGTGATCTGGTGGATGTGGCCGTTCAGCACGGTCACCGAACCGAACCGCTTCAGAAAGGTCAGAGCCTGCGCCGCATCGTCGGTGCCCCAGCCCCAGTCGGCGTAGACGGTCCAGAGCGGGATGTGGGCGAAGACCACGATCGGCTGCGACGACGGCCGCCCGGCCAGGTCGTCCTTCAGCCATTGGAGCTGCTCGGCCCCCAGCGAGCCCATGCCGCCGGCCTTGAGGTTCACTACATTGATCAGGGCCACGAAATGCACGCCCTTGTGGTCGAAGCTATGCCAGCCGGCGCCCTTGGTCCCCTTGCCGTAACGGTTGAGGAAGGCCTTCCCCTGGCCCTCGTCCAGCATGTCGTGCTCGCCCGGCACGTTGAACACCGTCAGGCCCGCCTGCTTGATGATCTGGTCGGCGTCGTCGAACTCGGAGTCCTTGGAGAGCTGGGTGATGTCGCCGGTGTGGATGATGAAGTCGGGCTTGACCGGCATGGCGATGATCTTCGCGACCGCTTCCTGGAAGGTGGCCTTGGCGTCGGGGTTGGCGGGCTTTGCGAAGCCCACGTGGCTGTCGCTGATCTGCAGGAAGGTGAAACCTTTGGCCTGAGCCGGCTTGGCCGCGGCCTGATCGAGGCTGATGGAGCTCGCGAGGCCGCCGCTGACGGTCCAGAGCGCGCCCGTGCCGGCCCAGGCCATGCACCTCAGGAAACCGCGGCGGTCGTTCGTGTGGTGGTCGCTCATCGGATGGTTCCTTCAACTTCGGGTTCGACAGCCAGACCGGCGGGGGCCCGGCTTTATTCCCCGGGGCTGCGAAATCAGGCCACGGGTTGAGGGGGCGCCGAGCGGCGGCGCCCCCTCTCGCTGACGCCGCTCGCGACGGGGGAGGCAACGGCGGCGGCGGCGATGGGAACGGACATCCAGTGGTCAGGCGCGCCTCGCCCGGCCTGGCCACGTGGACTGGAGCACGCGGTCCTTCAGGACGAAGCGATGGTAGAGCGCGGCGGCGACGTGGACGGCGATCAGCGCCAGCAGCGCCAAGGCGGTCAGCTCATGAATGCGGTGGAAGAGCCCGGTCAGGGGTTTGTCGCGCGCCATCACCGCAGGCGACTGGAAGGCGAAGAGCTGGAAGGGTTTGCCGCGCGTCAGGGTCTGCGCCAGGCCGGTGATCGGCTGGGCCCCCGATGGGTTCGAGCTGCGCGGGCGCAGGAGGCAAGACCCGGCCGCGACGGGTTCTATTCTCGGCCGGACGGAAGGGCGGCGCTGGACTCCGCGACCGCCCGGCCCTAGAAGCCCGCCCTTCCCCTGCGTCGGTGCGTCCGATCCGCGCCCCAGGCCTGAGCGAGCCCGCCCATGAAACGTCCTCTCACCCCCGCCCGACAGGCCCCCCGCGGCCCGTCGCAACGCCAGCTGCGCGCCGGCGAACTGATGCGCCACGCCCTTGTCGAGATCCTGCGCGCCCAGGAGATCACCGACCCGGATATCGCCGGCGTCTCGATCACGCTCACCGAAGTCCGCATGAGCCCGGACCTGCGCCACGCCACCGTCTTCGTCGAGCCCCTGGGCGGCGGCGAACAGGCCGCGGTAGTGGTCAAGGCCCTGAACCGCCACCACAAGTTCCTGCGCGGGCGCCTCGGCCACGCCATCGACATGAAGTTCACCCCGGCGCTGAAGTTCCTGCACGACGACACCTTCGACACCGCGGCCAAGATCAACCGCCTGTTCGCCGACCCGCGCGTCGCCCAGGACCTGACGCCCGGCGAGCCCTCGGATAGCTGGAAGGATCAGGACTAGTGGCGCGCCGCCGCAAGGGCGACGCGGTCTCCGGCTGGATCTGCCTCGACAAGCCCTACGACGTGACCTCGACCCATGCGGTCTCCCGCGTCCGCCGGTGCTTCAACGCCCAGAAGGCGGGCCACGCCGGCACGCTGGATCCGCTGGCCACCGGCATCCTGCCGATCGCGCTGGGCGAAGCCACCAAGACGGTCCCCTACCTGGTCGACGCCGACAAGGCCTACCGCTTCACCATCGCCTGGGGCGCCACCACGGCCACCTATGACCGCGAGGGCGAGGTGACCGCCCGGTCCGACGTCCGGCCCACGGTGGCTGAGGTCGAGGCCGTCCTGCCGCGTTTCGTGGGCGAGATCAGCCAGGTTCCGCCGGCCTATTCGGCGATCAAGGTGGATGGCGAGCGGGCCTACGACCTCGCCCGCGCCGGCGAGACGGTCGAGCTCGCCGCCCGCATCGTGACCGTCCATTCGGCCCGGGTCGCCGACGCGCCGGACGCCGATCACGTCACGCTCGAGATCGAATGCGGCAAGGGTACTTACGTCCGCGCCATCGCCCGCGACCTGGCCGAAGTCCTGGGCGCCTGCGGGCATGTCAGCGACCTGCGCAGGACCCGTGTCGGGCGCTTCACCGAACAATCTGCGGTGACGCTGGAATTCCTTGAGGATTTGGGGCATAAGGCCCGCCAGTCGGAGCTATTGCTTCCGGTCGAGACCGCCCTGGACGACATCCCGGAGCTGGCCGTGACCGCCGAAGACGCTTTCCGGCTGAAGCAGGGACGCGCGATCGTTCTCGTTCCCCGACAGGTGGAATCGGTGAAAGCCAGGCTCAAGCCCGGCTCTCGCACCGTTTCAGCCATGGCGGGCGGATCGGTCGTCGCACTCTGCGAGATGCGCGCGGGTCGGCTCGAACCTTCGCGGGTCTTCAATCTGGAAAAGAGCGGAGATTGACCGATGTCGATTACGGCCGAACGCAAGGCTGAGGTGATCAAGTCCCATGCCCGCGGCGACGCGGATACGGGCAGCGCCGAAGTCCAGGTGGCGATCATGTCCGAACGGATTTCGAACCTCACCGAACACTTCAAGACCCACAAGAAGGACAACCACTCGCGCCGCGGGCTGCTGAAGCTCGTGTCCGCGCGCCGGTCGCTCCTGGACCACCTGAAGAAGTCCGACGCGGACCGCTATCAGAAGCTGATCGAGACCCTCGGCCTGCGCCGCTAGGTCTTTGTCGACAAGGGCCCCGGGGTCAGCCTCAGGCTGGCGCCCCGGCCTGGATGAACTCTATCCGCCGCTCCTCCGTAACAGGCCGGGGGACCTCAATGCGGCATAGGCGATCCCTTGTTCGGGGACGCCGTACACGCCGAGGGCTCTAAAGAAGTCCTCTTCGCCTGTTCCATTGGAGAGGATTTCGGAAGCCCGATCCCTGTCCGCACCCGCCGGGAATACGCCCGCGGGACGAGAAAGAAGCGAAAATGTTCGATATCAAACGCAAGACCTTCGAGTGGGGCGGCAAGACGCTGACGCTCGAAACCGGCCGCATGGCCCGTCAGGCTGACGGCGCCGTNNTACCAGGAGAAGTTCTACGCCGCGGGCAAGATCCCGGGCTCCTTCCCCCGCCGCGAGGGCGCGCCCTCGCAAAAAGAGACTCTCACGAGCCGCCTGATAGACCGTCCGATCCGCCCGCTGTTCGTCAAGGGCTTCAAGAACGAAGTGCAGGTCGTCTGCTCGGTTCTGGCCCACGACCTCGAGAACGATCCCGACATCGTGGCCCTGGTCGCGGCCTCCGCCGCCCTGGTCATCTCCGGCGCCCCCTTCATGGGCCCGATCGCCGGCGCCCGCGTCGGCTTCGTGAACGGTGAGTACGTCCTCAACCCGACGCTGGACGAGATGAAGGACAGCCGGATGGACCTGGTGGTCGCCGGCACCTCGGACGCGGTCATGATGGTCGAGTCCGAAATCCAGGAAATGACCGAAGACGAAGTGCTGAAGGGGGTGATGTTCGCCCACGCCGGCATGCAGCCGGTCATCGACGCGATCATCGAGCTGGCCGACCACTCCGCCAAGGAGCCCTTCGACTTCCAGGCCGACGACACCGACGCCCTGAAGGCCGACGTGAAGAAGCTGATCGGCAAGGACCTGACCGGCGCCTACAAGATCATGGGCAAGACCGAACGCCATGCGGCGCTTTCGGCCGCCAAGGACAAGGCTGTCGGCCACTTCGGCAAGTCGGAGGCCAATCCGACCGGCGTCTCCATCGACAAGCTGGGCGTGGTGTTCAAGGAGCTGGAAGCCGACGTCGTCCGCCGCTCGATCCTCGACACCGGCATCCGCATCGACGGGCGCAAGGTCGATCAGGTCCGCCAGATCGTCTCCGAAGTCGGGGTTCTGTCCCGCGCCCACGGTTCGGCGCTGTTCACCCGCGGCGAGACCCAGGCCCTGGTCGTGGCCACGCTGGGCACCGGCGACGACGAACAGCTCATCGATGCCCTCGAGGGCAAGTACTATGAGAAGTTCATGCTGCACTACAATTTCCCCCCCTTCTCGGTCGGGGAAACGGGCCGCATGGGCGCGCCGGGCCGTCGTGAAGTCGGCCACGGCAAGCTGGCGTGGCGGGCGATCCGCCCGATGCTGCCTTCCGTCGAAGAGTTCCCCTACACGATCCGCCTGGTCTCGGAGATCTTCGAGTCCAACGGCTCCTCGTCCATGGCCTCGGTCTGCGGTTCGTCGCTGGCCCTGATGGACGCGGGCGTGCCCCTGAAGAAGCCGGTCTCGGGCATCGCCATGGGCCTGATCCTGGAAAAGGACGGCTTCGCCGTGCTCTCCGACATCCTGGGCGACGAGGACCANNAAGATCGCCGGCATCACCGAGGCGATCATGAAGCAGGCGCTCGCCCAGGCGAAGGGCGGCCGCGATCACATCCTGGGCGAAATGGCCAAGGCCATGGAGGCCCCGCGCCACGAGCTGGGCGAATACGCTCCGAAGATCGAGACCATCAAGATCCCGGTGGACAAGATCCGCGAAGTGATCGGCTCGGGCGGCAAGGTGATCCGCGAGATCACCGCCGAAACCGGCGCCAAGATCGACATCGGCGAAGACGGCACGATCAAGATCGCGGCCGCCGAGCAGTCGAAGATCGAGGCCGCCAAGGAGTGGATCAAGTCGATCGCCTCGGAACCCGAGGTCGGCCAGATCTACACCGGCAAGGTCGTGAAGATCGTCGACTTCGGCGCCTTCGTGAACTTCTTCGGCGCCAAGGACGGCCTGGTGCACGTCAGCCAGATCGCCAACGAGCGCGTGAACAAGGTCTCCGACGTGCTCACCGAGGGCCAGTCCGTGAAGGTCAAGCTCCTGGGCTTCGACGACCGCGGCAAGACCCGCTTGTCGATGAAGATCGTCGACCAGGAAACCGGCGAGGACCTGACCTCCAAGCAGCCGGAAGAAGCCGACGCGTAAGACCGCGCTTCGACTGTCGCTGAAATGACGAGGGCGGCCGCAGCGATGCGGCCGCCCTTTTCGTTAGCCGATCACCCCACTCGCTCGTCATCCCCGGGCTTGTCCCGGGGATCCATGATCTCCGAGGGGCTAGGTGCGCGCGGCGGCGCCACCGCGTCCTATCCGGCCGCGCGGAGATCATGGGTGGCCCGGGACAAGCCGGGCCATGACGAGCAAGGAGAGGGCCTGAAAGCGGGCATCCATTTGAATGCTGGATAACCCTGAAGCCATGGCAGATTCGAGCTACGACCCTGGGCTTCGTCAAGGACGAGCGCTTTGCGCTCGCCGCGGCGCGGCGGCCCTTTGGGCCGTCCTTGACCAAGTCCAGGGCTGTAGCAAACTGGCCGACATGGACTTAAGGCGCAGTCCGTCCGGGCGGCGGTCGTTCAGCGGGGCCTTCGAGTGACTTACGTCAGCGCTTTGACTGGGCAGGCCGTCGATCTAAGCGGCATGACTGTGAACGAGCGATTGTTCGAAATGGCCCTGATAGAGGCCTGGGACGCCGCCGTGCGGATGCGCGATCGAGCCCGAATGGTCGAGATACTCTCTCGCGTTGAGGTTGGTGAGGACACCGCAGACGCCGTTCTCGCCAATCCAAGCTTCCACGGATTCTAGAGTACGGCCGCCGCCCTCCTGAGACGACCGGTTTAGCGCGCCTTGCGGGCCGCGTAGCGTGCGTCGCGCTTCTGCTGCGCCTCGGCCTTGGTGAGCTGCTTGCGCTCCTTGCGGGCTCCGCGCTTTTCGGCCAGCGCGGCTTCCTCGGCGGCAATGACCCCGGCCTGCACTTCAGCGTGGGCGTCGACCGTCGCCTGGACGGCTGCGGCCTTCTCCACCGCGCGCGCCTCGCGCACGGCCTTGAGCTCGGCCTCGCGCATGGCCGCGCGCTCGGCGAACAGCGGGTCGGTGACCGTGGGCTTGGGCTTCATCTTGGCCAGCAGCGCGGCCTTGGCCTCGGCCGCGGCGGACAGGCGATCGGTCAGGCCGGAGCCCTTGAGGTCTCTCTTGGACATGGATCGCAGTCAGGCTAAACGCCGCGATTGCGCGACGGCGCCACCTTACAGCAATTCCCGTCCTTAGCCCCGCAGCTTCCGCAAGAGCACGTCCACGTCGCGGGCGATGGCCGGATCGTCCGCCTTGAGCTGCTCAATGCGGCGCACGGCGTGCAGGACCGTGGTGTGGTCGCGCCCGCCGAACCGGCGGCCGATGTCGGGCAGCGAGCGGGTGGTGATCTGCTTGGCGAGCCACATGGCGACCTGGCGGGGCCTGGCCACCGCGCGGGCGCGGCGCTCGGAGATCAAGTCCGCCTGTTTCAGTCCGTAGTGCTCTGAGACCATCTTCTGGATCTGGTCCACCGTCACCTTGCGCTCGTTGCACGACAGGTGCGGGCGAAGGATGGTCTGGGCCTCGTCCAGGGTCAGGCGGGCGAGATCGCCGCCCACCCGCGCCACGAGGGTGTTCAGCGCGCCCTCCAGCTCGCGGACGCTGTCGGTGAAACGGTCGCCCAGGAACTGCATGACCTCCGGCTTGGCCGACGGCAGGAACTTGCCCTGCTGAGCGAGCGTCTGCAGCTTGCGCTCCAGGATGCCGAGGCGAAGCGTCCGGTCGGCCGGCTCGATGCCGCAGACCAGGCCCGCCTGGAGGTGGCTGCGCAGGCGCGGCTCCATCTCCGAGAGTTCGGTGGGCGAGCGGTCGGCGGTCATCACCACGCGGCGGCCGTCTTCCACGAGCGCGATCAGGGTGTGGAACAGTTCTTCCTGCGTCGAAGGCTTGCCGGCCACGAAGTGCACGTCGTCGATCAGCAGCAGGTCGGCGTTGCGCAGCTCGTCCTTGAAGGCGGCCGTCTGCTTGTCCTGCAGGGCCTTGACGAAGGTCGAGGTGAACTTCTCGGCGGTCAGATAGACGACCCGCTTGGTCGGCTCATTGCGCATGGCCTCCCAGGCGAGCGCGTTTAGGAGGTGCGTCTTCCCGAAGCCGTAGGGGCCGTGGAACATCACCGGGTTGAAATGGCCGTCGGACCAGGTCGCCACGCGGCGGGCCACGGCGAAGGCGAACTCGTTGGAGGGGCCCGCGACGAAGGTGTCGAAGGAGAACCGCTCCTGCAGGCCGAGCAGCCGACCGTGGCGGTCCGCGGCGGGCGCAGCCTCGGCGTCGACTTCGAAGACGTCAGGCGCCGCCGCGGCGGCGTCCAGGGCTTTAGGCGCAATCGCCGCCGAGGCGGCCACCAGGCCCTCGGAATCGAACTCCATGCGCGACTTCAGGTCGAGCCGGCGGCCCAGCGGATCGTTCTGCGCCCAGAGCTCGCCGATACGGCGCCAGGCGTGGCGCGCGATCCAGTCACGCGCCACGCCCGTGGCCGCCACCAGGCACACCTCGTCGCCGGTTTCGCGCAGCGCCGCCTGGCCAAGCCAGGAGCCAAACGTCGCCTCGCCCAGCTCGCGCTTCAAGACCTGACAGGTCTTCGTCCACACGACTCCGGCCGGTGCGCTCGCCATGGCTCCCGCAGCCCCCCCACTCATCATCTCGTCAACCCCGTCCCAGCCCACGTCACGGTCCCAGCCCCACGCAGAGGACCGCGCTTTTGTTCAACACAAACAGGATCTTATCCGGCGAGCGCATGCACTCCGCCGGCACCCCGGTTCGATCCGGGATCAGATTGAAGACGCCTGTAAGAACGGCAACACTAATGGGGGGCCGGGGCCGGTCAACGGTGATTCTTGCGCGCTCAAGCGGATATTTTCGTTGACTCGCGCTTACCCCTTTTGTCGCCAAGGAAAACGCCGATCAGCACTCCGTGAGCTGAGCAGATTCGCCGCACCTGTCGCACCCGGCGCCGCTCGCGCCAGACACGAAAACGGCGCCGCGGAGGGCGCCGTTTGGTCGTTCAATTCCCATGGGAGAGGCCGGGTATCGCCCGCCGCGCCGATCGATCAGGCGGCGGACATCTTGCGCAGCTGCGCGGCCAGGCGCGAGACCTTGCGCGAGCCGGTGTTCTTGTGGACCACGCCCTTGGAGACCGCGCGCATCAATTCCGACTGGGCCTTCACGAAAGCGTCCTTGGCGGCCGCGGCGTCGCCGCCGGTCAGGGCCTCGTCGAACTTGCGAAGGAAGGTGCGCACGCGCGAACGCCGCGCGGTGTTGACTTCGGTGCGGCGGGCGATCTTGCGGACCGCTTTCTTGGAGCCGGGCGTATTGGCCATACTTTAGGAGCTTCTCATACGAACGCGCCCGGTCGCCCGGGCGGTGAAAATCGGAGGCGCGGATATACGGGAGGACCGGCGCCGGGTCAATGGAGGCCGAGCCCTTTTCGGACCCGGGAAACGACGGCCCCTACTTCCCCGTGAACTTCGCCGGCCGCTTCTCGACAAAAGCGGCCATGCCTTCCTTCTGATCGTCAAAGGCGAAGAGGGAGTGGAACAGCCGCCGCTCCATCTTCACGCCCTGGCTGAGCGGGGCCTCGTAGGCGGCGCCCACCAGCTCCTTGGCGATCATCACCGAGTTGGGCGAGAGCGCCGCGATCTTCTGGGCCGCTTCCATGGCGGTCGAAATGAGGTCGGCCAGCGGGACGACCCGGCTGACCAGGCCGCATTGATTGGCTTCCTCGGCGTTCATCATCCGGGCGGTGAGCACCATGTCCATGGCCTTGGACTTGCCGACGAAGCGGGTGAGCCGCTGGGTGCCCCCGGCGCCGGGGATGACGCCGAGGTTGATCTCCGGCTGGCCGAACCGGGCGTTGTCGGCGGCGATGATGAAGTCGCACATCATGGCCAGCTCGCAGCCGCCGCCCAGAGCGTAGCCGGCCACCGCGGCGATCACCGGCTTGCGGCAGCGGGTCACCCGCTCCCAGTTGGCCGTGATGAAGTCCTCGGTGAAGACGTCGGCGTAGCTCTTGGACGCCATCTCCTTGATGTCGGCGCCGGCGGCGAAGGCGCGGTCGGAGCCGGTGATCACCACGCAGCGGACGCTCGCATCAGCCTCGGTTTCGTCCAGGGTCGCGGTCAGTTCGTCCATCAGCTGGCCGTTCAGCGCGTTCAGCGCCTCGGGCCGGTTGAGCCGGATCAGGGTCACGGCGCCGTGGCGCTCCACGATCAGGGTCTGCAGGGTCATCGGGCGTGGCTCCTTGGACGTAACATCTCGACTTGGTCGCTCTTCCTAATCGGCTGCCCTGATCCAGGGCAGCCGGGAAACGCTCCGCCGCCGCCTTAAGGCCCCGTGACCGAATAGCCAAGCGCCCGCAGGCGGGCCGGCACGCCTTCGGGGCCGATCAGGTGGCCGATGCCGACCACCACCACGGTGCGGCCGTGGCCCTTCAGCCGGGCGTCCAGCACCTCGGTCCACCGCGCATTGCGGTCCAGCACCAGGCGCTTGAAGAGGGTTGGCGTGCTGTTGCGGATCGGGGCCAGGGCTTCGCGGTCCAGCGCCTGGATGTCGCCGTCCACCCAGGCCTTGACCAGGTTGGTGAATTCGTCGGGTTGCTCGTCGAGTTCGTGCAGGGTCTCGTGCAGGGAGGCGATCTGCTCCTCGATCGGCCCGCCGGACAGGAGTGCGATCTGCTCGGCGGGCGTCTCGAAGGCTTTGCGCGTGGCCTTGGGCGTGGCCATGGCGGCGATGGTGTTCTCGACGCCGGAGTTGGCGTCCGCGCCCACCTTGCGGTAGGCGCCACCGGCCAGAGCGATCTCGGCTAGCCAGGGCTGCAGGCGGTCCAGCAGGACCGGCGAGACGTCGAGCGCGGCTGCGACCTTGCTCATCAGGGTGGCGTCCTGCGGCGTCAGGAGCTTGAACAGCGATCCGTCGGGAGGCAGCACGCCGACCTGGGTGGCCAGCGCGCCGGTCTCGGCCTCGCTCTTGGGGTCGATGGGCAGTTCGAACCAGATATCGTCGGCGGTTCTCAGCGCGCGATCCAGCACCGGCGGCGCCCAGTCGAGGCCCGGCGGCAGGACGTGGACGGAGCCGAATAGCACGACTTCGGAATCCTTGTCCCTCACCACCCAGACCGGCGCCTCGGCCCGCGCCGCGCCGGCCCAGGCGCTCCCCAAGGCGATGGCGAGGGTGGCCAGCGCGCCGGCGAGGGATGGCAGGCGGCGGCTCATGTCTGGCAGGCGGGGCAATAGAAGGTCGAACGGCCGGCCTGGACCTTGCGGGCGATGACGCCGACCGACGGGTCGTTGGCGCAGGGCTCGCCCTCGCGGTCATAGACCCGGAAGCGGTGCTGGAAATAGCCTAGGGCGCCGTCGGTCTGGGCGAAGTCGCGCAAGGTCGAGCCGCCGGCCGCGATGGCCTCGGTCAGGACGGCGCGGATCTCGGTCACGAGCTTTTCAAGCCGTGGCTTCGATATCCCGCCCGCGGGCTTGAAGGGCGAGATGCGGGCGCGGTTCAGGGCCTCGCAGACATAGATATTGCCGAGGCCCGCCACGATCCGCTGGTCGAGCAGGAGCGTCTTGGGACCCTGTTTGCGGTCCTTGAAGGCGGACTTCAGCCGCGTCGCGTCGAAGTCGTCCGACAGGGGTTCGGGGCCGAGGCCGGCGAACCAGGGATGCAGGTGCAGGGTCGCGGTGTTGACCAGCGCCATGTAACCGAACCGGCGGGGGTCATAGTAGGTCACCCTCGCGCCCTCCTCGGTGGTGAAGACGATGTGGGCGTGCTTGGCGTCCGGCTCGGGGGCGTAGTGGAACTGGCCAAGCCGCTCGGCGACTCCCTCCGGGTGGGCGATCTCGAAGCGGCCGCTCATGCCCAGATGCATCACCAGGGTGTCCTCGCGGTCAAGCGCGGCCAGCAGATATTTCGCCCGCCGCTCCAGGCGCGTGACGATCGCCCCGGTCAGGACCTGGACGAAGTTCTCCGGCAGGGGAAAGCGCAAGTCGGGCCGGCGGGCCTCGACGCGGGCGAGCCGGTGGCCTTCCAGCACGGGCGCGAGGCCGCCGCGCACTGTCTCGACCTCGGGAAGTTCGGGCATGCCCCACCTTAATCAGTAAGAACCGGGCTTGGCATGCCGCTCGCCGCGCGCCAAGGGCCTTGGAGGCTAGTGTGCTGGATCTGAAGTTCGCCCAACTTCTGGATCGGGCGCCGAGCGAACTTCAGATCCAGGAAGCACACTAGAAAACATGGACTTGCTGGCGTGGCTCATGATTCAGAAATTCGCTGGGCGCCTGCCGCGAGCACTGGCGAATTTCTGAATCGCCACGCTAGGATGGCGGGGCTAAGAGGGCGGCCATGACCGGACCTGCCGCCACCTTTGGCTTCCGCGACGTGGACGCGAGCGAAAAGCCCGGCCTGGTGCGGGGTGTCTTCGACCGCGTGGCCCGCCGCTACGACCTGATGAACGACCTGATGAGCGGCGGCGTCCATCGCCTGTGGAAGGACGCGGTGGCCGCGCGCCTGAACCCACAGCCCGGCGAGACGATCATCGACGTGGCGGGGGGCACCGGTGACATGGCCCGGCGGTTCGCGAAACTGGCCCGGCGCGCTCAGCTGCGCCGCGGCGGGGACGACGCGAAGATCTTTGTGGTCGATTACAACGCCGAGATGATCGCTGCGGGCGTCAAGAAGGGCTCGGAGCCCGAGATCGCCTGGGCCGTCGGCGACGCGCAAGCCCTGCCTCTGCCGGACGCGAGCGCGGACGCCTATGTGATCTCGTTCGGCATCCGCAACGTCACCGACATTCCCGCCGCGCTCAGGGAAGCGCGCCGGGTGCTGAAGCCCGGCGGCCGGTTCCTCTGCCTGGAATTCTCCCGGCCGATCACCGAGGCGCTGCGACATGCCTACGACGCCTACTCCTTCAAGGTGATCCCGGAAATCGGCGCCCGGGTCGGCGGCGACCGCGACGCCTATCAGTACCTGGTGGAGTCGATCCGGCGCTTCCCCGACCAGCGCAGGTTCGCCGCCATGATCGGCGAGGCCGGGTTCTCCAAAGTCGACTACACCAACTTCACCGGCGGCGTAGCGGCCCTGCACACCGGCCGGGCGATCTAGCGAAATGGGCGCACTCGGCGCGTTTGGCCGCGTGACCGGCGCCGTCTGGGTGCTGGTCCGCAACGATGCGCTCCTGCCGCGTGAGCTCGACCACCTCTATCCGCCGTCGATGGGCGCGCTCGCCAAGGCGCTTCGGCTGTTCGCGGGGTCGGGCGCGCGTTCGGGGCGGCCCGGCGAGCGGCTGGCCCGATCGCTGGAGAGCATGGGGCCGGTGGCGATCAAGCTCGGCCAGCTGCTCTCCACGCGGGGCGATTTCTTCGGGCGCGAGTTCGCCGAGGACCTTTCGCGGCTGAAGGACAGGCTGCCGCCGTTCCCCACCGCCGTCGCCCGCGCCGAGGTGGAACGCACGCTCGGCCGGACCATCGAGAGCCTCTACGCCGAGTTCGGGGAGCCGATGGCCGCCGCCTCGCTCGCCCAGGCGCATGAGGCGAAGCTGCTGGACGGCCGCAAGGTGGCCGTAAAGGTCCTGCGGCCCGGCATCGAGATCCGGGTTCGCAACGACGCCGAGAGCCTGGACCTGGCGGCCCGCCTGATCGAGCGCTGGGTCCCGCCGGCGCGGCGGCTGGAGCCCCGCGCCTTCGCCGAGACCGTGATCCGGGCCACCATTCTGGAGCTCGACCTGAGGCTCGAGGCGGCCGGCGCCGACGAACTTCGCGAGGTCATGGCGCTCGACGGCTACATGGCCGTGCCGCCGATCGTCTGGGAGGGCGTCGGCAAACGGGTCCTGACCATGGAATGGGCGAGGGGCTGGCCGCTTTCCGATCCGGGCGCGCTCACCCAGCCCGGCCTCGACCGCCAGGCCATGGCCGACAACCTGATCCGCGCCTTCCTCTCCCAGGCCCTCGATCACGGGGTGTTCCACGCCGACCTGCACGAGGGGAACCTGTTCGCCGCCGCCCCGGCCCAGCTCACCGCCGTGGATTTCGGGATCATCGGCCGGATCGGCCCGCCCGAGCGCCGCTACCTGGCGGAAATCCTCTGGGGGTTCCTCAACAAGGACTACGAGGGCGTGGCCCGGACCCATTTCGACGCCGGCTACGTGCCGGCCCACCACAGCGTGGCCGCCTTCGCCCAGGCGCTGCGGGCGGTGGGCGAGCCGGTGTTCGGCCGCCCCGCCAGCGAAGTGCCCATGAGCCGGGTCCTGACCCAGCTCTTCGAGATCACCGCGCTTTACGACATGCACCTGCGACCGGAACTGGTGCTGCTGCAGAAGACCATGATGACCGTCGAAGGCGTGGCGCGCCGCATCCAGCCCGACCACGACATCTGGCGCGCCGCCGACCCTGTGGTGCGCCGGTGGATGACCCGCGAGCTGTCGCCGCTGGCGCGGATCAGGCGCTTCGCCGACGAGGCCGCCACGGCGCTGAAGAACCTGGCCCGGCTGATCGAAAATCCGCCGGCCGCGGCGGTCGAAGTCGGGGAAACCCGGCGCGGGGGCTCGGCCTTGCTGTGGTTCGCCGCCGGCGCCGTGGTGGCGGGCGGCGCGTTCCTGGCGGCAATGTACTGGGGCTGACTCGTCAGATCCTCCCCTCTAGGGAGGTGGATCGGCGCGACCCGCGCCGAGACGGGGGGTTTCACCCGCCGAACCCGCGACAGCCGACATCCCGAGCGCCGGAGAGGTCACCCCCTCAGTCAGTCTTCGCTGACAGCTTCCCCTACGGGGAGCATCTGGCGCGCCGCTCAGTCCTCGATCTTCGTGCGCGCCATCCACTCGGCCTGGCTGAGCCGCTCGATTCCGTCCTCTCCGAACAGCTCCATTCTGCCGTTCCGGAAGACGGTGGTCCTGCCGATGGTCGGCATGTCGGCGACCTCGATGGGGTCGCGCCGGCCGGCGGTCAGGTAAAGGAGGTCGTCGGGCCCCTTGGACCGGAGCGAGTGGACCACCCCGTCGATTGGGAAGCCCACGAAATCGCCGGGTCCGACAGGGTGGCCCACCCCGTCCAGCACCATCTCGCCCACGCCCTCCAGGATGAAGACGAACTCCTCCGACACCGAATGGGCGTGGGGGATGTAGCTCTCCTTGCCGGGCGGGATGCGGATCAGGTGGACGCCGAGCTGGGTCATGCCCGCCGGATCGCCCAGCGGAACCAGCTTCATCTCCGAGGCCGGGTTGAACGGATGGCGGCCGCGCCAGACCTGCGCCCAGTCGACCTGACCGGTGCGCTGGATGTGCTTCGGATCGGCCATCGTCCCTCCTGGCAGCCTACTCGGCCTGGTCGTCCGCGGACCTGGACTTGCGCCCGGAGCGCGCGGTCTGGCTGCGTTCCTCGCGGTCCTTCTGCTTTTCCCAATAGGCCATGCCGTCGTCCGGCTTGAACATGGTGCGCGGCGCGCCTTCCTTGCTGGCCACCGCGAAGACGTTGCCCTTTGGGTCGTAGTAGAGGATGTCGCCGTTCTTGCGGGTCAGCGTCAGCGTGCCCTTGGGCGGATGGCCCACGAAGGCGTGCGCCTTCCTGACGAACTGATCGAGCGTCTTGGCGTCGAAGGCCGCGCCGTCCCGCTCGAACTGGCGTTGCGCCCCTTCCTCCGCCGAGAACCGCTTGGAGGACGCCCACACGGGCTTGCCGTCGTCGGCCTTGGCGACCTCGTCCTTGCGGTGGTCGACCTTGGAGGCGTTGTCGTACCCGCCGCTGCTTCGGTCGGAGGACCGCTCGGGCGCATTGGCGGTGGCCATCTGTGTGCCCGCCGCCTGCTGCTTGCTCACCGCCGAGGGGCCGTTGTCGCAGGCGCCGAGCAGCGCCAACGCCGAAATTCCCAGCGCCAGGGACAGCGCCGCATTCAACCTAGCCATTACCGTTTCTCCCAAACAGCAGAGGTTGGGAACAAAGAAAGAACAACTTGAAACAGTTGTCGAGTCCAATTTGGCGGATTTCTTCTGCGCCCCCATCTGGCATAAGTCTCACGCGCGTCGACGAGGGGCCGAAAGCCTTTGGACCAGAAGCGGATTCTCCTGATCGTCGGCGGCGGCATCGCGGCCTACAAGGCCCTCGAACTCACGCGGCTGTTGCGCAAGGCGGGCGTCGCCGTGCGGCCGATCCTCACCCAGGCGGGCGCGGAGTTCGTGACGCCGCTGTCGCTGTCGGCGCTCGCCGAGGACAAGGTCTATTGCGAGCTCTTCTCGCTGACGGACGAAGCCGAGATGGGCCACATCGAGCTGTCGCGCTCCGCCGACCTGGTGGTCGTGGCGCCGGCCACGGCCGACCTTATGGCCAAGGCGGCGCATGGCCTGGCGGGCGACCTCGCGTCGACGACGCTGCTCGCCACCGACAAGCCGGTGCTGATGGCGCCGGCCATGAACGTGCGGATGTGGGAGCATTCAGCGACCCGGCGCAACCTCGCCACGCTGAGGGCCGACGGCGTGATGTTCGTGGGCCCCGACGAAGGCGCTATGGCCTGCGGTGAATATGGCCCCGGCCGGATGGCCGAACCCGCGGCGATCGTCGAGGCGGTGATGGCGGCGCTGGGGGGCGGCGCCCGGCCGCTCAGCGGCAGGCGCGCCCTGGTCACCGCCGGCCCCACCGTCGAGGCCATAGACCCGGTGCGGATGCTGACCAACCGCTCCTCCGGCAAGCAGGGCTACGCCATCGCCGGCGCGCTGGCGGCCCTGGGCTGTGAAGTGACCCTGGTGAGCGGCCCCACGGCGCTCCCCACGCCGGCGGGCGTCGTGCGGGTGGATGTCGAGAGCGCGCGCGAGATGCTGGCGGCCTCCGAAGCCGCGCTCCCCGCGGACATCGCCGTCTGCGTCGCCGCCGTGGCCGACTGGCGGCCAGCCGAGACGGGCGAGACGAAGATCAAGAAGGACGGCAAGGCCGCCGCCCCCATCGCCCTGGTGGAAAACCCCGACATACTTGCGAACCTGTCGAAGGGTAGGCGTCGCCCACGCCTGGTGATCGGCTTCGCGGCCGAGACCCATGACCTGGAGGCCAACGCCCAGGCCAAGCTCGCGAAGAAGGGCTGCGACTGGATCGTGGCCAACGATGTCAGCGTGGCCGGGACCATGGGCGGTGACGACAACGCCGTGGCCCTCGTCACCAAGGGCGGAATCGAGCGATGGGAGCGGATGGCCAAGGGCGAGGTCGCCCGCAAGCTGGCCGGCCGCATCGCTCAGGAGTTCCGGTGAACCCGACCGTCCCGATCACCCGCCTGCCGCACGGCGAGGGGCTGCCTCTCCCGGCCTATGAGACCGCCCAGGCGGCGGGCATGGACCTGCGCGCCGCGGTCCCGGACGACGAGCCGCTGATTCTGCGCCCGGGCTCGCGGTTCCCCGTGCCGACGGGCCTCGCCTTCGCGCTGCCGCCCGGGTTCGAGGGCCAGGTGCGGCCGCGCTCGGGGCTGGCGTTCAAGCACGGGGTCACCTGCCTGAATTCACCGGGCACGGTCGACGCCGACTACCGCGGCGAGGTGAAGGTGATCCTGATCAACCACGGCGAAGAGGACTTCGTCATCCGCCGGGGCGACCGCATCGGCCAGCTGGTGATCGCCCCTGTGGTCCAGGCGGCCTGGGTCGAGGTCGAGAGCCTGGACGAGACGGTCCGCGGCGCCGGCGGCTTCGGATCCACCGGGCGCTGACGATGAGCGAGAAGCCCAAGAAGCGTCTGCCGATCCGCTGGCTGTCACTGGCCGAGCTGGTCGGTATCCTGGCCCTGGTGATCGCCGGCCTCGGCTATTGGGACACCCACCGCGAGCGGACTCTCACCGAGAAGGAACGCGCCGCCGAGGCGCAGGAGAAGAAGGCCGAGGCCAGGGCCGGCGCGCTCAAGCTCGCCTTCCTGATGACCGGCTCGCCGGAGGGCGGCGGGGATCGCCTGCGGCTGGCCAGCGTCCACGCCGAGCAGGTGATCCAGACCCAGTCGCTGATTTTCCCCAGCGAGGTGCGCGCCGACACCGCCGAGACCACCGGCAATCCGCGCCTGGAGGCCGGCTGGATCGAGGGCGGGCTTTCCAGGGCCGAGCACGACCGCGGCGTGAAGAAGCCGCACGGCCGCCTGCCGGTGGGCGTCGTCACCGTCTACATCGAGGACGGCCAGACCAAGACCGACCGGTCGATCTATCTGGTGGGCTACAGCGCCCATCCGCGGATGCTGCGCGCCGACAAGGTGGAGCTGGAAGGCCTGTCCCTGCTCCAGCGCGGGGTGGGCGAAAATGTCCAGGCCGCCGTCGACGGCGTCTGGACCCGTCAGAACCCGCCGCCCGCCAAGCCGTGAGCGACATCGAGACAGCCAACTACGTACTCACCCCGCTCAGCGGCGACGATCGGGCGGACCTTCTGGCTCATCTCGGGGACGCGCAGACCGTCGAGCACATGGACATCGAGCCGCTGAGCGACGCGGCCGGCGCCGATGCGATCATCGCCTGGGCGATGCGGCTTGCCGGGTCGGGCGACGGCGTCCGCTGGGCGATCCGCGATCGGGCCGGCGCCTTCGTGGGAACCATGGGGTTCAACACCCTGGTGCGCGAGCGCGGGTCGCGGGGCGAGATCGCCTATGACGTGGTCCGGCCGCGCTGGCGTCAGAGGGTGATGGCCGAGGTGCTGCCGGCGGTCCTGGGCCACGGCTTCGGGACGCTCGGCCTGCGCCGCATCGAGGCGATGGTCACGCCCGGCAATGCGGCCTCCGCCGCCCTGCTGGAACGGCACGGTTTCGTGCGCGAAGCGGTGCTGCGCGACTACGCCTTCTGGAAGGGTCGATACTGGGACCAGTGGCTCTACGCCAGGCTTGCGCCCTAATCCGCCATTTCCGGGGGGATGAAGCCGCGGATGTTTTCCTCGATGGCCTGGGCCAGCGCCAGCAGGCGCGCGTCGCCGTGCTGCGGGCCGATGAGCTGCGCGCCCACCGGCAGGCCGGAGGCCGTGGGCCCCGCCGGGATCGCGGTCGCCGGCAGGCCCAGGGCGGTCGCCAGCGAGATCCAGTTGAGCATCGAGCCGTAGGGCGCGGCCTTGCCGTCGGACATGACCAACCTGCGCCGCGCGAACGGGCGGTGATCGTGCGGGAAGGCCGCGACCGGGGCGATCGGCGCGAGGATCGCGTCGAAGCGGTCGAAGACCCCGACGATCTCGTGGCGCAGCCGCGCGCGCACCGCATCGGCCGCCATCCATTCGCGGTGGGTGGCGGTGTAGGCCAGCGTCATGGCCGCGTTGGAGGCCGCGTCCGCGCCGCGGTCCACCTGCCAGCGGGCGAGGCCGCGCAGGCGGGTGAGCGCGCGGATCGCCTTGTCGGGCATGTCCTCGCCGATGATGGCGCCCAGGAGGGTGCGGTAGGCCCCCATCAAGGTCGGCATGTGCAGCGGCGAGGCGATCGGGGTGACGTCCGCGCCGGCGGCGGAGAGCTCGGCGGCGAAGCTCTCGATGGCGGCGCGGACCTCCGGGTCGAGCGGGAAGCTGGGCTCGTCGAGCCAGAGCGCGATCCTGACCTCCTTGAGCTCGGCCGGCGGGCCCTTGGCCGCGATCAGGCCGCCCCCGAGCACGGACATCAGCAGACGCAGGTCGCGGGCTGAACGGGCCATGGGGCCGATGACGTTGAGGTCCCGCTCGCTCCAGGACCCGGGCGAGGGCGGCACATGGCCGTGCTGTTCGACCAGGCCCCAGGTGGGCTTGTGGCTGTAGACGCCGCAGAAACTCGCCGGCACGCGCAGGGATCCGCCGATGTCCGAGCCGATCTCCAGCGCCGTGACCCCGGCCGCCAGCGCCGCGGCCGCCCCGCCTGAGGAGCCGCCGGTGGTGCGTTGCAGGTCCCAGGGGTTGTTGGTGGTCCCGTAGAGCCCGTTGAAGGTCTGCCAGTCGCCGGCCATCACCGGAGTGTTGGTCTTGCCCCAGATCACGGCGCCGGCGTGCTTGGCGGCCTTCACCGCCGAGGCGTCTTCGGCCTGACGGGCCTTAAGGTGTTTGAGGCCGGAGGAGGCGGGCAGGCCCACCACGTCCAGCGTGTCCTTCACCGTCATCGGCAGGCCGGCCAGCAGGCCCATGGGTTCGCCCCGGGCGCGCAGGTCGTCGATGGCCGCGGCATGCTCCGAGGCGCGCTCCAGGCTGACGGCGACCACGGCGTTGATCGCGCCGTGGGTCTTCTCGTGGCGCGCCAGCTCGCTCTTCAGCAGCTCCACCGCCGAGACGCGCTTCGCATTCAGCGCGGCAAGCTGTTCGGTGGCGTCTCGTTTGAGGAGATCATCCATCTGGCCTCAGCCCCTGCCGGAAAAACCCAGGACGTCGCGCATGTCGTAGAGGCCGGGCGGCCGGCCCGCGACCCAGCGGGCGGCGACCACGGCGCCCTTGGCGAAGAGGCCTCGCCCGCGGGCGGAATGCGACAGGGTCAGGATCTCGTCCTCGCCGGCGAAGCTGACGGCGTGCTCGCCGACGATGCCGCCGCCGCGCATCACCGCAAAGCCGATCTCGCCTTCCGGCCGCGCGCCGGTGATGCCGTCGCGGGCCCGCCTGGCCACCTTGGACAGATCGACGCCGCGCCCCGCGGCGGCGGCCTCGCCCAGCATCAGGGCGGTGCCGGAGGGCGCGTCCACCTTGCGCCGGTGGTGCGCCTCGAAGATCTCGACGTCGTAGGCTTCCGGGCCGAGCTGGCGGGCCGCCTGCTCGACGAACCCCATCAGCATGTTGACGCCGAGCGAAAAGTTGGCGGCGCGCACGATGGCGACCTTGGCCGAGGCGGTGTCGATCGCGGCAATCTGGGCCTCGTTCAGGCCGGTGGTGCCGATCACCATGGCCGGCCCGCCGCGCGCCGCGCAGACGGTCGCCAGCGCCGCGGAGGCGGAAGGGCTGGTGAAGTCGATGACCACGTCGCAGGCGCTGAGCGCCGCCTCTTGGCTCATCAGCACCTCGCCGGTGAGCCCGGGCCGGTCGAAGCGCGCGGCGAGCGTCAGGCCGGGCTCTGCCTCCACGGCGTCGGCCACCACCTTGCCCATGCGTCCGAGCGCGCCGGCGACGGCGATCTTGATCAGGGCGCCCTTGGACGTGGTGCTGGGCAGCGGCGTTACTCCGGGCAGGTCGCGCGAGGCGAGACCCTAATCTCGCGCGCACGCCTGCCGGGTCAACGACAAAGCTTGGCCGACCGTCACGCCGCGACCTGTTCGGCCAGGCGCTCCCAGGTGGTCTTCTGGACGCTCGAGCGCCCGGCCATGCGCTCCATCCAGCCCAGCAGGGGCGAACCGGCCAGCATATCGGCGCCTTCGGGCGTCTGGCCGAGGAACTCGAAGTGGCCGTAGGCGAACAGGTCGGCCAGCGAGACCGCCTCGCCCGCGAAATAGGGCTTGGCCGCCAGGATTTCCTCAAGGGCCGCGACGCAGGTCCGCGCCATGGGCAGGGCCTTTTCCACCGCCTCTTCGTCCGGCGTCATGCCGAACTTCGGCTTGACCACTCGGTTGAAGCCGATCCCGGCCGAGATCGAGGGCATCACGTACCAGTCGACGATGTTCATCACCTGGTTCATGCGCGCCTGGGCCCGCGGGTCGGCGGGCGTCAGGCTGGGGCCGTCGAACACCTGGTCGATATAGCGGACGATGGCCTGGGCCTCGTAGAGGACGAAGTCACCGTGCTCGATCGTCGGGATGCGGCCGAACGGATTTCGGGCCAGGTACTCCGGCGTCTTGTTGGCGCCGGTCCCGAAGGCCATGGCGGCCAGGCGGTAGGGCGCTCCCTTTTCCTCGCAGACCAGCAGCGGCTTGCGGACGTAGGGACTGCCGGGATTTCCGTGGATGATGATCTCAGACATGGTGTTCCCCCTTCTTCGACGGATTGGTCTGTTCGGTGGGATGTCAGCCGCCCACCACGGTCTTGAAACTGTCGAGGATGAGCCCCCAGCCGCCGTCCATCATGGCGCGGGTGCGGATCGCGGCCTCGCTGTCGCCGAAGCGCTCCAGGCCGCGGTGCTCGAAGTCGACGCGGGTCTCGCCGTCGCCGGCGGCCGTGAAGTTCGCCTCGACTTCCGTGAGCAGCTTGGGGTCGTAGCC
>PLEH01000064.1 GCA_003136395.1 Phenylobacterium sp.
CTGGCGCCGCCGCCGGAGAGCACCAGGCCCACCGACTGCGCGGTCAGCACACGCGCGATCCGCTGGATATCGCCCTCATTGTCGCGGCGCAGATGGAACAGACGCGCCGGCTGGGCCGCGTCGGCCCAGGCCTCCGACCCCGACGGCCGGCTGGTGTCCGGCGGGTGGATCAGGATCAGGTCGACCAGCTGCTGGGCCTGCAGGGGCGAGGGGACGTCGACCACCGCCTCGGACTTGGGCGGATTGCGGTCGCCGCGCGCCACCCGAAACAGCCGGTCCACCTGGCGCGCCACCACCTGGCGCCAGCCCGCGTCGGCCACCTCGGCGACGTAGAGGACGAAGTCGTGGGTGCGCTCCACGTCCGAGAACCACTCCGTGGGCGCGGTCTGGGCCTCGGCGCCGATGGTGGTGACGGTGTAGCCGAGCTTGATGATCTCGCGGGCCAGGCGCTCGACGAGGGGACGAAGCGCCCCGGGTTGGCCCAGGGACACGAAGCCGAACACTGAAGGCTCGCCGACTCCGCCGCGGGTCACCGCCTGGCGGCTGCGCAGCATCATCAGCTTGGCGAGCTCGATCATCACCGAGGTGTCGGCCTCGCAGGCCTCGAAGAAGATATCGCGCGGCACCGCGATGATCTCGGAGTCCCTGAGCGCCACCACATCGGCGGAGTGCGGCGCGTCGGCGATCAGCGACATCTCGCCCGCCGGCTCACCCGGACGGATCACGCCCAGGAACTGCACCTCGTGGCCCTGTTCGCGGCGGAAGGCGCCCAGCCGGCCGGCGCGCACGAAGTAGAGCTGATTGGACCGGTCGCCGGCGGAAAACAGTGTCTGGCCGCCGGGCAGGGAGAACCAGACGGCCTCATTCTGCACGCGTTCCTGGCTGAACAGTCGCGCCAGCGCCGACTCGTCGGGGATGTCAGGCAGCCGGGACACGGGTGGAAGCCTAGCTTGGCCGAAGAGTCGGGGCTATGGCTTCGCCATGGCGCTCCACATGATCAAGCTCTGCGTCGGCGCGGCGACCGTCGAGGACCTGCTGGAATGGCAGCGGACCCGAGAGCCGGGCGGCCCCTGGATCATGCGCACCCGCCAGACGCCCAAGCGCGCGGCCGAGCTGGTGGACGGCGGATCGCTCTTCCGGGTGTTCAAGGGCGTGATCCTCTGCCGCCAGCCGATCCTGGCGGTGAACACCGTGGGCGAGGGCGTCACCGCCCGCTGCGAAGTCACCCTCGATCCGACGCCCATCCGCGTGGCGCCGACGCCGCGCCGCGCCTTCCAGGGCTGGCGCTACCTGGAGCTCAGGGACGCACCCCCCGACCTCGCCGCCGCGGGCTTCGGCGACGTGCCCCAGGAACTGGCCCGCCAGCTCCGCGAAGCCGGCGCCTGGTAGTCATCCACAGGCCGCGTCCATCGGCGCGTTGACCGGGGTTCGCCCGGCGCGCTCACCTAGACGCCAAGTGAGTCGGCCCGCGCCGGCCGCAAATGGAGCTATGAGCATGCCGCAGGCCAGCGTCATCGTGGTCGGCAACGAGAAGGGCGGGGCGGGCAAGTCCACCATCGCCATTCATACGGCCACCGCGCTCCTTCACGCCGAGGCCAAGGTGGCCGTCCTGGACCTCGACCTGCGCCAGCAGTCGACCAGCCACTTCTTCGCCCACCGCCGCGCCTGGCTCGACGCCAACGATGTCACCGCCCCGATGCCCATCGAGCACCCCCTGAGCGTCGACGGCGCGGCTCTGGCCAAGGCCACCGACGAGGAGGCGCTCGCCCGCTTCGAGGAGGCCTTCGCCCAGTGCAGCGAGGAGGCCGATTTCGTGCTCATCGACACGCCTGGCAGCGACACGGCGATCAGCCGCGCGGCCCATGGCCTCGCCGACCTGATCGTCACCCCGATGAACGACAGCTTCGTGGACTTCGACATGCTGGGCATCGTCGATCCCGTGACGCTCGAACTGACACGCCATAGCCTCTACTCCGAGACCGTCTGGAACAGCCGCAAGGCCCGTGCGCTCAAGGACCGCAAGCAGATCGACTGGGTCGTCTTGCGCAACCGCCTCGCCCCTACCGAGGCCCGCAACCGCAAGCGCTTGGACGAACGGGTCGAGACGCTGTCGCGCAAGGTCGGCTTCCGCATCGGACCCGGCCTGCGCGACCGGGTCATCTACCGCGAGCTGTTCCCGTTTGGCCTGACCGTGGCCGACCTGTCGCCGACGATCAGACCCGTTGCGATGTCGCTGCAGCATGTGGCGGCGCGCCAGGAACTGCGGGCCCTGATGACCGCGCTTGGCCTCTCGGGCTTCTCCGACGGCGAGCAGATCGCCGCGGAATAGGCGGATGATCTACCTGGCGATCGGCGCCGCGGTCCTTTGGTTCCTGGTGGGCCTCGGACGGGGCCAGACGGTCTTCAAGCGCCGGGAATGGCGGATCTTCTCCGGCGCCCTGTCGGTCGCCGCCTTCGCAGGCGCGGCCTTCGCCGGGCTTCGCGGCGCCTGGGAGATCTCCATCATCCTGACGATCCTGGGGCTGTGGACCGTCACCACCGCGCGGATCAATGCGGCGCGCGCGCCCCGGCCGCCGCCGTCCTCCAGCAAGATGAGCGAGGCAGAGGCGCGCTCGCTGCTGGGGATCGACGCCGACGCCACCGAGGACGAGATCGAAGCGGCCTATCGCCGGCTTATGCGCATGGCGCATCCCGACACCGGGGGCACGACAGGGTTGGCGACGCAGCTCAACGCGGCCCGGGATCGGCTGCTCGGCGGCTAGAGCGTGACCGGTTCA
>PLEH01000093.1 GCA_003136395.1 Phenylobacterium sp.
GGGTTGCGGCCATGGTGAGGCTCCAGGCTGGCTCAGAGCAGGTTGAGGAAAAGTGTGAAGCGGTTTTCCGCCGGCAACCCGCTCTAAACCCTAGGAATCAATCACGTTTATGATTTTGGATTGTTCAATCCAAAATCATCGTGATCCAGGAGGACGCCATGGCGGGATGGGACGGAAGGGGCCTCGTCTCCTCGGCTTGGCTTGCCGACAACCTCGGCGATCCGGACCTGCGAGTGTACGACGTGACCGTCCATCTGCGGCCGGCGGCGAACGGACCCTACAGGATCGAGAGCGGGCGAGCCGACTACGAGGTCGCGCACATACCTGACGCCGCCTTCCTGGACCTCGCCCGAGATCTGTCCGACCCCGACGCCAAGACGACTTTCACCATGCCGCCGCTCGATCGGCTCTCCCGGGCGCTCGGGGCCGCCGGCGTGAAGCGCGGGGCGCGGGTCGTCGCCTACACGACGACGACGCCCATGTGGGCCACGCGGTTGTGGTGGATGCTGCGTTCATCGGGCTTCGACGACGTCGCGGTGCTGGACGGCGGCTTCGCCAAGTGGATGGCGGAAGGTCGCTCGGTGGAGGCCGGCGCGCGCGCTTATCCGCCAGCCGATCTGTCGCTGGTCGCCCGGCCTGGCGCCTGGGCCAACAAGCAAGCGGTGGTGGAAGCGATTGGCGACGGCGCCGTCTGCACCATCAACGCCCTGTCGCCCAGCGTCCACAGCGGCGAGTCGGCGATGAACTACGGCCGCAAGGGCCATATCAAGGGTAGCCGCAACGTCCCCTACGCGGCTTTGCTCAACGCCGACGGGACCTACCGGGACGACGCGGAACTGCGCTCCCTCTTCGCCGCCGTCGGCGCACTCGAGCGACCGCGGGTGATCTGCTACTGCGGCGGCGGCATCTCGGCGACGATGGATGCTCTGGCGTTGACGCGACTCGGCCATCCGTCGGTGGCGGTTTACGATGGCTCGATGTCGGAATGGAGCCGCGACCCCGATCTGCCGATGGAGCTGGGCGCCTAGCCGAAAACCTGCCTAGCGATTTGGCTTGCCGCCATAGATGTCGCACAGCAGGTCGATCACGCGGGTGGCCGCATCATCATCAAGCCGATAGTAGATGGTCTGGGCTGCGAAGGCGCTCCCGCTACGCTTCTGGCAATCCCTCTGACGTGACCCCCGTTTCTCATCCAGCCATAACGAGAGTCCTGGGTTGATCTGGTCCTTCCTGGCCGCTCGCCTATTTATCAGATCGCAGGGTGAAACGCCGCAAATCCGGCGGCCTGCTCATAGCCGGCCCCAGCCGACAACAGGGAAGTCTCGGCGAGATCGGGACCGATGAACTGGAATCCCAAGGGAACGCCGGACGCGGCCCGGCCCATGGGTAAGGTCAATGAGGGAACCCCTGCGAGATTGAAGGGGATCGTATAGGCGGTCAGAGGCGCCGCGCTCAGCGGCGGCGCGTTCAAGGTGGCCGCCATCTGGCCGATCGTCGGCGGCTCGACTGGGAGCACGGGCGTGATGAGAAGGTCGACGCCCTGAAAGATGCGCATCAGGTGTCCGTGGAATTCGCGCCGCCAGATGGCGATCGCCGCGTAGTCCAGGGCCGATGTCGCGTGACCGATGTCCAGGAGCGCGGCGTAGGTCGCGCTGTAGGATTGTTTCTCGGACGGATAGCTCGGCGCGTGGGAGATCGCTGCCTCCACGAAGGCCGCGGTGGTGGCCCGCCCGAGGAAGGGGCGGACATCCGGCAAGGTCACCTCGACGATGAGAGCCCCCGCCGATTCCATGAGCGCTATCGCGGCTTTCAGGGCCGTTTGCGTCGGCTCATCCAGGCCGGTCAGGGCGTAAGCGGGGTCGAGCCCGATCCTGACCCCTTTGAGGGTGCCGGCCCGCGCGGCGGCGGCGCTGTCGCCGGCGGGCGCCTGCAGGGCCGTCGGATCGAGGGGATCGGCGCCTGCAATTGCGTCGTACATCAGCGCGGCATCCAGCACCGTGCGCGCCATCGGGCCCACATGATCGAAGGTGTCTGAGAGCGGAAAGACGCCATGGCGGCTGACCCGCCCCCAGGTGGGCTTAAGTCCCACGAGATGATTGCAGGCCGATGGGAAGCGGATCGAACCGGCGGTGTCGGTGCCGATCGCGCCATAGGCGAGGCCCGCGGCCACCGACACGCCCGACCCGCTCGAGGACACGCCGGTCCACCGGTCGGGGGCCCATGGGTTGACGGGCGGGGTTATGTCTGGGTGGTGCGAACCCCAGGCGCCTTCCGTCAATTGGGTCTTGCCGACGATGATGGCCCCGGCGTCCTGAAGGCGGGTGACCACGCTTGCGGTGTCGGTCGATGAAAAACGGGTTGGGAAGAAGCCGCCGGCGCGCGTGGGCGTGCCCGCCATGGCGCACAGATCCTTCACCGCGACAGGAACGCCGTGCAGGAGGCTTAGAGCCTCGCCGCGGGAGCGGCGGGCGTCGGCGGCCCGGGCCTCAGCCAAGGCGGCCTCGGCGCGCACCGTGGCGAAGGCGTGCAGCCGCGGTTCCAGCTCGCCGATGCGCTCGATCGTATGCTGGGTCACCTCTTCCGAGGAGAGCGCACCGGACCGGATGTCCGCGGCGGTATCGGCTAGGCTGCGATAGTGGAGGGGATCTTCGATCGTCATCTGTGTGCTCCGAATACGCCGCCCGCAAGATGCACGAATGGGCGCTGGGGTGTTGTCAGACCAACGGCGCTTCGTGTTGAAATTCGCGCCTCGTTAGGCAGGAAGTTGGACAGAAAGGGTGCCCGGTCATCTCGTCGCGCCTTGTGTTTGCTCGAGAAAGCGATGGCTGCTGCGCGAAATC
>PLEH01000219.1 GCA_003136395.1 Phenylobacterium sp.
CGTTTGCTACCCCCCGCGCCTCACCACGAGCGGTCGTGGCGGAATTGGTAGACGCGCAGCGTTGAGGTCGCTGTGGGGCAACCCGTGGAAGTTCGAGTCTTCTCGACCGCACCAGTGATGCAAGGCCTTAGAAACTCTCAGGAAAATAACGCTTCGACATAAGCTAGGGAGGTCCGCCATGAGCCGCGAAACGGACAACCTTGAGCTTGTCGAAAAACCTGAGATTGAAGAGGACCTGGAAGACCTCGCCCTGGGCGAGGACTATTCCCTAAATCCGGCCTACGTCCCGATGGTCGTCGATGCGCTCGACCGCGGCGACGCCGAGCGGCTGCGCGAACTGCTGGGCGCGCTGCACCCGGCCGACGTGGCCGACCTGATGGGGTTCCTGTCGGCCGACGACCGCGAGGAGCTGGTCCCGCACCTGGATCCGGAAATCCTGGGCGAGGTGCTCTCCGAACTCGACACCGAGATCCGCGAAGAGATCCTTGAACACGTGCCCTCGCAGGTCCTCGCCAAGGCGCTGGGCGAGATGGAAAGCGATGACGCCGCCGACGTCGTCGACGACCTGGAGGCCGACAAGCGCGCCCAGGTGCTGGCCGCCATGCCCGAGGTCGAGCGGGCCGCCATCGAGACCACGCTCGCCTACGAGGACGAGACCGCCGGGCGCCTGATGCAGCGCGAGGTGGTGGCCGCGCCGCAGTTCTGGACCGTCGGCCACACCATCGACTACCTCCGCAAGGAGGGACAGGAGCTGCCGGAGCTGTTCTTCGATGTCTACGTCGTGGACCCCGCCTACAAGCCCGTCGGCGCCTGCCCGGTCAGCCACCTGCTGCGCGCCCAGCGCGACACGCCGCTGGCCCAGATCATGGAGCAGATCACCGAGATCCCGGTCGATATGGACCAGGAAGAGGTGGCCTACATCTTCGACAAGTACCGGCTGATCTCCGCCCCGGTGGTGGAGCCGGGGGGCCGGCTGGTCGGCCAGATCACCGTCGACGATATCGTCGGCGTCATCCAGGAAGAGACCGAAGAAGACATCCTGGCGCTGGCCGGTGTGTCCGACGCCGGCCGTGACGCGGGTTTCCTCGGAATCGTACGCTCGCGGCTGCCGTGGCTGCTGATCAACCTCGTCACTGAGGCGATCGCCGTGACGGTGATCGGCCCCTTCCAGCCGATGATCGCCAAGATCGTGGTGCTGGTCATGCTGCTGCCGATCGTCTCCTCCCTGGGCGGCAACGCGGGCACCCAGGCCCTGACGGTGGCGGTGCGCGCGATCGCCACCAAGGAGCTGAACGCCGCCAACGCCATGCGCATCATCGGGCGTGAACTCGCCGTGGGCCTGATGAACGGCTCGGCGGTGGGCCTGATGATGGGCGCGGGGCTCTTCCTGTGGCAGCACGACCTCAAGCTGTCCCTGGTGGTCTTCCTGGCGATCATCGCCAACCTCTTTGTCGCGGCGCTTGGCGGCATTCTCGCCCCCATCGCCCTCGAACGGCTGGGGCGCGACCCGGCGGTCTCCTCGTCGGTCGTCGTCACCTTCATGACCGACTTCTTCGGATTCCTCGCACTTCTGGGAATTGCGGCGCTTATCCTGTTGTAAGGATTGGGTGAGTGAGCCTACCGGCCCAGAACTTGCCGGTAGGGCCTTGCACCTTTGTGCGTTGGGTCAAACTGGGTCAGAGGGCATGCAACCTCGCCACCGTGTGTCCCGGACCGCGATCGATCTGATCAAGCGGTTCGAGGGCTATCGCCGAGCGGCCGCCCAGCTCCCCGACGGGCGCTGGACGATCGGCCATGGCCACACGCTCACCGCGCGCCAGGGGGCGGAGGTCTCGCCGGACGACGCCGAGGCGCTGCTGCTCTATGACCTGATCGGCGTCACCCACGCCCTCAATGAGGCGGTCTTTACGCCGCTGACCCAAAACCAGTTCGATGCGCTGACCTCCTTCGCCTTCAACCTGGGCCTCGACAATTTCCACCAGTCCGGCGTCCTGAAGCGCCTGAACGAGGGGGCTCAGATCCAGGCCGCCTGCGCCATGGAGCTGTGGCGCAAGGCCAATGTCGGCGGCGAGCGGATCGTCATCGACGCCCTGGTGCGCCGCCGCTCCGCTGAGAAGACCCTGTTCCTGACACCGGAGGGCGACGCCTGGGTGCCGGCGCCGTCGCCGGTTCTGCGGCCCCTGCTGGACACCGACGCTCAGGACGTCGTGCCCCTGCAGGTCCCGGTCGAGGTGACCGCAGTCCTCAAGGGCGACCAGCTGGTGGTGCTTCGCGAGGGCGAGCCCGCGCCACCGCCGGTCGCGCCGGATGACGAGGAGGACGAAGGTCCCGCCAGGGCCGCCGCCGAGGCGGTGACCCAGCGACTGTCGACCATCTTCCAGGAGCCCGGCGATACGACGGCCGATGAGGAGGGGGTCGAAGACGAGACCAGCGAACTCCAGCCGCCGCCGCCCGTCGATCTCCTCGTGGAAGACCAGCCGCCCGTGGACTTCCTCGCTCACGAGCTGCAATCGCAGGCCGATATTGCGTCGCCCGCCCCGCCATCCGCCGCCGCGATGGAGGCCGACGCGCCGCTGGAGGACCCGGTGCCCTTCTTCCTGCGTGCGCCGGAGTCCGAGCCCGAGGCGCCTGAAGACGCGGGCGCCCGGGCCGAGGATGAGGAAGAGGGCCCTGAGAGCCACGACCTGTTCCGCGCGGTTTCGCCCGGCGTCCAGGACAACGACGATGAAGAAGTCGAGGCCGCCTACGACGACGCCCTCGACGACGACCGCGATCGCTACGTCATCGACGATATCGCCCCGTTCGATTTCGGGCCGCCGGTCGTGCGCCCGCTCCCGGAACGGCCGGAAGGCGGCTTGCTGACGCTCGTGGCGCTGGCCGTGCTGGGCCTGATCTTCTTCGGCGGCGGGATCTTCTGGGCGACCTACGCCCGGCCGAGCGCGGAACCGCACCTCTTCAGCCCGCGCCTCGTGGGCGGGCTGGCGGGTGTCGCGGGCGTCGGCTTCTTTGTGGTGGCGGTCTATCTCCTGCTCGACCGCCTGGGCCGCGCCTCCGAGCGGGAAGCGCGCAGCCGGCCCTAGGCCGCAGGCCCACGGCCAAGCTCGCGACACCCGGCGACGCATGCTAAGCCGCGCCGCATGATCCCGAACCACGGCCCCACCCTGGAATTCGGCCTCGGCGAGACCGCCGACGCCATCCGCGAGACCACCGCCCGCTTCGCCGCCGATAAGATCGCTCCGATCGCCGCGTCGATCGACCAGACCAACACCTTCCCCCGCGAACTCTGGCCGCAGATGGGCGCGCTGGGACTGCACGGCGTCACCGTCGAGGAAGAGCACGGAGGCCTTGGCCTGGGCTATCTCGAACATGTGGTGGCCATGGAAGAGGTCTCCCGCGCCTCCGCCTCGGTGGGCCTCAGCTACGGCGCCCACTCCAACCTCTGCGTGAACCAGATCCGCCGCTGGGCCACCGACGATCAGAAGAAGCGCTACCTGCCGGGCCTGATTTCCGGCGAACACGTGGGCTCGCTGGCCATGAGCGAGGCCGGAAGCGGCTCCGACGTGGTCTCCATGCGGCTGGTGGCCCGGCGGGTCGGCGACCGCTACGTCCTGAACGGCGCGAAGTTCTGGATCACCAACGCCCCCAGCGCCGACACCCTGGTGGTCTACGCCAAGACTGACCCGGACGCCGCGGGCAAGGGCATCACCGCCTTCCTGATCGAGAAGGGCTTCAAGGGCTTCAGCGTCTCGAACAAGCTCGACAAGATGGGCATGCGCGGCTCCGACACCGCCGAGCTGGTGTTCGAGGACTGCGAAGTGCCGGAGGAGAACGTCATGGGCCCCGAGAACGGGGGCGTGGGCGTTCTGATGAGCGGCCTGGACTATGAGCGCGCGGTCCTGGCCGCCGGCCCGCTGGGCATCATGCAGGCCTGTATGGACGTGGTCCTGCCCTACGTCCGCGAACGCAAGCAGTTCGGGCAGGCCATTGGCTCGTTCCAGCTCATGCAGGGCAAGATCGCCGACATGTACGTGGCCCTCAACTCGGCGCGGGCCTACGTCTACGCCGTGGCCAAGGCCTGCGACGCGGGCATGACCACCCGGTTCGACGCGGCGGGCGCGATCCTGATGGCCAGTGAGAACGCCGTGCGCGTCTCCCTGGAAGCCGTGCAAGCCCTGGGCGGCGCCGGCTACACCAAGGATTTCCCGGTGGAACGGCTGGTCCGGGACGCCAAACTCTACGACATTGGGGCCGGCACCAACGAGATCCGGCGTTTCCTGATCGGACGGGAGCTGGTCGGCGGATGAGGAGGCTGGGGGCAGCGGTTGCGGCGGCGGGTCTGGTCGGAGTGACCGGCTGCGCCACCACGCCGCCTGAGCCGTTGCCCACCTGTCCGGCCGGGCAGGAGGCCCGCCGCACGGCCCAGCTCTTCTTCGGCCGCAACGTCGGCGACAGGCCGGGCGTCAGCGACGCCGACTTCCGCAAATTCATGGATGAGGACGTGGCGCCGAGGTTCCCCGACGGACTGACCGTCCTGGACGGCGGCGGGCAGTGGCGGGGCGCGGAAAACAAGCTGATCCGCGAGGCCTCCAAGGTCGTGCTGATCATCCTGCCCAAGGGGCGCGACGTCTCCGGGCGCATCGAGGCGGTGCGGAGCGCGTACAAAGCCAGGTTCCATCAGGAGTCGGTGCTGCTTATCACTCAGGCATCCTGCGTTTCGTTCTGAGGCTTCACTGGCCCGGGTGATATTTCCGCTCGACGTGACCGGCCAGTTGGTCGGGGTAGAAGTAGACCTCGCGGAAATTTCCCGAGGCGTAGCGTTCGGCCTGGTCATTGAAGTGCTTTGAGGCCGGGTCCCCGCTCTCGCCGCCGGCGGTGACCGCCCGCGCGTGGACCCGCTCGCCGAACTCGACGACGGCCACGAAGCTGTTCCCCTTCGAGCCGTAATACTTCTTGGTGTCCGGGTAGCGCTGGGCCCCGAAGGACGCGAGCGAGCCCCACTGCGCCGAGGCGAAGGGCACGGGGATCGAGGGCCCGGCGTCGTCGAAATGCGGGATGATGGCGTCGTCGAGCCGCTGGAAGCGGTTGATCTGGCCCCACGGAACCTTCCAGCTTCCGAAGTCCTGGGTCAGGCGATCGGCGGTCTCTGCCAGGGCGTCGAGTTTCTGGGCCGGCGTCGCGTGCGCCAGCATGTAGTCGTAGGTCTCGACCCCGGCCCGCTTGGCCTCGGGCGCCACCTTGGCCCAGAGCGCCTCGCCCCAGCCCACCGCCAGCGAGGTTTCCACCGAGCCCGCCGACCAGCGGTCGTCCCAGGCGGTCAGCATCGCCACCGGCTCGGCGAGCCGCGCCTTCAGCGGGTCGTTGGCGGGCAGGGCGCCGTAGGCCTTGGCGAGGCCCGGGACCATCCTGCCAAAGGCCGGCAGCCAGGAGTCGAAGTCGGTATCGATCAGGGTCTGCAGCGTCAGGGCTTTTGCCGCGCCCAGCACCTTCACGGCGTGCGGCGTGCGCGGGTTCTCGCCTGCCTGATCCATGTAGCGGGGAAAGGCCGAGCGCTTCGGGCTGTCGGGGCCGGCGGCCCACCAGGGCCCGTCGTTGGAATTGTAGACCCAGCCGCTGGCCGGGCTCACCACGTGCGGAGTCTCGGCGAAGGCGGTCATGCCCTTCCAGTCGGTGGCGGGGTTCGAGCCGTCCACGGGTTTGGTGTAGTCGAAGCGGTTGTCCCGCCGCGGCATGAACTGCGGCAGCAGCAGCGCCGTCTCGCCCTTGCTGTCGGCGAAGAGCGTGTTGTTCGACGAGTTGGCCGCCAGCTGCGCCACCTTCAGGAACGAGGCGAGATCGGTGGTCTTGGTCCGCCCGAACGACTGTTCCAGCGCCTCGATGGGACGGTTCATCAGCGCCATGGCGATGAACTTGCCGTCAGCTTCGCGGACAATCGGGCCATGGTGGGTGCGCAGCGCCGTAAAGGTCTTGGCCGCCATCCCGCCGTCCGGCGTGCGGTAGGCGACGGTGACTTTTGACGTGGTGACAGGCCGAAGGTCGGCGCCGTAGCGGTAGAAGAGCTTTCCGTCCTTGCGCACGATGGTTTCGGCGAACTCGTCGACCGTGTCGGCGCCGGTTGAGGTGTGCATCCAGCCGGCGTGGGCGTTGAACCCCTGGTAGACGAAGAACTGCCCCCAGGTGGCCGCCCCATAGGCGTTCAGCCCCTCGTCGCTCGACACCTGCTGCTCGGCCCGGAAGAAGAACGAGGTGTGCGGGTTGATCAGCAGCAGCGCGTGGCCGTCCTTGGTGAGTTTCGGCCCGATGGCCATGCCGTTGGAGCCGGACGGCTCCTTGAACTTCAGCGTCTCCCCCTCGGCCAGGGCGACGGTGCGGGCGGCGACCGGCTTGCCGCCGTAGAAGGCCTCCAGATCGGCCAGCGGCGCCCTTTCGATGTCCGGTCCGATGCTGCCCTCGGTGAAGCTCAGCGCCATCCAGGGCTCAAAATGCCTGATGACCTTGGGCATGACCTTGGGGTGGGTGGCCAGATAGTAGTTGAGGCCATCGGCCCAGCCATTCATCAGCGCCTTCAGCCAGGCGGGGCTCGCAGCGTATTTGGTTTTCAGATCAATAGGATCGACGATCAACCTCTGGCGCAGATCTTTCCAGATCGAGGCCTCGCCCTCGGCCTCGGCGGTGCGGCCGAGCGCGGTGAGATAGTTCATCTCCACGCGGCTGAAATCGTCCTCGGCCTGGGCGTAGATCATCCCGAAGACGGCCTCGGCGTCGGTCCTGCCGTGGATATGCGCGATCCCCCAGTCGTCGCGCACGATGGTCACCTGCGCAGCCTCGGCCCTTAGCCGGGCCCGCGCGCTGGGCGCCGCCGTGGCCGGTGAGGCCAGGGCGCAGGCCAGGCCCGCCACCGCCAGGATCAGACACCGCGTTTTCGACATGCTAATCGCCCCGAACCACTCGTCAGCAACGTCCTAGGCGATGGCGGGCGCGCAAGCATCCCAAAATGCGAAAGGCCGCCCCGTTCGCCGGGACGGCCTTTCCATAGTCGGACCGCAGAGCGGTACGCGACCCTATGCCAGACCTAGGCCTAGGCGCGGACCCCGCAAGCGGAGGTCCAGGTCACGGTCACCGGGCTTCGGTTTTCACTATGAGACACTGGATCACCTCCTTTCAGTTGCTGAGCAAGGACCCGCAATATGGGTCGCTTCGGGCGCGCGGGCAAACGGCGCTTTGACGCGGATTCAGCGCCAATAGGGAGTGTCCGCCGCGGTCGGAAGCCCCAAGATAATCCCAAGCTTTTCCTAAGGCCCCCGCAAACACTTCGCCCTTGACTGCCGTTTAGGTCGTGAAATTCGGCGCAGCCCGCGTCAGCCCACAACGGACCGCACGCCCATGCCCTCGCCCATCAAGCTGATCTGGTTTGCACTTGTCAGCCTTTTCCTCACGCTCGTTCCCCAAGGCCTCTGGACGGGCCTGCTGGCGGCCAATTTGAAGACCGGCATTGGCGTTCCCTGGGCGGTCCCGGTCATGGGCGGCGTGCTTTGGCTGGGGTGGCGCTATGCGGGCGGTCACGGGCCGCCGGCGGCCACCTCGCAGGCCCGGCGGGTCTACCGTCGCGCCAACGCGCTTTCAGCCCCCGCGTGGGGCTGGGCGCTGCTCGCTAATGGCTTGGCGCTGCTGGCGTTTTCTGGGCTTTGGATCGTCCTGTTCCAGCTGGTGAAGGCGCCCGGCAATTCCGCGACCGACTTTTCGAAGTACTCCACGCTCACGGTTGCCGTCATTCTGCTGACCGGGGCCGTGGTCGGGGCGGTCGTTGAGGAGGTCGGCATCCGTGGCTACCTCCAGGGCGCCCTCGAACGGGTGGTCCCTATTCCCGTGGCCATCGTGCTGGCCGCCCTGATCCTGACGCCCGGTCACGCCCTGACCCAGGGTTTCGTCTGGTCGACGCTCTTGTTCTACGTGCTGGTGGATGTCGCCTACGGGGTAACGGCGTACCTCACGAACTCGATCTATCCGGGCATCGTCGCCCACACGGCCGGACTCCTGGTGTTCTTCTTCCTGATCTGGCCGCACGACGCCGGCCGCCAGCTGGTGACGTCCGGCGGGGCCGACGCCTGGTTCTGGATACACCTGCTGCAGGCCGTGGGATTTGGCGCTGTGGCGATATGGGCGTTCACGCGCCTGGCGAGGATCACCGCCCGCGCGGCGGCTCGCCCCTAGCGCCCCGCGACGCCCAGCCCCTTGGTCGCGGCCAGCTCTTCGAGGCTGGGCCGGCGGCGCAGCGCCTGGACGGGACGGTCGAGCTTGTCCAGCGCCTCGATCATCGCGCGGTAGCCCTCCGCGACGGCGGGTCCATAGGCGCCGAAGTCGCGGATTTCCACCTTGGACACCTCAGGCAGGACCAGGACGTCGGTGGCGGCGCGGGCGGCGGTGATGTCGCGCGAGGTCGAGACGGTCGCGGCCCGCATCAGCAGCGAGACGATCGGTGGGCCGCGCTTCCATTCCCCCGACCAGATCCAGCGCCAGACCGAGGCGGGCCGGGCCACGTCATCGGCGGTGATGCTGCGGCCGGTGGTGACGTCGACGCCGACAATGGGGCCGAGCTGGCTCGCGCGCATCACGTCGGCCGGGAAGTTCTTCATCACCGCGCCGTCCACCAACACATTGTTGTCATCGGTGGCCGGCGGCAGGATGCCGGGGAGCGAGATCGAGGCCCGCAGGCCCCGGCGCAGGAGTCCCCGGCGGTGCATCTGGTAGGCGCCGGTGGTCAGGTTCGAGGACAGGCAGAAGAACGGCAGCCACAGGTCGGCGATGTGGGTCTCGCCGAAATGATGCGCCAGCCGCTCGTTGACCTTCAGCCCGTGGGTCATGGCGAGCAGGGGAATGGCGATGTCGGCGAGCGGGCTGGTGTCGACGAAGGCCTCCTTGATGCGGCGCTCCAGTTCCTCGTCGTCCCAGCCCATGGCCACGCCCGCGGCGATCACCGCGCCCATGGAGACCCCGCCGACGAAGTCGATCGGCACGCCGCGTTCGCGCAGCGCCCTGACCGCGCCCACGTGGGCATAGGCTCTGGCGCCGCCGCCGGAGAGCA
>PLEH01000330.1 GCA_003136395.1 Phenylobacterium sp.
CTTTTCACGGAAACCGCGGCCCAGCCGCAGGAGCACGCGCCGGGGACTTACTGGGTCTACAACACGCCCGCCTACCGGATGCTGGTGCGGATCGTGGAGAACGCCGTCCATGAGCCGGTGGAGAAATACATGGAACGGCGCCTGACCGGCCCGCTCGGCATGACCCACACGCGCTGGCAGACGAGCCCCGCGCCCGGCGGCGTCAACAACTACTACTGGCTGGAGGCCTCGACCCGCGACATGGCCCGCTTCGGCGTCTTCGCCGCGCACAAGGGCCGCTGGAACGGCAGGCAGATCCTGCCCGCCGCCTGGTTCGCCGAGGCGACCAAGCCCTCGCAGGACCTCAACCGGGCCTATGGCTACCTCTGGTGGTTGAACGGGCAGACGACCTACATGCTGCCGGCGCTGCGTCCCGCGGTGCTGCAGGGCCAGCTCTGGCCGGAATGCCCGCCGGACATGTTCGCCGCGCTGGGGGCCGCGGACAAGAAGATCTACATCGTGCCCAGCCTCGACCTGGTGGTCGCGCGCCACGGCGGGGCGGCGGAGCCCGGCGGGGGCGGCGGCATGCATGGCGGCCTCGACAAGGCGTTCATGGGTCGCATCTGCCAGGCCGTGAAGCGCTGAGCCGCCGCCGGCCGCCCTGCTGGGAAAGGCGGCCGGCGGGACTTTTTCGGTCAGACGAAGGCCGTGCCGTTCCAGACCGCGTTCAGCAGCGAGGCGAAGACGCTGGCGGCGATGTCGCTCGGCTGGTGCAGCAGCAGGAGTTCGTCGCTCAGCAGGGTCTCTCCCGCGACCAGGCCGGTGATGTTGTTGAACGTCGCCCAGGAAGTGTCGAGGCTGCTGGCCGGCTGCGGCGGCGGCGAGGACTGGTAGAAGCCGGCCGCGGCCAGGACGGGCGCCAGGGGCGCGAACGAGGCGTGCGCCAGCGGCACGGTGGTGGCCGTGGTGGTGGTGCATTGCAGGGCGTCGTAGTCCGCCGGCGTCACCGGATTGGTCGCCGGATTGATCGCGTTGGCGGCCACCGTGAAGGGGTCGGTCGTGCCGCTGGCGCGGATCAGGGCCAGGGGGTCGGTTCCGGGGACCGCGAGCGCCGCCTGCGGGGCGAGGTTCAGGGTGCGGCCGAGGTAGAACAGCACATTGGCCGGCATGGTCGCGCCCGGCCCGCCCGCAGGCAGGGTCAGCACCGAGGGTCCGGTCAGCGGCAGGGTGGCGCCCTGGGCGTGCAGCGCCTTCACCGCCGCCTGCACGGACGAGACGAAGTCGCTGCGGATCCAGACATTGGTCGGGATGCTGGGCTGCGCCGCCCCGGCCGGCCGGTCGTTGGCGATCGCCACCATCGAGAGCGGCGTCGTCGTGCTGATGAAGCCTTGCGCCTGCGTCGGACCGGCGACGCCGAGGATGCCGGCCAGGGTCTGCTCGCGCATGGCCCCCTCCTTCAGGTCGGCCAGCATGTTCATGTAGCCGCCGATCTCGGTGATGTTGCGCGGCGGCGGCACGCGGCTGCCAATCACGTCGCCTTCCAGGGCGAGGCGGCGCATGAGGATGTTCTGCGCCTGCAGGGCGTCCGGCGAAGTGGACGAGTTCAGAACGTTCACCAGGGTGCCGACGATGGTCGAGGTGAGCGCCGGATCGATGAAGTAGGGCGCGCCGGAGCTGGTCGTGGTTGGCGCGGCGTAGCTGAACTGCGCCGCGGCGTTGATCGCCGAGCGCCCGCCCGGCGTCACCACGGTGACATTGGCCACGCTGGAGCCCGGCGGCGCGACCGCGATCACCTGGGTGTCGCTGGCGACGGCGATATTGGTCGCGTCCGACGAGCCGAAGCCGACCGCGATCGCGCCGGTGAGGTCGACGCCGGTGATGGTGACGATCGTGCCGCCGCCCGTGGGGCCCGTGGTCGGCGCGATGCTGGTCACGATAGGCAGTGCCATGGGAAATCTCCTTGCGAGGTCCGCGCTGCGAGCCGGGGCCTAGAGCAGCGCCAACAGGATGGGGGCGAGCGTGCTGATCGTGCTGGCCGCGTCGGAGGCGCCGGAAGAGCCGCCGGAGGATCCGCCGCCGCCGCTGCCGTTCTTGCCGCCGCCGCCCGAGCCGCCGTCGCTGCCGCCGGCCTTGCCGGTGACCAGACCGCCGAGCGTGTTCATGGCCTGCGAGGTCAGGTCCTGGCTGGCCTTGAGCGCATCGGCCCGGGCCTGGGAGGCGGTGTTCTGGCTGCCCTGGATCAGGGTGGCCAGCTGCGCCGCGCCGGTGAGCGCCGTGTCGAAGCTCTTCTGGTTGGCGAAGTTCTGGCCCAGCGACTGCAGGAGGCTGGAGTTGGGCGTCGGCGCCTGCAGCACGTTGTTGATCAGGCCCGGCAGGGCGCCCAGCGAATTGGGCGCCGTCAGGCCCGCGGTCAGTGACGCCCCGCCGGTGGGCAGCGACACCGGCGCGATGGTCGGGGCTGCGTCGGAGGGCGCGTCCTGCCAGTTCCAGAACCGCGTCAGGTCGATCTTTTCCGCCGACGGGCAGCAGCCCAGGACGGCTTCGCCCAGAACGCCGTGGGTCGGCAGCGAGATGGTCGAGTGCGGCGGCTGGAAGCCCGCCTGCTGGTAGGCCAGCAGCGCGCGTTCGATCTCGCCCTGGTCGAGGTCGAGGATGCCGTCGCCCTCGCCCGCCGCGGCGCCGTTGGAACTGGCCTGCGGGATGCGGAAGGGCAGGATCATCGAGTTGCCGAAGAACCCGAGCAGCCGGTTGTCCACGCAGTTGAGCAGCGGGACCATCTGGCTGGGGTCGGCGATCCCGTCGGCCGGCACGCCGATCGTATAGGCGTCGAGCATGATCGCGCGCTCTTCCGCCGACAGCGAGGACCATACCGCCTTGGAGTACTTGGTCGTGTTGCGCACGATGTGGTGCATCGACTTCTCGATCTCGAGAATGTCCTTGAAGCGCAGCACCGGGCCGATCTGCAGGGCCGGCACCGGGAAGGGTTGCGGCGGCAGTTCGACATCGCCCAGTGAGTCGTTGGCGTAGGTCTCGTTGGCCGGGGTGTTGATCTCGTTCCCGTTGCCGTCGAACTCGACGATGAAGGCCGTGAAATGATGCAGCTTGGGGCCGCCGAGGGCGTTTTCCAGGTCGCGCGGGGACAGCGTGACCGTGGTGCGCGCGCTCGATCCGCCGCCGCCCAGGGAGGTGACCGCCGAGTCGATCCAGTCGCCGACCGTCGAGCCGAACTCGTTATCCAGCGAATTCAGCGTCTGCATCTGCTGCGAGATCAGGGTGTAGCTGAGGCTTGAGAAGCTACGGATGATCTCGAAGCCGACGATGTCGGCGCGGTTCATCGACTGCGGCAGCGCCAGGTTGCCGGTCATGGTGATCCCGGTCGGGTTCAACCGCTCCAGGGTCAGGAAGGAGATCAGCTCCTCTCGCGTGGCGAACACGTCCGGCGGCAGGGTCAGCGGAATCGGCGGCGTGAGCTGCACGGGCCCGACCCGGGTGTTGCGGCGGGTGACCGCGCGCACGGAGATGATCTCGCCGGGCACGAAGCCGCCCTGCATCCTGAAGCTGATCACGTCCTCCGCCACGCCGCCGGCCGGCTCGACCTCGGCGGTCGGGTCGGCGGCGAACTGGCTGAGCAGGGTCAGGCCGTACTGGTAGGCCCGCGGCACCGCCTGCTGCAGCACGTCCAGGTGCTTGATCAGCGAGGAGTAGCGCGCCAGCACCTGCGGCCGGCCGAGGTTGGCGGTGCTCGCCAGCATCAGCGGCTGGCCGGGCGGCATGAAGCGCACGATCTGCATCGGCACCAGGCAGCACAGCGTCAGGCCGTCGATGACGGTGGTGACGTCATAGTTCCTGAGCACCTGCCAGTACTGCATGGTCAGCGCGTGGTTGTGGTTGTGGTTGGTGATGGTCTTGGTGGTCACCGATTCCGACTCGCTGGCGGTCGCCAGGCGCATGCCGGTGCGCGCGGCGGTGCGCCGGGCCGAGGCCTGGCTTTCCGACGCCGAGTGGGTGGATTCGGCCGCCGCCTGGCTCATCTCCCGCTGGCCCTGCAGCCAGCTTTCGGCGCTGCCGCTGGATTGCGAGGCGCCGCCGCCGCCAAACAGCGGGATCGAGAAGCCGCCGCTGGAGGACTCGGTCTGGAAGGAGCTGCCGCCCCTGGAGGCCTCGGCGAAGGCCGAGTTGAAGGTCGCCAGCGTCGAGGTGTCGGCGAGCGCCGACTGCTGCTGGGCGTCGCTTTCGCTGAAGAACTCGCTCTCGGTCACCGCCGAGGTGTCGGTGCGTTCGAACACCGCCACCTGCTGCTGCTCGCCGGGCGCCAGCGGCAGGGAGTAGACCAGATCGCCCAGGCCGACGCCTGAGAAGGTCCACTGCTGCTGCATCTCCAGCACGTAGCCGAGGCCGAGCGTCGCGGCCATCGGGATGGTCTCATCGGCGCCGAAGACGCCGTTGGCCTCCAGCCCCATGATCTGGTCGCGGAAGCCGTCGACGCTCAGGGGCTGCTCGACGGGCACGCGGTCGGCGAAGGCGGTCACCGTGCCGCCGCCCAGGAAGGGCTTGCCGGTGGTGTAGACCGGCAGCGGCAGGAACCGCTCCTCGTTCTCGACGAGCCGCACCCACTGGATCTCGTTCACGATGCTGAGCTGCGGCTCGACGAGGCGGACGAAGACGTTGAACGGAAAGGAGTCGATGGCGTTGCCGACCCCGTATTCCTGCTGACAGGGGCCGGGCTCGCCGATTGTCACCTTCGGCAGGGTGGTGGTCGCCGGCTGGGTGGGATCCGGCGCGTTGCTGAGCGGCGGCAGGAGGTCCTTCAGGGCCGCCAGGATGCTGACCGGCAGGGCGTCCAGGTGGGTGGGGAGGGCGACCACGCCGATCAGACCGTTGGCGGCGATCTGCGCGGCGGGGATATTCACCGTCGCGTTGGCGTTGGCGCCGTGCACCACGAAGGATATGCCGCCGGACGGGATCAGCGCCCCTGACGGCATCGGCAGGGTGAAGCCGCCGGAGTCGTTGGTCAGCACCATGGTGGCGGGCGGCCGGCCGCCGAGCGCCGTCGGGTCAAAGGTGATCTGGACCTGCCGGGCGGGCAGGCCGTCCGGCTCGTGCAGGACGCCGATGATCTGCGCGGGCAGACCTGAGCCGGCCATGGCGTTCGTAATGCCATTGAGGCTGGTCTTGATCTGCGAGAGACCCAGGAAAACCTTGCTGACCGCGGCGGCCCGGAACGGCTGCAGCTGCGCGCCGAGCTTCTCGCCGGCCGCGCTCAGGAAATCGACCGTCTCGGGGATGCGCTGGCGGTTGATGGCGATCTTGCTCAGGGCCGTCGTCGTCGCGCCCGCAGTGGGCTGGGGCTGGGCCTGGGCTTGCGCCTTGGCTGCGGGACGGGCGGGCGGACGGGTCGCGGTCGTGGTGGCCATGGGGGTCTCCTTTTCCCAACGCGGTCGTTGGACGGGGCTCAGGTTGCGGCGTCGCATTCAGGAGCGGGTGGCGCGATGCGGTGGCGATCCTGCCCAGCCGCGCGGCGGCGCCTTACGCCGCCATGGCGACCCGGCTGGACCGCAGACTCGTCGCGAAGATCGCCACGTCCGGGACATCGACGCCGAAGGATCTCTAACCACAGGTTGTGATCTATCCACCGATACTCCTACTCAAGATTGCGAATAGACTTCACGCCCGTCCAGCAGAGGAGCCTCTATATTCAAGACTACATCACCTCCGTTGGCACTTGTTGTGCCAATATAGGCGTAATACATTGCCTCGATTTCGATATTTCCAGAAACCAGCTCTCAATGCTGCAATGATTGGACAAGGTTGTCCACAGGACGTGCTCTGAATCTTTCTGAATCAACTTTCGGTGTCGAAGACCGAGTCTTGTTTGACGTGTCTCTCCGGGAGAGCGATCTAATGAATTCGAGCAAAGTGCTCGTCAGTTCGCGTCTTTTGGAGTTTGCGGGGCGTATGTCCGGCAGTGACCGGCAAGGGGTGGGCGATGGGTTTCGTCGGCAGCGAAGAATTCGCCTTTGGTCCTTTCAGCCTGTCCGTCCGCCACCGCACCCTGGCCGACTCCGAGGGCTGGATTTCGCTCAAGAGCCGCGCCTTCGACGTCCTGCTGACCCTGATCGAGCGCCGCGGAGCGGTGGTCTCGAAGGACGAGCTGATGCGCCGGGTCTGGGGCCAGCTCGTCGTCGAGGAGAACAATCTCCACGTCCAGGTCGCAGCCGTCCGTCGGGCGCTGGGGCCGGGCAACCGTTACATCCTGACGATCCCGGGTCGCGGCTACCGCTTCACCGGGCTGCTGCGCGATGCGGCCGGCGCGGCGGATCCGGAGCGGCGGGAGGCGCCGACGACCAACCTGCCGGCGCAGATGACCACCCTGATCGGACGGCGCGAGGAACTGGCGGCCATCGCGGGCCTGCTGGATCGCTCGCGGCTGGTGACGCTGGCCGGCCCCAGCGGCGCCGGCAAGACAAAGCTGGCCATCGAAGCCGCACGACGCGTGAGGACCCGGTTTCCGGCGGGCTGCTGGTGGGTGGGCCTGGGCTCGGTGACGGACGCCGGGCTGGCGCTGCGGGCTGTCGCGGCCAGCCTGCGGACCGACGAAATCCAGGGCCTGTCCCTGATCGACGGCCTCACCGACCTGCTCGGCCGCGGCCAGGTGCTCCTGATCCTGGATGGCTGCGAGCGGGTGGCCGGCGCCGTCGCCGACCTCGCCGATCGCCTGCTGCGCCGCTGCCCGGGACTGAAGATCCTCTGCACGAGTCACGCGCCGCTGGGCGTCGAGGGCGAGCGCGTCCGGGGCGTCACGCCGCTGATCGCCACCGCCGCGCTCCGGCGATCGGGCCCGGCGCGGTCGTTCGCCCGCTCGGCCGAGGGCGCCGAGGTCAGGATGGAGCGGGATGACGACGCCGGCGCCATGCGACCTCTCGCCGCGGTCGCCGCCGTCCCCGCGGTCCCGACGCCGGCGGCCGGCTAGACCGCCCTGTTGATGGGGCTCGAAAACGGCGCCGCTTCAGTTAGTATTCACCCAGCGCAACTCATGCGGGGACACAGGAGTGACGCGATCATGAGCACCAGGGAACCGCCCGAGAGCCAGAGGATCGGCATCGGACCGCTGCGCGGTGGTCGCCACGCATTCCTGCTCGCGGCGGTCTTGAGCCTCACCGTCGCCCTGCCGGCCCTCGCCGGACCGTTCGATTCGATCAAGAACATGATCCCGAGCATGCCGACCATGCCGGGTTCGAAGCCCAAGCCCGATGCGACAGCCACGGGTCCCGGTGCGATGGCGATGCAGGCGCCGACGCCGATGGCGCCCCTGCACGGTCTCGGCACGGACGCCGTCGCGGTGATCGAGGCGGCTTCGCCCGGCGCCCCGGTCCAGCCGATGGACTACGTCTTCGCGAAACAAACCATAAGCCTGGGCCCCAAGGGCAGGATCACCATGAGCTACCTGTCCGGCTGCCTGACCGAGGCGATCGACGGCGGCGTGGTCACGGTGGCCCTGAAAGGCAGCAATGTCGTGGGCGGCCGGCGGACGGACCGGGTGACGCCCGGCTGCCGGGCCGCCACGCCTGTCGTCATGGCCTCTGCCTCAGAAGCCGGCGCGACGGTCAACCGGATCACGCCGTTCACCGGCGTCAACTGGAGCGAACGCGCGCTGAAGTCGTCGCAGCCGGTGTTCAAGTGGGACAAGGCCGCCGGCGCCGTCACCCTGCGCGTGAAGGACATGGAAGCGGCCGGCGAACCGGTGGTCTGGCAGGTCGCCGTCGCCAGGGAGTGGATCTCCTATCCGCCGACCGCGGCGAAGCTCGCGCCCGGAATGCCCTACAAGGCCGAGGCGCTCAGCGGCGACAAGGTGGTGGCCGCCGCGCTCTTCTCCATCGATCCAGCGCTCGACGTCGCGGACAACCTCGCCAGCCGTGTCGTCCCGCTCTCCGCCCCTTAGCGGCCTGCTAGGCCGGGTCGGGCCGTGGCTGCGGCGCCATCGCCGCCGGCTGATCGCGGCGGCGGTGATGGGGCTGCTGGCCGGGGTGCTGGCGATCCTGCCGGCGGCGAGCGCCCTGGACCGGCACGGCATCGACGTGCTGCTGCCGCTGCGCCACCTGGCCTACGGCCCGCTGTTTCCGCCCGCCAGGTCCGACGTGGTGATCGTCGCGGTCGACGAGCAGACCTACCGGACCGAGCCCTTCTCCAACACGCCCAAGGCCGCCTGGACGCCCTACCTCGGCTTCGTCATCGACGCGGTGGACGCGGCCGACCCCAAGGCGATCGGGCTGGACGTGATTTACCCCACCACGCTGGACCGACCGGAGCTCCTCCTGGGCTACGACCGTCCGTTCCTGTTGGCGCTGCGCCGCGCGGCGGACCAGAATCGGCTGGTCATGGGGCAGGCGCGGCTGTCGGGCGAGAGCATCACGCCCTATCCGGGGCAGATCCTGGCGGCGCGCGGGCAGGACAACGTCCGCCTGCTCAACCTCATGATGGACGACGACGATGTGGTGCGCGGCTACTGGCGCGCCTTCGCCAGCCGCGAGGGAGGCGATATGCTCTCATTCGGGACGGAGCTGGCCAGGCGCGCCGGCGCGAAGGTTCCGAAGGGCGACTTCATCATCAACTTCAACACCGGACCGGGCGACGTCCCGGTCTACAGCATGGCCGACCTCTACGCCTGCGCCGCCGAGGGCCACGCGGACTATTTCCGAAAGGCCTTCGCAGGCAAGGTGGTGCTGTTCGGCGAGGCCGTGGACGTCGGGGACCGCTTCCGCAGCGCCGCGCACGTGGGCTGGGACGAGGGGGCCGACGCCCGCGCCGCGCCCGCCCGCTGCAAGATCGCCGCCGACCCCGCTCGCTTCGCGACCGCGCTCAACCGCCGCTCCATGCCGGGCGTGAGGATCCACGCCGCGGCCATCAACACCCTGACCAAGGACATCGCGCTGCATCAGACGGGGCCGGCGCTCACCTTCGCGCTGGTGGCCGCGGCCACGGTGTTCCTGGCCTCGCTGTTCCTGCTGCTGCCGCCGGTGACCGGGGCCGCGCTGGGGCTCGCGACGCTTGCGGGCGAGATTGGCGCCTCGGTGGCGGCCCTGCACGAACTCACCGTGCCGCCGACCACGAGCCTGCTGATCACCGCGGTCGGGGCCTACACTCTGATCTACGCCTACCGCTTCGTGATCGAGGACCGCGAGAAGCGCTGGATCCAGCACGCCTTCCGCCACTACCTGGCCCCGGCCCTGGTGGATCAGCTGCAGGAGAACCCCGACGCGCTCAAGCTCGGGGGCGAGGAGCGCTGGGTGACGGTGATGTTCACCGACATCGCCGGCTTCACCACCATCTCGGAGGCCCTGAAGGAGACGCCGGACCGGCTGGTCGATCTGATGAACCGCTATCTGACGGTGATGTCCGGCGTCATCGCCCGGCACGATGGCTATGTGGACAAGTTCATCGGCGACGCGGTCATGGCCATCTGGGGCGCGCCGCTCGCGGTGGAAGACGCCGAGCGCAAGGCCGTCGAGGCGGCGTTGGACTGCCAGGCGGCGCTCGAGGCCTTCAACCGTGAGGTGGTCGTCGACTTCCTGCCATCCGGCCGGATGGGCACCCGGATCGGGGTCGCCACCGGCGCCGCGATCGCCGGCAACATGGGCTCGGCCCAGCGGCTCAACTACACCGTCACCGGCGACATGGTGAACCTGGCCGCGCGGCTGGAAGGCGCCAACAAGGAGTACGGGACATCGATCATGATCAGCGAGCTCACCGCCCAGGCGGTGCGCGAGGACTTCGTCCTGCGCCGGCTGGACCGGCTGATCGTCAAGGGCAAGACCGAGCCGATCGTGGTCTTCGAGGCGAAGGGCCGCCGCGGCGAGGTCGATGACACTGTGCTCGCGCGCCTGGCCGAGTTTGAGCGGGGCCTGGGCCTGCACGACGCGCGCGATTTCGCTGCGGCGATGGCGGTGTTCCGCAAACTGGCGTCAGCCGATCCGCCGTCGCGGGTATATGCTGAGCGGTGTGAAGCCTATCTCGTGACGCCGCCGCCGGCCGACTGGCAGGGCGAGTTCGCACTTAAGACGAAGTGATGGGGGATATCATGGATGACACCTTACGCATTGGCCGCCGCGGACTGCTGACCGGCGTGGCCGCGGGCGCGGCGCTCGGCGCGACTCCCGCGCTGGCGCAGTTCGGCGTCTCCTTGCCGGGCATGCCCGCCGGTTTCAGCGACCTGGTGGGCCAGGTCGGCGGCGTGATCCAGGGCATGAACATCTCCGAGGCCGACGAGATCGCCATGGGCGAGGGCTACTACGAGCGCTTCATCGACCAGTCCGGCGGCCTCTACAATTCCCGCGCCGACCAGGAGGCTCTGCGGGACTTCGCCCAGCCGGTGATGGGCACAACCAAGCGCCCGAGCCTGCCGTGGCAGATCGCCTTGATCGACAACGACACCGTCAACGCCTGGGCGCTGCCGGGCGGCAAGATCGGCGTGCACAAGGGCCTGATCCGCTACGTCGCCGGACCCGACGAACTGGCCGCGGTGATCAGCCACGAGGTCGGCCACGCCGAGTTGAGCCACGGCGTCGCCCAGATCAAGAACAAGCGCTTCACCCAGGGCATGTCGAACATCGCCAAGCAGCAGATCGTGGAGAAGGTCGGGCGCGGCAAGACCGGCGCGGTGGGCGCGCTGGTCACCAACGAATTCCTCACCGCCTTCGAAGGCCCGATCTTCGACATGATCACCGGCGGCTATTCGCAGGACCTGGAATTCGCCGCCGACGGCCACATCGTCAGCGTTTTCCACACCATTGGCTACGACACCGGCCACGCCACGGACTTCTACAACACCATGCTGCGGCTGATGCCGCCGGGCACCAAGGCCACCACCTCGCTCTATGCGACCCACCCGGGCACCAAGGACCGCATCAAGCGGCTGCAGGCGGCGATCCAGAAGGACAGATCGCCGGTCGGCGCCAACGCCGGCCACCCGGGATGGGCGGAGTTGAAGACCTCGTTCCCGACCCGCACCCGGTTCCGCCTCACCTAGTGCGACCCAGGGACGCGCGGATCCCGCCGGGGTGGCGGCGCGGGCGCGGTGCTATATTTTGAGGCGCGGCGCCGCTTGCGACGTCATAGGGGTACTGGGCGGGGGCGTCCGAAGGTCCGCAAGAGATCATGCGCATTATCTGCGACTTCGACGGGACCATTACGCGACAGGATTCGACGGATCTCGTTCTGGAGACCCTGGCCGACCCTGAGTGGCAGGTCCTGCAGGCGGAGTGGGTCGCCGGACGGCTGTCGGGGGCGGACTGCATGGCCGGCCAAGTCGCGCTGATCGGCGGGTCCGCCGGCGACCTTGATGCGGTCCTCGACACGGTCGAGCTGGACCCCGGCTTTCCGGCCTTCGTCGACTGGTGCGAACGGCGCGGCCTGGCGCTGAGCATCGTCAGCGACGGCGTGGACTATTTCATCACCCGGATCCTGGCCCGTCACGGCCTGGAGCAGCTGGCGGCCGTGGCGAATCGTCTCACCGGCGAGGCCGGAAACTGGGGTCTGCGGGCGCCGCGCAACGGGCCGGACTGCGCCGCCGGTTCGGGGGTCTGCAAATGCGCGGCCGCGGCGCTCGACGCCCCCGACGACACCCTGGTGTTCGTGGGCGACGGCCGGTCGGACTTCTGCATCGCCGGCCACGCCGACGTGCTGTTCGCCAAGGGCCAGCTCGCCGCCCATGCCGACAACCTGGAACGTCCCTATCTTCCCTTCGACACATTCGATGACGTAAGGCGTAGCTTGTCGGTGCTGGTGGGCGATGTCCCCGTCTCACTTCGCGCCGGCGCCACGGCTTAACGGTCCTTGGAGTCCTAGATGTACGACGCCCCCGCCGCCCCGCTGAGCGAAGCCGAGCTTCGACACCTCGACGCCGAGTACTGCTCGTGGGGCGACACCGTCCACTATGTGGACCAGCCGAAGTTCTTCGAGAGCTGCGACGGCTCCTACATGTACGACGCCGAGGGCCGGGCCTATCTGGACCTGCAGATGTGGTACTCGACCGTCAACTTCGGGTACCGCAACCCGCGGCTGAACGACCTCCTGCACCGCCAGCTCGACCGCCTGCCCCAGGCGGCCTCGCAGCATCTGCACCGCGAAAAAGTCGAACTGGCGGCCCTGATCGCCCGCGACGCCGAGGCGAAATTCGGGGCCAAGGGCCGCGTGCACTTTAACGTCGGCGGCGCCCAGGCGATCGAGGACAGCCTGAAGCTGGTGCGCAACGCCTGTGGCGGCAAGAGCCGGATGTTCGCCTTCCAGGGCGGCTACCACGGCCGCACGCTCGGCGCGTCGGCGATCACCTCGTCCTATCGCTACCGCCGCCGCTACGGCCACTTCGGCGACCGGGCGCACTTCGTCGAATTCCCCTACGCCTTCCGGGGCCCGAAGGGCATGACCAAGGAGGAGTACGGCGAGAAGTGCGTGGCCGACTTCGCGCGCCTGTTCGAGAGCGAGTTCCACGGCGTGCTCGACGCCAAGGCCGGCGAGGCGGAGTTCGCCGCCTTCTATGTGGAGCCGATCCAGGGCACCGGCGGCTATGTGATCCCGCCGAAGAACTTCTTCATCGACCTCAAGAAGGTGCTCGACCGCTACGGCATCCTGCTGGTGGTTGACGAGGTGCAGATGGGCATCTGGCGGACCGGCAAGCTCTGGTCGATCGAGCACTTCGGCGTGCAGCCCGACGTGCTGGTGTTCGGCAAGTCGGTGACCAACGGGATGAACCCGCTCTCCGGAATCTGGGCCAAGGAGGCGCTGATCAATCCGCAGGTGTTCCCGCCGGGATCGACCCATTCGACGTTCAACGCCAACCCCATGGGCACCTCGGTGGCGCTGGAAACCCTGCGGATGGCCGCCGAGGGCGACTACGACCGGGCGGTGCCTGAAAAGGGCGTCTATTTCCTGGCGGGCCTGCGGGACCTGCAGAGCCGCTGGCCGCAGATCGGCGAAGTGGATGGCCTGGGCCTGGCGCTCCGCGCCGAGATTTGCCAGCTCGACAGCTACACGCCGGACAAGCCGCTGCTCGACCGGATGATCGCCGAAGGTCTCGCCGGTGAGCTGGAGGTCGACGGCAAGCGGATGGGCCTGATCCTCAACCAGGGCGGCTACCACAAGAACGTCATCACCTTCGCCCCATCGCTGGACATCACCACGCAGGAGATCGACCTGGCGCTGAAGCTGCTCGACGCCCTGCTGCGCCGCTGCGTGGAGGCCTGATCGGCGGCCGATGCGCGCGGCGCTGCTCCATCTCGACGACGCGCTGATGCAGCAGGGCGCCCTGGTCGGCCAGGTGGCGGTCGGCGGCGGACGGGACCTGGACTTCCGCGACCTCGGTCCGGCGCTCAGGCTCTGGAGCCGGCCGAGGGCGCTCGATCATCTGGGCGCGCGCCTGCGCCGCGACCTGCCGGCGAGCGCGGGCCCCGCCCTGGTGTTCCTGGGGTCCGGCGACTTTCACCACGTCACGCCGATCCTGCTGGCCCGCGCCATCGAGGCGTCCGGCGCATCGGCGGTGACCGTGCTGCACTTCGACAACCACCCCGATTGGGTGCGCTTCAGCAACGGCGCCCACTGCGGGTCATGGGTGGGCTCCGCGGCCCGGATGCCCGGGGTGGCGCGGGTGATCACCGTGGGCGTCTGCAGCTCGGACATCCACCGGCCCAGCCCGCGCCGGGCCGACCTCGACCTGTTGGCCGAGGGGCGGCTTGAACTCTACGCCTACCAGGCCACGGGCGGGGCCGCTTCGGTCGAGCTGTGCGGCCGAACCTGGCCGACGATCGAGACGATGGGCGAGGCGGCTTTCGCGGCCTTCCTGCCCAGCCGGGTGGAGACCGAGGCGATCTACATCACCATCGACAAGGACGTGCTGCGCGCCGCCGACGCCGCCACCAACTGGGACCAGGGCCGCACAAGCCTGGACTTCCTCAAGGCGCTGCTGACCCCCCTCATTGAGGCCCACCGCGTCATCGGGGCCGACGTGGTCGGCGACTGGTCTCAGGCGGTCTATGGCGGCGGTCCGCTGGCGGCGTTGCTGAAGCGTGGCGAGGCCATGCTGGACCAGCCGCGCCGACGGCCGGATCCGCAGGCCTGCGCGGCGAACGAGCCCGTCAACCTCGACCTCTTGGCCCTGATCGGCGGGGAGGGGCGATGACGGCCGCCATCCGGGACCGCAGCTTCCGCATCCACGGCGACAGCGGCAAGGGCGTGATGCTGATCCACGGCCTGACCGGCGCGCCGCAGGAGATGAAGTCGGTGGGCCGGGTCCTGCACAAGCGCGGATTCAGCCTCTGCGGCCCCATGCTGGCCGGCCACGGCGGGACCGAGGCCGATGTGCTGAAGACCGACTGGCGCAATTGGGTGGACTCCGCCGCCATCGCCTACGAGGCCTTCGCCCGCGAGGTCGACGAGGTCTATGTGGCCGGCATCTGCGCCGGCGGCGCCATCGGCCTTGAGCTCTGCGCCGAGTATCCGGAGATCAAGGGCGCGGCGGTCTATTCCATGCTGTTCGAATACGACGGCTGGAACATGCCGAAGATCACGCTCGGCGCCCCCGTCATCCAGGCGGTGGCCAATCTGCCGCTGCTCAGGTCCCTGAGCTTCGTCCAGCCGGCCCCCTATGGATTCAAGGACGAGCGCCTGCGGAGCCTGGCGGAGAACGCCCTGGAGTCGCTGATCCCCGGCGCGCTGGATCGCATGCCGCTGGGGTGCATGTACCAGCTCTACCGCCTGGCGCGGCACGTGGAGAAGGTGGCGCCGCAGGTCCGGGCGCCGGTCCTGGTGGTCCATGCGCGGGAGGACGACCTCGCCGATCTGCGCAACGCCCACCGCCTGCGCGCCGCCCTGGGCGGACCCAGCGAGCTGGTGGTGCTCGAGGACAGCTTCCACATGGTCCACGTGGACAACGAGCATGCCCGCGTGGCCGAACTGACCGCGGACTTCTTCGGCGGCGCGGTCGCCGTGGTCGAGGCGCAGCGCGCGGCCGTCGATGCCTGACATCGCGATCGTCGACAGCCTTCGGGCGGTCGACCGGGCCCAGTGGGAGGCGCTGTCTGGGCAGGGGCTGGAGGGTTACGACTATCTGCGCGCCGTCGAGGACGCCGGCCTGCCAGGGTTCGCCTGGCGCTATGTGCTGGCGAGCCAGGACGGGCGCCTCGCGGCCGCCGCGCCGGCCTTCCTCACCGACTACGCCCTGGAGACGACCCTGGTGGGGGCCGGCAAGGCGGCGATGGACGCTATCCGCAAGGTCTTCCCGCGCGCTTTCAAGCTGCACCTGGCCTGTATCGGCTCGCCCTGCACAGGCGCGCCCGGCCTGGGGTTTTCGCCGAGCGTCGCGCCGGCCGAGCGGCCGCGATGGCTGGCCGACATGCTGGCGGCCTTCGAGCGCGAGGCGCGCGCGGCCCGCTGTGGGCTCCTCGCCCTGAAGGACGTGCCGGCGCCGGAGCAGGCCCTATGGGACAGCGCAGCCCGGCCGCTGGGCTACCGGCCGATGGCCAGCCTGCCGATCGCGGCCCTGGCCATCGATTTCCCCGACCTCGACGCCTATCTCGCGAGGCTCAGCTACACCGCGCGCAAGGACATGCGGCGCAAGCTCAGGGTGATGCCGCGACTGCGGATCGAGATCCGTGGCGAGGTGGACGACGTGGCCGACCGGCTGCTCGCCTTCTACGAGGCCACCCGCGCGCGGGCCGACATGGCCTTCGAGGAGTTGACTGCGGCCTACTTCACCGGGGTCCCGCGCGCCATGCCCGAGCGGGCCTTCTGGGTCCTATACTTCGAGGGCGAGGCGCTGGTCGGGGCGAACCTCTTGCTGCAGGACGAGACCACCCTGGTGGACAAATATATCCTGACCGATCCCATCCGTGGCCGGGCGCTCAACCTCTATTTCGTCAGCTGGTTCACCAATGTGCGGCTGTGCCTGGAGCGGGGCCTGAAGCGTTACCAGCCCGGTCAGGCCGCCTATGAGAACAAATTGCGCCTGGGCTGTGAACTGACCCGGACATCGATCTACTTCCGCCACCGCAACCCGGTCGTGAACGGCGTCATGCAGCTTTTTTCGCCGCTCTTCGCCGCGGACCCTGTCAAATGAAGCGACACCGTGTCGCCCTTGTATTGACGCTTGCGGCCCTCAGGTTGAGGTTGCGGCGCGACGGCGGCGTCCGCAGCATGGAGACCGCGTTTGTGGCGGTCGGTTTTACGGATTAAAGCATCGCCATGGCCCAAGTGACTCCCAGTGACGATGAGCTCTTCGACGTAATCTCCAAGGAAGCCCTGATCGACCGGGCGACCCTGACGCGCGACGCCAATCTGGAAGACCTGGGCATCGCCTCGCTCGATGTGATCAGCGTGCTCTTCGAGGTCGAGGAGCGGTTCGGCATCGTGGTCGAGGCCGACGAGCTGGGCGACTGCAAGACGCTGGGGCAGTTGATGGACAAGCTGAAGGCCCGCGCCGAAGCGACGGCCTCAGCCTGACGCAGGACCGCCGGTGAATCGCATAGCTGTAACGGGGTTGGGCGCGATTTCAGCGCTCGGAACCTCGATCGAGGAGAACTGGCGGTCGGTCGTGGCCGGCCGCGGCGGCATCGCGCGGTGTGTCATGGGCGATTCGCCCTATGGCCCGGGCGGCCTGGAGCTGCCGATGGCCCGCGTCGCCGACGGCTATGAGGCCGCGCTCGATGCAGGGCTTGGCCGGCCGGTCGCCGCCGGGCTCGATCCGTTCGCGCGGTTCGCACTCGCGCCGGCCCTGGAAGCGCTGGAGCAGTCCGGTCTGCGGGGCCATGCGGTTCTGGACGAGCGGACGGCGATCATTTTCGGCCATGGCCTGGGCGGGCTGGCGACGCTGGAGGCCGGTTACGAGCGGTTCTTCGGCCAGAAGTCCGCGCGCATGCACCCCTCGACCGTGCCCAGGGTGATGGTCAGCGCTGGCGTCAGCGCCGCGGCCATGGCCTTCGAGATCCACGGCCCGGTGTTCGCCACCTCCAGCGCCTGCGCCTCCTCGGCCCACGCCATCGCCCAAGGCGCGGCGATGATCGCCATGGGCCAGGTGGACGCCGCGATGGTCGGCGGCAGCGAGGCGATCTCCACCGCCGGCTGCGTGCGCGCCTGGGAAGCCATCCGTGCCATGTCGCCGGTCACCTGCCGCCCCTTCTCAGCCGACCGCGACGGAATGGTGCTGGGCGAGGGCGGGGCGGTGCTGATGCTGGAGGCCTGGGATCACGCCCATGCCCGCGGCGCTACGATCCTGGGCGAACTGCTGGGCTGGGGCATGACGTCGGACGCCTTTCACATCACCCAGCCCTCGCCGCAAGGTCAGGCGCGCGCCATGCGCCAGGCCGCCCTTCACGCCGGCGCGCTCGACCGCGACGACATCCTGATCTCCGCCCACGGCACGGGCACGCCGCTCAACGACGCGGCCGAGACCCTGTCCCTGGTGGAGGTGTTCGGCGAGCGGGTCCGCAAGCTGCCGGTGATCGCCACCAAGAGCGCCCACGGCCACCTGATCGGCGGTTCGGCGGCCCTGCAGGCCGCGCTGGGTCTGCGCGCCCTGGCCGAGGGCCTCGCCCCGCCGATCCAGAATTTCACCGAGCGCGACCCGGCCTGCGACCTCGACCTCGTCGTGGGTGAGGCGCGGCCCGTCGCCTCGAAGCTCCTGCTGCAGAACGCCTTTGCGTTCGGCGGGCTGAACGTGGCGCTGATGTTCGCCGGACCGGACGGCGCCTAGTGTGCTGGATCTGAAGTTCGCGGCATTCAGGGCCAAGCGCCGAGCGAACTTCAGATCCTAAGAAGCACACTAGTGGATTGATTCCATCAC
>PLEH01000312.1 GCA_003136395.1 Phenylobacterium sp.
ATGGAATGGCTCAGATGTGGGCGCCTTGTGTGCTGAGCCCGTCCAATCCGCATCCCAGCTATCGGATCTGGGTCCCGGCCTTCGCCGGGATGAGCGGTGATGGGGTAGGGCCCTAGCCGTACGCGGCCCGGCGCGCGAACTGCGGGCGGACGAGGTTGGGGGGCGGGCCGGCTTCGGTGAGGACGGCTTCCTTGATGGCGCGGGGCTCGCCGAACAGGTGGCCCTGGCCGAAATGGATGTTGAGTTCCAGGATGTCGACCACCTGCCGCTCGGCCTCGACCTTCTCGGCGATCACCTCGACGCCGTAGCGGCGGGCCAGCGTGGTGAAGTCCTCGGCGGCGAGGTCGGGGAGCGAGCGCAGGACGGGCCGTCCGTCCACCTCGGTCAGCTCCTCCAGGAGATATTCCGCGCCGACCTTCAGGAATTTCACGTCGGAGCGCGACAGGTCCTGCAGGTCGAGATCGAGCGTCGTCACCTTGTCCAGGCTGAAGCGGAAGCCGAGGTCGGCGAGCTTGGCCATATTGCGGGCCTCGACCGAGCCGCGGGCGTCGAAGGCCGCCTGGCCGACCTCGAAGATCAGCGCGCCGGCCAGGTCGCGGTTGGCGGTGAGCAGGTCGAGGAACTGCGGGAAGAAGCTCTCGTCGGCCAGGCTCGCCATGGCGACATTGCAGAAGATGCCGATCTTGCGGTCCTGCTTGGCCAGGCGCCGCACGATCTGCACGCAGCGGAAGAGGAGCAGGTTGTCTATGGCGGTGACCAGGCCGCCGGGCTCGGCGACGGAGAGGTACTCGGCAGGCATCATCACCCGGCCGGTCTCGTCGCGCAGGCGCGAGAAGCTCTCGTAATACTGGGTGCGCCGCTGCGGCAGGCTGACGATCGGCTGCAGATAAAGGTCGACGCGGTTTTCGGTGAGCGCCTCGCGGACGACCTCCAGCAGGGCCGGGGTCTGGCGGGCGTCGCCGCCCAGCGGGGCCGGGAAAGCCGCCTCTTCGCCATGCTCGTCCAGCCGGCGCCCCATCCGTTCGACTAAGGTCTCGAGCATGTGCACCTCGTCGATCAGCTCCTCGGAGCGATGCAGGTCCTCGGCCATGTCGTCGACCACCTCGCCCAGCCGCGCGTCCAGCGCCTCGACCTGGGCCAGGAGGATCTTGTGGGCCTCGCGGATCGCCTCGACGTCGCCTTTGATGGCGCCGGTTTCCAGCGCGCGCTCGATCAGGCCGTGGAAGGCGAAGCAGAGCCCAAGCCCGCCCACCAGGGCCGCCACGCCCGCGCCCCAGCCGCCGCCGTTCCGCCACAGCGTCAGGGCGACGATCAGCGACAGGCAAAGGTAGGTCGCGCAGAGTAGGCCGAGGGTCAGCCGACGCATGGTCCCGCCATCCGAATCACTTGCGCTGAGTATCCGACGGGGAATCCCAGCAAGTCGAATGGATTAACGGCTGTGCGACGATGGGGCGCCGGCCGCAGGATTCGTGGATGTCCGCGCCACCTCTCGCCCGCGCTGGCCTCTCCGGCTGAAATATGTGATCGACGTTCAGCTAGCGTGCGTGAGGACTGGCCGGATGGCGGACGAGCATTTCGACGTGCTGATCGTGGGCGCGGGGCTGTCGGGCATCGGCGCCGGCTGGCACCTGCAGAACGGCGCGCCGGGCCGCTCCTACGTGATCCTGGAGGGGCGCGAGGCGATCGGCGGCACCTGGGACCTGTTCCGCTATCCGGGCATCCGGTCCGACAGCGACATGTACACCCTGGGCTACGCCTTCAAGCCGTGGACCGAGGCCAAGGCCATCGCCGACGGCCCCTCGATCCTGAAATACGTCCGCGAAACGGCGCGCGACTTCGGCATCGACAAGCACATCCGCTACGGCCATCAGGTCAAGTCCGCCGCCTGGTCCAGCGAGGACGCCCGCTGGACCGTCGAGGCCGTGAAGGCCGACGGCGCCAAGGTGCGTATCACCGCCAACTTCGTCTTCCTCTGCGGCGGCTACTACAGCTACGAGGGCGGCTACACCCCCGACTTCCCGGGCGCGGCGCGGTTCAAGGGCCGGATCGTCCATCCGCAGAAATGGCCGGAGGACCTCGATTACGCCGGCAAGCGCGTCGTGGTGATCGGCTCCGGGGCCACGGCCATGACGCTGGTCCCGGAGTTGGCGAAGACCGCGGCCAAGGTCACCATGCTGCAGCGCTCGCCGACCTACGTCGTCTCCCGGCCGGCGGAGGACGCGCTGGCCAACAAGCTGCGCAGGTGGCTGCCGGCCATGCTGGCCTACAACCTGATCCGCTGGCGCAATGTGCTGATGGGCATGTGGTTCTATCGCCTGACGCGCAGGAAGCCAGCTCAGGTGAAGCAGACCATCCTCGACATGGTCCGCGCCCAGCTCGGCCCGGACTACGACGTGGGCCGGCACTTCACGCCGACCTACAACCCCTGGGACCAGCGGCTTTGCCTGGTCCCCGACGCCGACCTCTTCGAGGCGATCAAGGCCGGCAAGGCCGAGGTGGTCACCGAACAGATCGAGACCTTCACGGCGAGCGGCATCCAGCTCAAGTCCGGCCAGGCGCTCAGGGCCGACATCATCGTCACCGCCACGGGCCTGGTCCTGCAGGTGATGAACGGGCTTTCGATCACCGTTGACGGCCGCGCAGTCGATCCGGGCCAGACGCTCTCCTACAAGGGCATGATGTACGAGGGCACGCCCAACCTGGCGTCGGCCTTCGGCTACACCAATGCGTCCTGGACGCTGAAGTGCGACCTGACCTGCGAATATGTCTGTCGCCTGTTGAACCATATGCAGAAGACCGGCCTGCGCCAGGCGACCCCGCGCAACCACGACCCGGACATCGAGCGCCTGCCCTGGCTCGACTTCTCCTCGGGCTATGTCACCCGCGCCATGGAGAAGTTCCCCAAACAGGGGTCCAAGGCGCCGTGGAAACTGCACCAGAACTACGCCCTGGACCTGATGAGCCTCAGGTACGCCCGGCTCGAGGACGGGAGCCTGGAGTTCTCCAACCCGGAGCCGGCGAAGGTGAAGGCGCGGGAGACCGCGGCGGCCTGACGAGGGCTGAGGCCACTGATCCTCACCTTATTTGACCGTCCGCTTGCAGGTGGGCGAGCGATGTCCGCTTTCGACCCAAAGC
>PLEH01000005.1 GCA_003136395.1 Phenylobacterium sp.
CCTCCTGCGCCGCTACACCGCCGATCCGGAAGAGGCTTATGAGGCCGCGCACGAGGCCTTCATCGCCGCCTGGAAGGCGCTGGGGCGATATGATCAAGGCCGCCCATTCCTGCCCTGGCTGCAGACCATCGCCATCAACAAGGCCCGTGACCGAGGCCGCCGCCTGGTGGTGCGGCGGCTGCTGCTTGGCGCCTCGGGCCTGGACGAGGAAGCCATGTCCGTCGTCGATCCGGGGGCGCCGGCCGACCAGACGGCGATCGACAACCAACTGGCTCGTCGCCTCGATAGGATCATCGGACAACTCCCTACCGCTCTAAAGGAAGCCCTGCTGCTCACCGCGTTTGAGGGCTATTCCCAAGACGAGGCCGGCCAGATGCTCGGGGTGTCGACCAAGACGATCGAAACGCGGATCTATCGGGCCCGCAAGCTCCTGGCCCAACGTCTCGACGACGATATGCGACCGTCGGCCAGGTGAAGCCTCCGGCATCATGACCACGCTCAGCGGCAAGGCGGCTCGGCGCGACCACGGGTCCGGATAGACGAGCGGGCTTCCTGTGAACGTCTCGCGCGTTCTCTTTGCAGGCCAACCCTTGACCTTCCCATGATGGGAAGCCCTATCTGACTAGGCGAAGCCATTCCGATAGGGAGACAATCGATGGTTCGCTTGAATATTGAAGGCATGCACTGCGGCGGCTGCGCGGCGTCCGTGACCAGGGCCATCCAGTCCCAAGACCCCCGAGCCGGGATCCGCATAGACCGCGCGGCCCGGACGGTTGAAGCCGACACAGAGGTCGAGGCGGGGCTGATCATGACCGCGATCAAGGACGCCGGCTTTTCCGCGACCCTACTCTGACGGGCGCGCCGCTGTGTTGCGTCGCTGCGGGCTACAGCCCCTGGGACGCGTAGACCTTTAGAGAGCCGCTGCGCCGTCCCGGCAGCGGCTCAGACCTCCCGAGGAATTCCATGTCACAACCCGCTGGCCACGCTGGTCACGATCATTCGCCCCGCGCCGGTGGCGATGACGCCAAGACCGATCCGGTCTGTGGCATGCACGTTGACCAGGCGAAGGCCGCCGGAACGGTCGAGCGCGGCGGGGAGACCTACTATTTCTGTTCCACCGGCTGCCGCACCAAGTTCGAGGCGGATCCAGCGCGATACCTGAACAAGAGCCTCGCCACCCCGGCGCGGGCCGGCGCCCCGGCGGCCGAGGGCGTCATCTATACCTGTCCCATGCATCCGCAGATTCGTCAGGTCGGCCCGGGCGCCTGCCCGATCTGCGGCATGGCGCTGGAGCCGGTCACGGTGACAGCGGACGTGGGCGAGAACCACGAACTTAAGGACTTGAATCGGCGGTTCTGGGTCGGGCTGGTCCTCACCGTGCCGGTGTTCGTCCTCGAAATGGGCGGTCACATTCCAGCCCTCGGGCTCGACAAAGTGATTTCCCCGCAAGTCTCCATGTGGGTTCAATTTGCCTTGTCCACGCCGGTCGTCTTGTGGGCGGGCTGGCCGTTCTTCCAGCGCGCCTGGGCCTCCATCGTTCACCGCAGCCTGAATATGTTCAGCCTGATCGCCCTGGGGACGGGCGCCGCCTACCTCTACAGCCTGTTTGCGACCTTCGCGCCGGGACTGTTCCCCGCCGGATTCCGCGGCATGGGCGGCACGGTCGCCATCTACTACGAAGCCGCCGCGGTGATCACAGTCCTGGTCTTGCTGGGCCAGGTGCTGGAGTTGCGCGCCCGCGAGCAGACCGGCGGCGCCATCCGCGCGCTCTTAAAGCTGGCCCCCAAGACAGCGCATCGGCTGAAGGCCTCCGGCGAGGACGAGGACGTTGCGCTGGAGCTGATCCAGGTCGGCGACCGCCTGCGTGTGCGGCCCGGCGATGGTGTACCGGTCGATGGCGAAGTGCTCGAGGGCAAGAGTGCGGTGGATGAGTCCATGGTCACGGGCGAGTCGATGTCGGCCGCCAAACAGACAGGCGACAAGCTGATCGGCGGGACCGTGAACGGGACGGGTTCGCTGATCATGCGGGCTGACAAGATCGGCGCGGACACCATGCTGGCGCACATCGTGACGATGGTTTCGGAGGCGCAGCGCAGCCGGGCCCCGATCCAGCGCCTCGCCGATACGGTCTCGGGCTACTTTGTGCCGGCGGTGCTTGGTGTCGCCGTTGTCGCGTTCGTCGTTTGGGCTGTCTGGGGACCGCCGCCGGCGTTCGCCTACGCGATGATCGCGGCGGTCTCGGTGCTCATCATCGCCTGTCCCTGCGCGTTGGGCCTGGCCACGCCGATGTCCATCGGCGTCGGCGTCGGCAAGGGCGCGGGCGCCGGTGTGTTGATCAAGTCGGCCGAGGCGCTTGAGCGCATGGAAAAGGTCAACACCCTGGTCGTGGATAAGACCGGCACGCTGACAGAAGGCAAGCCGCGGGTCACCGCCATCGTTCCCGCGCCAGGCCTGACGGAGGCTGACCTTCTGCCCCTCGCGGCCAGTCTTGAACGGTCCAGCGAACACCCGCTCGCGGCGGCCATCGCCAGCGCCGCGACGGAGCGCAAGCTCTCGACCCAGGAGCCGACCGACTTTGCATCCGTGACCGGCCAGGGCGTCACCGGCAAGATCGGCGGCCGGTCGGTGGCGCTCGGTAACGCCAAGCTGATGTCGGGCCTCGGCATCGCGTTCGGCGATCTCGAACAGAAGGCCGATGCACTTCGCGGCGACGGGGCGACAGCCCTGCTTCTCGCGGTCGATGGCAAACCCGGCGGCGTTATCGCAATCGCCGATCCCATCAAGGCGACCACCCAGGCCGCGCTGGATCAGCTGCGGGGCGACGGCATCCGCATTGTGATGTTGACCGGCGACAACAAGACGACCGCCGAAGCGGTCGCCAAGAAGCTCGGCATCACGGAGGTCGAAGCGGACGTCCTTCCCCAGGACAAGCACCGTATCGTCAAAAAACTCACCGCCGAAGGCCGCATCGTCGCGATGGCCGGCGACGGCGTGAACGACGCGCCGGCCCTGGCCGAAGCCTCGGTCGGCATCGCCATGGGGACCGGGACCGAGGTTGCGATCCAGAGCGCCGGGATCACGTTGGTCAAAGGCGACCTCGCCGGCATTTCGCGCGCCATGGTCTTGAGCCGGGCGACGATGCGCAACATCCGCCAGAACCTCATCTTCGCCTTCGCCTATAACGGGATCGGCATCCCCATCGCGGCGGGCGTCCTCTACCCGACCTTTGGCCTGCTGCTCAGCCCGATCATCGCGGCGCTCGCGATGTCGCTGAGTTCAGTATCGGTGATCGTCAACGCGTTGCGCCTGCGCACCCTGAAGCTCTGAGTAATTCCCCTTGTGGATTTGAGCAGGCCAACGGCAGTCGCCGACAGTGTGAGCCACGGTCTTTCGCTTCCGGGTGTTCTTGGGTGTGGCTGTGGGTGACTGGAACCCGCCGCAGCATTTCGCCATGCCCGCGAAACCCGGACATTCGCCCTCGTTCGGCCATCTCGTTTTCTAAATCTAGCATTCTGTCGGCTTGCAGACCGGGCGCTTGGGACCGAGCGCCGGCCGCCGATTAAGCGTGGGCGTGAAAGTTTATAAATCGCACATCACGCACTTTTTATATAAATAAAGCACTTGACCCTAGCGCATGAGGGTCTCAATCGTAGGGTAGCCCGGCATTCGCGGGCGTTCGGCATCAGGAAGCCCCCCACGATGAATCTGATCCGAAATGTCTCGTCCGCGCCGCTTCGCTTCGGGCGAGCCGCCCAATCCGCGATGCTCGCCGCCGGCGTCGGCTTGCTTCTGGCCACGCCCGCTTGGGCGGCTGGCGGCGGCACCGCAATGCCCTGGGAGGGCCCGCTCACCACNNGTCCCGTCGCCAAGGCGGTCGGCATCATCGCCATCGTCCTGACCGGGCTCGGCTTCGCCTTCGCCGAAGGCGGCTCGGCCATGCGCAAGGGCATTGGCATCGTCTTCGGGCTGGCCATCGCCTTCACCGCCACGACCTTCGTCAGCACCTTCTTCAACCTCACCGCCGGAGCGGCGTTCTGAGGTGGCACAGTCCGAAGTCGAGGGCTTCGAGATCGCCTTCCACAGCTCACTTTCGGAGCCGGTGACGATCGCAGGCGTGCCGAGAATGATCGCCATACTGAACGGCACTCTGACGGCGGTCCTGGCGCTGGGTCTCCAGGTTCCCCTGATCGGCTTGCCCGTCGGCCTGGCCATTCACGTCGCTTGCTACTGGCTCAACAAGCGCGACCCCTACTTCTTCGACGCCCTCGGGCGGCACATCCGCCAACGGCCTTACCTGGACGCTTGACCACGGGCGCGCCCGTCGCCGGCGCGCGACTGAATCCTACGCCTGCGCCCATCTGGGCGACTTCAACGCCCGATCCGCCCCCAACCGCAGAGGACAGCCTATGCTCTACCTGCGCGAATACCGTCCCAAGGCTGATCGCCTGTTCGATCATTTGCCTTGGGTGGCGCTGATCGGTCCGGGCCTGATCCTCAACAAGGATGGCAGCTTTCAGAAGACCCTGGCCTTTCGGGGTCCCGATCTGGCCAGTTCGACGGATGCCGGCCTGGTCGCCACCCGCGCCCAGCTGAACAACGCCCTTCGCCGCCTGGGATCGCGCTGGTGCCTGCACATCGAAGCGCTGCGGGCGGCCTCGCAGGATTATCCGGCCAGCCAGTTTCCCGATCTCGTCTCCGACCTGGTCGACGAGGAGCGCCGCGAGGCGTTCGAGGGTCACGAGCGGCACTTCGAGAGCCGCTACTTCCTCACCTTCACCTACCTTCCGCCCGAGGAGGCGGTAAGCACGGCCGAGAGCCTCTTGCTGGAGAACGCGCCTTCAGGGCGCGGCGCGGCCGGCATGTACCGCGCGGCCCTGAGCGATTTCCTCAGCACGGTGCGCCAGATCGCCGACATCCTGACCGCGATCATGCCGGAGGTTCACGAACTCTCCGACGACGAGACGCTCACCTATCTGCATGGCTGCATCTCCACCAAGCGCCACTACGTCAAGGCGCCGGAGACCCCGGCCTATCTCGATGCTTTCCTGACAGACGACGATTTCCAGGGCGGTCTCCTGCCGCGCCTTGGCGGCAGCTATGTGCGGACCATCTCGGTGCGCGCCTACCCGGCGACCTCTTCGCCGGGTCTGCTGGACCGCCTGAACGAACTGGGCATCAGCTACCGCTGGGTGTGCCGCTTCCTGCCGCTCGACAAGGAGGACGCCCGCAAGGCGGTGACCACGGTTCGCAAGCGCTGGTTCGCCAAGCGCAAGGGCGTCATGGCGTTGCTGAAGGAGGCCATCACCCGGGAGCCCTCGGTCCTGGAGGATCCCGACGCCGCGGCCAAGTCGATGGACGCCGATGCGGCGCTGGCCATCCTCGGCGGCGACTACGCCTCGATCGGCTATTTCACGCCGACGGTGACCTTGATGGACACCGATCCCGACCGGCTGGCCGACCGGGTCCGCGAGGTCGAAAGCGCCATCAACCGGGTCGGCTTCGTCTGCAAGGTCGAGGACGTCAACGCCGTCGAGGCCTGGATCGGCAGCCTGCCTGGCCAAGCCTATGCCGATCTGCGCCGGCCGCTCGTCTCGTCGCTGAACCTTTGCGACATGATGCCGATGTCGGCCATCTGGCCTGGCCCGACGCGCAATGAACACCTCGGGTCCGAGTGCGCCAAGCGCGGCCATGCCGGCGCCCAGCCGCCGTTGATGTTTACCCGCACGGCTGGGACAACGCCGTTCCGCTTCGATCTGCATCAGGGCGACGTCGGCCACACGATGATCGTTGGCCCCACGGGCGCCGGCAAATCGGTGCTGCTCAACGCCATCGCGGTGCAGTGGCTCCGCTATCCCGAAGCCCAGGTCTTCTTCTTCGACAAGGGCGCCAGCTCACGGGCCGCGACCTTGCTGACCGGCGGCCAGTTCTACGCCCTGGGCAACGAGGAAAGTGAACTCGCCTTCCAGCCGTTGGCCGACATTGACACCGCCGATGATCGGTCGTGGACCCAGGAGTGGGTGCAGGACCTCGTGGCGGCCGAGGGCGTGGAGATCACCCCCCAGGTCAAGGAAGAGATCTGGAGCGGTCTGCGTAATCTCGCCGCCGGGCCCCGCGAACAGCGGACCCTGACCTTGCTGGCGGCAACCATCCAGGACCACAGCGTCAAGGCGGCGCTCAAGCCCTTCACCCTGAGCGGACCCCACGGACATCTCCTCGACGCCAGCCAGAACACGCTCAAGGCGGGCTCCTGGCAGACCTTCGAGATGGCCGAGCTGATGGGCAACAAGTCCGCCCTGGCCCCCGTCCTGACCTACATCTTCCGCACCCTGGAGAAGCGGTTCGACGGTCGGCCGACCCTGCTCATTCTCGACGAGGCCTGGCTGTTCCTCGACCAGGGCTCGTTCGCGGCGAAGATCCGCGAGTGGCTGAAGACCCTTCGGAAGTTCAATGTCGCGGTCGTGTTCGCCACGCAGAGCCTGGCCGACATCGCCCGGTCCTCGATCGCTCCGGCGCTGATCGAGAGCTGCCCAACCCGGGTCTTCCTGCCTAATCCGGACGCCCAGACGCCGCAGATCGCCGAGCTTTACCAGGGCTTCGGGCTCAATCCCCAGCAGATCCGGATCATCGCCAACGCCACGCCCAAGCGCGAATATTACTACCAGTCGATGTCGGGTAACCGACTGTTCGAGCTGGGCCTCGGTCCCTTCTCCCTCGCGGTCGTGGGATCCTCGTCGCCGGGGGATCAGCAGCTTATGACCCGGCTGCTGGCCGAGCATGGCGCCGCGCAATTCTGCGAACGGTTCTTCGCCGCCAAGGGCCACGCGGCCGTGGCCAGCTACCTTGCCGCCCAGCGTGACGCCGCCCATCCGAAGGTGGCGTGATGGATGGTTCGATCGTCTCGGATGCTGGCGGCGGCCGCGACCTTGGGCCGGAGCCCTCGCCGCTTAGCGCGCGTGATCTTGCGCGGCTCGCCTGGCTTGCCCGGCGTCTTCCCTTGGCGTGGATCGCCAACCGTCGCCGGCGGCGCCTGCTCTTTCTGGGGCTCACCGCTCCGGGGTTCTTCGCCGTCTTTGGCACGATCCTCCACCACAACTTCTTCCTGATGCTGGCCGGCTTCGTTCTCTTTGCCGCCGCGGTGATCTTCCGGCAGCGGACCGAACCCCTGTTTGAGCGGGCGGCCGCGGCGGGCCTCTGGCCCCTCCCCCACTCTGCGATCCCCCCAGTGAAGGACACTCACCATGCGTAAGTTGTTGTCGACGACGGCCGCGATCGCGGCCTTGGCGATGGGGATGTCCGCCGCGACGCCCCCGCCGGCGCGCGCGCAGATGACGGTCATCGATCCGGCCGCCATCGCCCAGATGACCTCCCAGGTCGCCAACAGCCTGCGCCAGATCGAGCAGCTCCAGTCTCAGATCACCAACCAGGTGGCGATGCTGCAGAAGCTGGGGACCGACGTCACCCAGCCGCTGACACAGATCAATCAGCAGGCCACCCAGCTGCTCCAGCAGGCCCAGGCCATCGGCTACAACAGCCAGAACATCGCCCAGCAGTTCCAGCAGACCTACCCGTCGGACATGACCGGTCAGAGCTTCGCTCAAATCCGTCAGAGGCTCGCCAGCTGGGAGAGCAACAGCCGGCTGACCATGCAGGATTCGATGGCGGCCCAGAACCAGCTGGTCCGGTCGCAGGCGACGACCGCCGGCGCCGTGAACAGTGCGGTCGCCGCGTCGCAGGGCGCCGCTGGCCAGACGGCGGCCGTTCAGGCCACCAACCAGCTTCTGGCGGCCTTGAGCACCCAGCTGCAGGGCCTGCAGACCATCCTCATCGCTCAGGCGCGCACCCAGGACACCATCCTGGCCCAACAGCAGGCCGGCGCCATCGCCGCTCGCGCCGAGACCCAACGGGCCACCCAGTGGACGCCGCAAGGCAGCAGCCTCTCCAAGGCAACGAGTTTCTGATGGTCATGTCCCTGAGACCCGCGGCCTCGCTCGCCGCCCTCCTTTGCCTCGGGCTTGCTGGCTGCAGCCGAGAGGCCGCGCAGCCATCGGCCGGTCAGAAGGCCGAGCCGGTCCCGGCCGCCGGCCGCAAGTGTCCGGACCCCAACATCCGCGACCGAAACGACCCCTGCTCTCCCTACTACTGGAAGCCAAAAGACAGCGCCCTGAAGGACGCCAAGACCTTCTGAACGAGGGGAAATATCCAAGGACATTTTCGCAATGGCGACAGCCGGCACATCAGCGCTCGACGAGTTCATCACTCGGTTCACGACCCAGATCGACAGCGGCTTCGGCGTCATTTCGGGCGATGTTCAGGTTGTTCTCGGCACGCTCGTCGTCATCAGCATCGTGCTCACCGCCATCATGTGGGCGGTCGATGAAACCCAGAACGTCATCGCCCCGCTGGTCCGAAAAATCCTGGTGGTGGGGTTCTTCGCCTGGCTGGTCGGGAACTGGCACTCACTGACGGTGACCGTCGTCACCGGCTTTGGTCAGCTCGGCCTCAAAGCCGGCGGCGGCGCCAGCATCGGCGACTTCATGAGCGCGCCGACCCGCGCCGTGGAAGCCGGCTTCAAAATCTTCCTGCAGATCATCCAGTACATCGGCGAGCTCGCCTCCCAGAACGGCGGCTTCGGCGCGCTGCAGCACATCGACATGATCATCGTCGCCGCGGTGGCGGCGATCGGGATCCTGCTCGCCTTCATCATCCTGGCGATCGAGGTCGCGATCACGATCATCGAGTTCCACCTCGTGACCCTGATCGCGTTCGTGACGATCCCCTTCGGGGTTCTGACGCAAACCTCGTTTCTGGCCGAGCGGTCGATCGGCTACGTCGTTTCGGTCGGTCTGAAATTCATGGCGCTCGGCGTCATTCTCGGCGTCGGCCTGAACATCTTCAACACCTACACCCTGTCTCCCGAGCCCACGGTCCCGGAGGAATGCGGCCTGCTGCTGGCCGCGATCTTCCTGATGATGCTGGCGCTGAAGATCCCGGCCATCGCCGGCGCGCTGATCTCAGGTGGCCCGCAGCTCAACTCGGGCAGCGCGCTGATGGGCGCGGCCGGTGTGGCGGCCGGCGCCGCCGGCGTCGCCCTGGCCGGTCGCGCGGTCGCTGGCGCCGTGGGCAGCCTGGTGGGCGGCGGCGGGTAAGTCGCCGCGGCCCGCGCCGCGTCCGGCGCCATCAATTCCGGTGGCCCGAGTGGTGGTGGGCCATCGGGCGGCGGCGGTTCTCCGTCAGGATCCGGCCCCGGGCCCAGCGGCCCCAAATCGCCTTCGTCCCCGGACGGCTCGGCCGACCGTGCCGCCGGTGGCGGTGTCTCGCCCGAGACCGTTCCGCCTCCGGAGCCGCCGCCGAGCCAGCCCTCCCCTACGCCTTCGCCTGGTGGCGCTTCCCTCGTGGCCCGCGCCGAGGCCCGTCGCGGCGATGGCCTGACCGGCATGGCGCGCGGCGCCACCGCGGCCGCCACGGCGGGCGGTGACAGCCAGGCCCCCGGAATGTCCGCCACGGCGACCCGCCGCGATCCCGAGCCGGAGGCTTAACCCCAGTGAGAAGAGCGTAGATGAACCCCTTCAAACGCCCCAATGATCGATATGGA
>PLEH01000032.1 GCA_003136395.1 Phenylobacterium sp.
GGGCGGTGTCGATGGCGGTCTTGCCGCCCACCGAGGAGTCCACCTGAGCCAGGAGCGTCGTGGGGATCTGCACGAAGTCTATGCCGCGCTTGTAGATCGCCGCGGCGAAGCCCGCGAGGTCGCCCACCACGCCGCCGCCGAAGGCTGTGATCACGTCGCCCCGGTCGAGTTCGAGCGCCAGCAGCCGGTCGGTGACGTCGGCCAGGCCCGCGAAGCTCTTGGTCTGCTCTCCCGGCGCCACGATGACCGGCTGGGCGGTGATTCCGGAATGCGCCAGGGCCGCGGTCAGCCGCGCGCCGTGCAGTCCCCAGACCGTCTCGTCGGTGACGATCGCCGTGCGCCGCCGCGTCAGGAGCGGCGCGATCGCCTCGCCGGCCTGGTCGATCAGGCCGGGACCCACCCTGACCTCATAGGACCGCGCCCCCAGGCCCACGTGGATCGTGCGGATCATGGCGCGGGCGCCCCGGGCTCAGTTAATCCAGGCTCACGCGCCGCCAGGTGTTCGGTGAGCGCGGCGATCACCTGTTCGACGGTGACGTGGTGGGCGGCGTCGCCGGTCTCGACGATGATGTCGGCCTCGCCATAGGCGGGATAGCGGGTGTCGGCCTGGGCCTGCAGAACGTCCAATGGATCCTTGCCCGCCAGCAGCGGGCGGTTGTCCTTGCGCGAGACCCGGCGGGCCAGCACATCCAGGTCGGCCTTCAGCCAGACCGAGATGGCCTTGGACTTGATCAGGGCCCGGGTGTCCGGCGTCATGAAGGCCCCACCGCCGGTGGCCAGGACGTGCGGCGGCAGATCCAGCAGGCGCGCGATCACGCGGCGCTCGCCCTCGCGGAAGGCGGCCTCGCCCAGGTCGGTGAAGATGTCGGAGATTGAGCGGCCGGCCGCGGCCTCGACCTCGGCGTCGGCGTCACGGAACGGCAGCCCCAGCGCGTTGGCCAGCCTGCGGCCCACGCTCGACTTGCCGACGCCCATCAGGCCCACGAGGGCGATGGTGCGGTGGCGCAACGGTGCATAGCGGTCCATGAACGTCCAAGGTCTACACGAGCCAGCGCCCTCGCGCCAACATCGCGCGCCCGCTATGATCGGGCCATGTCGCGTCTCGCCGAAATGCTCGCTGTCCTGATCTTCGCCGGATCGGTGGGGCTGGTTGCCGGGGGGGCCGCTGCGCAAGGGGTCGAGGTCTCCAGCCTCGCCGCGCCGGACGCCTTCTCCACCCCTGGCCGCGACACCGGCTTGCCGGCGAACCTGTGGCGCGGCGCCTCGGTGCAGACGGCGCGGACCGTCCTGCCGTTGCTGGCCGCCAGGACCCTGTCGCCGGCCGCCGCGGCGCTTGCCCGGCGGGTGCTCGCCACCGGGGCGACCGGGCCTCAAGGGTCGGGCTCCGATCCGGTCCTGACCGGCGCCCGGGCCAATGCGCTGCTGGCCCAGGGCGACGCCAAGGCCGCCGCGGCGATCCTGCTTCGGGCGCCGGGCATGGACCGCTCGCCGGAACTGGCCCATGCGGCGGCGGAGAGCGCACTGCTCACCGGCGACGACGCCCGGGCCTGCGCCGTGGCTGACGCCCTCAGCTCCGGCCGCGATGAAACCTACTGGCTACGGCTGCGGACCTATTGCCAGGCCATCGCCGGCCATCCGGACCAGGCGCAGCTGACCTTCGACCTCGCCCAGTCCCAGGCCAAGGATGCGGTGTTTGGCCGCCTGATGAGCGCCAAGCTCGCGGGCGCGGGGAACCCGGGGCCGGCCGCCCTGCGCAATGGCCTCGACTACGCGCTCTCCAGGAGCCTCGGCCTCGATCTGACGGCGGCCAAGCCCTCGCCGGCGGTCGCCGCGGCGATGGCTGGCGCGAGCCCGGCGGCGCCGGTGTTCGACCCGGCTGGCGCCGCGCCCGACGTCGCCCTGCTGGCCGACGCGCTTTCGAAGCGGGACCCCATCCGCGAGGCCGTGGTCCAGGCCATGATCGAGGCCGCCGCCGCCGCCGAGCCAAGGGCGCGCGCCCGCGGCCAGGCCGGCGCCGCCCTGGCGCTCGCCATGTCCGACCCGCTGGCCGCGGAGACCCGCGGCCAGCTCGCCGCCCTGACCGTGCCCGAGGGCAAGGCGCCCGTCGGCCGCAACGTGGCGCTCGATCAGGCAGCGGATCAGAAGTTGATGGGCGAGGCGGCGCTGCTGGCGCTCTGGACCTGCGCCGAGGCCGGCCCCGCGGGCCCCGCCATCGCCGACCGGGTGCGGATCGTGCGCGCCCTTCACGCCACGGGTCTCGACGCCGACGCCCGCGCCTTCGCGCTCGAAGGGCTTCTGGCCCTGAAATGAGCGGCCCCCAAGCCAGTGGAATGGGCTCCGCCTGGGCCGAGGCCTTCCTGGAGATGATGTCGGTCGAGCGCGCCGCGGCGAAGAACACGCTGATCGCCTACACCCGCGACCTCACCGACGCCGCGGACTTCCTGGCGGCGCGGGGCCGCGACCTCTCCGACGCCTCGGCCGAGGACGTTGAGGCCTATTTCACGGCGCTGGGCGCGCGCGGCCTGTCGCCTGCCACGGCGTCGCGCCGGCGAGCCGCGGTCCGGCAATTCTACCGCTTCGTGCTGGGCGAAACCTGGCGGGCCGACGACCCCTCGCGCCGGGTCGAGGCGCCGCGCAAGGGCCGCTCTTTGCCCAAGGTGCTGAGCCGCGCCGAGATCGACCGGCTGATCGCAGCGGCCGGGGCGAAGGACGGCGTCCCCAATGGCGCAGGCGGCCTGCGGCTGGCCTGCATGGTCGAGCTGGCCTACGCCTCGGGCCTTCGAATCTCCGAACTGACCAGCCTGACCCTGGCCGCGCTCGCCCGCGATCCGGCATATCTGATCGTGCGCGGCAAGGGCGGCAAGGAACGGCTCGCGCCGCTCAACGGCGCCGCGCGGACGGCCATCAAGGCCTATCTGGAGGTTCGCCCCGGCTTCCTGCCCAAGGGGGACAAGGCCAATCCCTGGCTCTTCGCCTCCCGCGGCAAGGAGGGCCGGCTGACGCCGCGGCGCTTCGCCCAGCTGCTCGACGAGGCCGCCGTCGGCGCCGGGATCGATCCGGCGCGCGTCAGTCCCCACGTCCTGCGCCACGCCTTCGCCACCCACCTCCTGGAGGGCGGCGCGGACCTGCGCGTGGTCCAGACCCTGCTGGGCCACGCCGACATCGGCACCACCCAGATCTACACCCACGTGGCCGGCGACCGCCTGGCCGAGGTGGTGGCGTCCAAGCATCCCCTGGCGCGCAAGCGCTGACTATCCCTCTCCTCAGGGGAGGGTGGCGAGCGTAGCGAGACGGGTGGGGAAGTGTGGGCCGGAGTGCTGACTCACAATTCTAGCCCACACTTCCCCGGCCTGGCCGCTCACGCGGCCTGTCCCTCCCCATCAGGGGAGGGGAGAGCGTCTAGCCGGTGATCCGGTAGCGACCGTCGGCGTCGGGGCAGACGCGGACGTAGCGGACGTCCTCGCCGTAGGGGTCGACCGCCGCGGGGGCCAGCCGGCAGCGCATGCGGCTGTAGTAGGCGTAGTCGTAGCGGCCGCTGCGGTCGCGGCGGTCCTCGCGATAGGCGATGGTGTCGCTGTAGCTGTAGTACGGCCCGCGGGTGTCGCAGCGATAGCGGTCATGGGCGGCGCCCACCGACGCGCCAACGCCGCCACCCACCACGGCGCCCAGGATCGAGCCGCCGGTGCGGTGGCCGCTGGCGGCGATGTTGGACCCTAGAGCCGCGCCGGCGAGCGCGCCGATGACGGCGCCGGCCGTAGCCGCGCTGTGGTCGTTCCGGCAGGTCACCGGGGCGTTATAGGTGGTCGGGCGGCCGTAGTAGGGCGCAGCCGTCGCTCCGTAGGGGCCCCAGCGGGCGTCGTCCCAGACGGGGGCGGGGCCGTAGGTGCGCAGGTAGGCGTCGCGGCCGTAGCGGGCGTCGTAGTCGGCGCGCGCGCGTTCCCACTGCGCGTGGCGGCGGTCGTAGTCGGCCCGGGCGGCCTGATAGCCGGCGCGGTTGGCCTCATAGTCGCCGCGACGAGCGTCATAGGCGTCCTTGCGGTTCTCATAGTCGCGCCGGTCGCGGCGGTACTGATCCTGGGCGTCCTGCGACGGCTGAGTCTGCTGATATTGCGGCGCGGGCTGCTGGTAGGGCGTCTCGCGCTGGTAGTCGGGCTGGTACTGCGGCTGCTGCGCGAAGGCAGGCATCGCGGTCACCAGCGCCAGGGCCGAGGCCATACCGATCTTCAGGGGGGCGTTCATGGAAGTCTCCAATTCTCCTCGACGCGCAGGCGTTGTTCTCTGTCTGGGTCCGCGCATTCTCGGCTACCTCAACACCCCACCGGCGACCGGGGTTGCATCGGGAACCGGGCGCCTACGCCTCGCGCTCTTGTGAGGCGGACCCATCCCGCCTAATTTCCGCCCCGCTTCGATAGAGGACCGAGACCCCGGATGGCCGTGCATTACCTCGAATTCGAGCGGCCCATCGCCGACCTTGAAAGCAAGATCGAGGAGCTGTCCAAGCTGTCGGAGACCGCCAACCCCGGCGCCTTCGACGCCGAGATCGAGGCGTTGCGGGCCCGCACCCAGGAAATGCGCCGCGAGACCTATGCAAAGCTCGACGCCTGGCAGAAGACCCTGGTCGCGCGCCACCCCGACCGCCCGCACTTCGTCGACTACGCCGCAGGCCTGATCGATGAGTTTCAGGAGCTGCGCGGCGACCGCAAGTTCGCCGACGACCAGGCGATCATGGGCGGGCTCGGCCGGTTCCGCGGCCGGCCCGTGGTGGTCATGGGCAACGAAAAGGGCCGCGAGACCATCACCCGCGTGAAACACAACTTCGGCTCTGCGCGGCCGGAGGGCTACCGCAAGGCGATCCGCCTCATGGATATGGCCGAGCGCTTTCACCTGCCGATCATCAGCATCGTGGACACGGGCGGCGCCTATCCCGGCATGGCGTCCGAGGAACGCGGCGTCGCCGAGGCCATCGCGCGCTCCACCGAGAAGAGCCTCCTGCTGGGCGTGCCGATGCTCGCGGTGATCACCGGGGAAGGCGCGTCCGGCGGCGCCAGCGCCATCGCCAGCGGCAACCGCGTCCTGATCCTGGAACACTCCATCTACATGGTGATCTCGCCGGAGGGCGCGAACTCGATCCTATGGCGTGGGGCGCGCACCCCGGCCGAGGCGGCCAAGGCCATGAAGATCACCGCCCAGGACCTCCTGGCGATGAAGATCGTCGACCGCATCATCCCCGAGCCACCTGGCGGAGCCCATTCCGATCCTGAGGCGACCCTGAAGGCGGTGGGCGACGCGATCGAGGAGGAGCTGAAGGCGCTCGAGGGCCTGACGCCGGAGGAGCTGCGCAAACAGCGCGCCGACCGCTTCTACGCCATCGGCCGCGCGGGGCTGCAGTAGCCGCTCCTCTTGCCTGAACCCCCTTGCTTGACGGGGCGTCCGCGGGTTCAGTGTCATCCAAACAAACGTTTGGAGGGACGACCATGGCGCTCAGGACCCGGTTCACCGAGATGTTCGGCATCGAGCATCCCGTCGTGCAGGGCGGCATGCAGTGGGTCGGCCGCGCCGAGCTGGTGGCCGCGGTGGCCAACGCCGGGGGCCTCGGCTTCATCACGGCGCTCACCCAGCCGACGCCGGAGAAGCTCACCGAAGAGATCGCCCGCTGCCGGTCGCTCACCGACAAGCCGTTCGGCGTGAACCTGACCATCCTGCCGGCCATCAAGCCGCCGCCCTACGCCGAATACCGCCAGGCGATCATCGAGGCCGGGATCAAGATCGTCGAGACGGCGGGCAACAAGCCCATCGAGCACGTCGAGGAATTCAAGAAGCACGGGATCAAGGTGATCCATAAGTGCACCTCGGTCCGCCATGGCCTCTCGGCGGAGCGGATGGGCGTCGACGCCATCTCCATCGACGGCTTCGAATGCGCCGGTCACCCGGGCGAGGACGACGTTCCCGGCCTGATCCTGATCCCGGCGGCCGCCGACAAGATCAAGATCCCGATGATCGCCTCGGGCGGCTTCGGTGACGCGCGGGGTCTCGTCGCGGCCCTGGCCCTCGGCGCCGAGGGCATCAACATGGGTACGCGGTTCATGGCGACCGTGGAATCGCCCATCCACCCGAACATCAAGCAGCAGATCGTCGACAACGACGAGCGCGCCACGGACCTGATCTTCCGCACCATGCACAACACCTCACGCGTGGCGAAGAACGCCATCAGCCAGCAGGTGGTGGCGCTGGAGCGCGAGGGTGCAAAGTTCGAGGATGTCCGCGAGCTGGTGGCCGGGACGCGCGGCCGCAGCGTCTATGAGGTCGGCGACAACGACGCCGGCATCTGGTCGGCGGGTCAGATCCAGGGCCTGATCCACGACATCCCCACCTGCGCCGAGCTGATCCACCGGATCGTCCGCGAGGCCGAGGAGATCATTCAGGGCCGCCTGATGGGCATGGTCGGCGCGCGCCAGATGGTGGACGCCTGATCCCACCGGGCAGGAAGAAGCCGCCGTCCTTGCGGGCGGCGGCTTCGACTGGCCCGTCTTGAGCGGCGCCGGCTGGAAGGCCGGCGGCCGCCGCAGTCTAGAAGCGTCCCGTCAGGCCGAACTCATAGAAGCGGCCGATGACGTCGTAGACGCCGATCCCCGTGGTGCCGAACGGCGGCTCGACGTTGCCCACGTTCTTGATGACGAAGCGCGCCTTGGCGCCCGTCAGGCCGATGTGGGCCTTCTCCGCCCAGGACGTCAGGTCGTAGGTGAACGCCAGGTCGTGCAGGTAGTACGGCTTGACCGTCAGCGGGAAGCGCGTCTCGAGGGTGAAATCGTTGTTGAAGGCCGACTGGGAGATGAAGTTGGCCGTCCAGGTCGCCGTGAATGGCCCTCGCATGTATTCGATCTGGCTGTTGTAGGCGTACTTCGCGTCGCCGATCGTTCCGGCGGACCGGACCAGATCGAAACCGAGGCCGGTGACCGAGGAGTTGCGGCGCGCCTCATGGTAGAGATCGAACTTGAAGTTGAGCGCGCCCGGGTCGTTGTTGAACCAGGCGGCGCCAAAATCCGCCAGTTCGAGGCGATAGCTGGCGCCGGCGGTCAGACCTTCGAAGTGGATGAAGCCGGCGTTGATGAAGCCGGTCCTCGGACCCGCTGACACAGCCCCGCCAGCCCCCACGTCGCCCGAACCCAGGATCTGGCCGGGAAGCGCGCCCCCCGCAAGGCCACGCTGGAATCGGCCGCAGGCGTCGGGCTGCGGGCTGGGAGAGTCGAAACACACCTGCAGGATCGAACTCAGGTTGAAGTTGGCGATCGCGCTGGTCAGGTCGATGTGGATCCAATCGGCGTGGAACTCGAGGCTGGGAACCCAATGCGGCTGATAGACGAAGCCGACCGTCCACTGCGCCCCTTCCTCGTTGACCAGATTCGGATTGCCCGCCGTGGTGCCCTGGACCGTGGCGGCCTGCACCCGGGAGGTCAGCTGGAAGTTGGACGGCAGGCCCAAGGCCGTAAAGGCGGCGGCGCAATTGGCCGCGCGGGCCGCCGGGTTCGGACCGATGCCGATGTTGTTCTTGTCGCAGGGATCGGTCGCCGTCGTGAAGATGGTCGCGGTGGGCAGCGACGTCTCGGTGATCGCAGGCGCGCGGAACGAATGGCTCTTCTGCGCGCGGAACAGCAGGTCGTTGATCGGGTACCACTGCACCCCGTACTGCCAGGCGGTGTCGTGGCCGGCCGAGGAGTTGTCGACCGAACGGTAGGCGCCATCGAACTCCAGCCGGCGCATCAGCGGGAAGTTGAAGTCCTTCCCGAACACCGGGACCGTCGTTTCCGCGTACCACTCGTTGGTGTGGTAGCTGCCGGTGATGGCCGTGATCGGCGCCGTGCGGCCGACCCCGAGGCGTTCGGCGTCGTTCGGGGTGAAGGCGGCCTCTTCCTTGCGGTATTCGACGCCTGCCGCGACGCTCCACTGGCCGGCCGGCAGCGCGAACAGATCGCCGCCCAGATTGGCCTGGAAGTCGGTCTGCTTGTTGAAGAAATCCGTAGCGAGGGTCACGCCGACGTAGTTCAGAGCCGCGGCGTTCGGCGCGCCCAGGCCGAACAGGTTGAGCGGCTGGCAGCCGGCGGCTCGCGCGACGGGGTCGCGGCAGACGGCGTTGCCGCTGGCGTCCTTGATCGCGTCGACCGCGAAGGCGAACTTCGACTGGTCGATGTTGGGTGATTGGAAGTGGCCCTTGTTCTCACCGAAGTTGGCCGAGGCATTCCAGAAGTACTTGTGCCCGCTGAAGAGCCCATCGCCGTCGATGGCGATCACCCCGCGGTAGGTGTCGTCCTTGGAGAAGGTCTCGTTGTTACCGACGTCCACCGAGGCGCGGTCGAGAAAGAAGAACTGGTCTCCGGGCGAGGCGGGGTCCGCGGGCAAGGGCACGGGCTGGCTCAGAATCTGCGCGCGCGTCGCCGCCGACAGGAACGGGTTAGCGGTCGAGAACTTCAGCGCCGCGGAAGTGCCGCCGAACAGCGAGGAGTTGAAGATCGGCTGGTTGAACGGCTCGACCGACTCGGCATGAGCGTAGAGGAGTTCCGCCGAAAGCTTGATGTTGGGAGTCAGGTCGTACTTGGCGAAGCCATTGGCCACGTGGCGCTTCACCGGCGATTGCAGGGAGGTCAGCTGCGCCAGGTTCAGGCCGTCGCCCCCGGACTCGATGGTGGGCTGGAAGAAGACCCCCTGGTTGAACGGCACCAAAGAGCCGTTCGGCGCGAATTGGGCGAACACGCGGGCGCCTGGATTGTTCGGGTCCGGGATCGTCAGATTATTGGCAAGCGTCGAGCCGCCGTTGCGGTAGGGCAGGCCCCCGGTTGTCAGTTCGGAGATCCGCCTGTTGGTGATCAGGATCTGACCCGCAATGCCGTCGTGGGGGCCGGTGTTCTGCGGGTTGTTGGCGAATGCGATCTGCCGGGCCGTGACCGGCCGGTCGGTGAACGCCAGGGCGGCCGTCTCGTTGTATTCGTAGCTGCCCATAAGGCTCAGCCGGTCGTCCATGTACTTGTGGCCGGCAATGATGCGCGCCCGCCAGTTCCGCGCGTCGTCGCGGTCGGAGATCCCGTACTGGCCGTCGAGTTCGACGCCCTCGAACTGGGTCTTGGTGATGATGTTGATGACGCCGGCGATGGCGTCGGAACCATAGACCGCGCCACCGCCCGCCTGGATGGTCTCGATGCGGTCGACGAGGCCGGTGGGGATGGAGTTGAGGTCCACCTGGCCGCCGGCGTTGGCGCCGGTGAAGACCGAGGCCGGGTTGCCGCCGACAAAGCGCCGGCCGTTGACAAGGACCAGGGTGCGCTGTGAGCCAAGGTTGAAGATGTTGATGAAGTTGCGCCCGGTGCCGAAGCCGCCCTGGTCGCCGAGGGGGCTGACCGGCACGCCCGCCGACGGCAGGTCATTGAGGGCGTCGGCGACGTTGACAAAGCCGCGCCGGTCCATGCTCTCGCTAGTGATGATCTGGATCGGCTGCACCGAGGTCAGGTCGGCGCGCGGGATCCGCGAGCCGGTCACGACGATCTCGCCGACGTCAACGGCCTTGGCGACAGGCTGCGCGGTCGTCTGCTGGGCGAGGGCGACGCCCGGAACACTCAGGCAGGCGGCGGTGGCCACCGACGCGAACAAGGCGGATCGAACCATGGTTTTGCTGGCAGATTTCATTCGGTGGCCCCCCGGCCTGGGCTTTGGAGCCGCGCGGAGGGATGTCCGACGCGGAAGGGCGCATCCTCAGGCGAAACCGGGCAGCTTACGCAATAAATCTGCGTCAACAGCCCCGTCTGCGCAAAAAACCGCCGGCCCGGAAGCTGTCACGCACGCGTCACGTCAGCAACGGAAAGTGTCATCCTGAGACGTTGCTTACATTGTATTGTAGATACTTCGGGCGGCGAGTGCGTTTTTGCGGCCACACACGACCACGCGTTGCAGCCGCTCGCGCATGGAGTGCGACCGAAATTGGCGAGACAGCAGGCTGTCAGCGGACGGAGGTGAGCGCCTGCGCCAGTTCGTCAACCGCCTCGGGCGTGGTGGCCCAGGAGCACATGAAGCGCACCGACCCGTCGAGGAAACGCGAGCTCACCCAGCCCGCGGCGTCCAGGCGCAGGCGCGTGGCCTCGTCCATCTCCACGAAGACCCCGTTGGACTCCACCGGATGGTTCAGCTTGAACGGCATCCCTTCGGCCAGCCGCGCGGCCATGGCGTTGGCGTGGGCGGCGTGGCGCAGCACAGCGCCGTCTTCCAGCATGCCGATGAACGGGGCGGCATAGAACCGGCTCTTGGACAGAAGCTGGCCCGACTGCTTCAGGCGCGCGTCGAGGCGGTGGGCGAGTTTGCGGTCGAGGATCACGAGGGCCTCGGTGGGCGGCATGCCGGCCTTGGTCCCGCCGATCGCCAGGATGTCGACGCCCAGCGGCCGGATCGCCACCGGGTCGAAGCCGGCGGCCGCGGCGTTGAAGACCCGCGCGCCGTCCAGGTGGACGCCCAGCCCCTTGGCCTTGGCGGCCGCGATCAGCTCGCCCAGCGCCTTGCCGGAATAGACCGCGCCATATTCGGTGGCGTTGGTGAGCGAAAGCGCGCCGGGCGACTGGACATGGCCGTGGTCGGGCCGCGCCAGCGCGGCGGCCAGGGCGGCGGGCTCGATCCGACCGTGGGCGCCAGCCAGTCCGATCATCCCCAGGCCATGGCCGAAGAACCCCGGCGCGCCGGTCTCGTCGGTCGCCGCGTGGGCGTGCTCATGGGCGAGAACCGACTCGAAGGGCCGGCAGAGCGCGGCGAGCGCTATGGCGTTGGCGGCGGTGCCGGAAGCCACGAACCGCACCTCGGCGTCGGCGTCGAGCAGCTGGCGGATCAGGTCGGCGGCCTTTGCCGTGAACGGGTCTTCGCCATAGCTCGGGACAAAGCCCGTGTTGGCCGCAAGCAGCGCCTGCATCGCCTCGGGGGCGGCGGGGGCCGTGTTGTCGGACATGAAGTCGTGTCGGAGCTTGGGGCGGGCCATGGGCGAAGGCTCAGCTCGCCGTCGCGGCCATGATTTCGCAGAAGGTGGTCATGTCGACGTTGCCGCCGGAGACCACACAGACGATCGGTCCCTGACCGGCCTCGCCGGTGAGCGCGGCGGCGAGCGGCAGGCAGCCCGCGCCCTCGGCGACGATACGGGCCTTTTCGGCCATCAACCGCATGGCCCGGCGGGTCTGGTCGAGGGTCACCACGATCGAGCCGTCCACCAGCGGCGTCATGCGCTCGTACATGCGCGGGAAGACGCTCTGGCCGCCGGCGCCGTCCACGAACGAGGCCTGCCATTCGGGGAATTTCTGGGCCGAGCCGGCGGCCAGCGATCGCGACAGCGGCGCGGCGGTCTCCGGCTCGGCGGCCCAGACCCTTATGCCCGGCTTGATCGCCTTCACCGCGCTGCCCACGCCGGTAATCAGGCCGCCGCCGCCGACGCCGCAGATCACGGCTGCGGCGTCCGGCGCGTCCTCGAGGATTTCCAGGCCCATCGTCGCATGGCCGGCGATGAAATTGTCGTCGTCGAAGGGGTGGATGAAGGTGCCCTCGACCCCGGGGTAGGCGCGGTCGTCGAGCGCGTTCCAGGCGCCCTCGTAGGACGTCAGAACCAGCCTGGCGCCCAGCGCCCGCATGCGGTCGAGCTTGGAGGCCGGCGCGGTCTCGATGGCCACGACCGTGCAGGGGACACCCGCCTTGCGAGCGGCGTAGGCCACGCCCTGGCCCGCGTTGCCGGCGCTGATCGTCCAGACGCCCTTCTTGCGCTCTTCGTCGCTGAGCATGGCGACGGCGTTGGCCGCGCCACGCAGCTTGTAGGCGTTGATCGGCTGCAGGTTCTCGAGCTTCAGCCGGATGTCGGGAAAGCCCGGCCCCAGCTCCAGCTTGACCAGCGGCGTGCGCACGCAGGTCCCGGCGATCCGCCCGCGCGCGGCCTCGATCTCGGCGAGCGCGATGGGGCGGACGGGGGGAACGGCGGCAGGCATGCGGCTGTCTCTCACACTAAAGGCCGCGCGCCCAGTCGCGGACCTCGTCCACGTAGAGGTCGGGCTCCTCCATGGCCGCGAAGTGGCCGCCGCGCGGCATGTCGGTCCAGCGGGTGATGTTGTAGGCGCGCTCGGCGAAGGACCTGGGCGGGGCCTGGTAGAGCGGCTCGCCGGGGAAGTTGGCGAAGGCTGTCGGCGTCTCGCACCGCTCGCCCGGCTCGAAGGCGAGGCCGCCTTCCTCCACCAGGCCCCGATAGTACCAGGCGCCGGTCGCGAAGCTGTCGGTCATCACATAGAGCATGATGTTGGTCAGCAGCCGGTCCTTGCCGTAGGCCGCGTCCAGGCTCTTCTTCGACAGGTCCGACCAGTCGTGGAACCGCTCGGTGATCCAGGCCGCCTGGCCGACCGGATTTCCGGCGCCCATCCAGGCGATCGACTGGGGCTTGGAGACCTGCAGGCGGAAATAGGCGCCCATGATGTCCATCATGCCGGCCTGCCGCGTCGCCCAGGCGACCTCGGCCTCCCCCTGCGGCCCGCCGTGGGGGCGAAAGCCCAGCATGTTGAGGTGGATGGCCTTGGCGTGGCTACTATGGTCCCGCGCCAGCCAGGAGGTGACCATCGCCCCCCAGTCGCCGCCCTGGGCGAGGTAGGTCGGATAGCCCAGCGCCTCGGTCATCAATGTGTTGAACAGCCGGGCGGTCGTGCGCTGGCCGATGGGCCGTTTCGGCTTCGACGAAAATCCGAAGCCGGGCAGGGAGGGGACCACCGCGTCGAAGGCGTCGGAGGCCTGGCCGCCGAACCGGCTGGGGAAGGCCAGCTTCTCGATGACCTCCCAGAACTCGTAATGGGAGCCCGGCCAGCCGTGAGTGACGATCAGCGGCCGCTTGCCGCGCGCCTCGCCGATCACATGCAGGAAGTGGACCTCATAGTCCTCCACCTCGGCGGTGAACTGTGGGAAGCGGTTGAGGTCTGCGACGGCGGTGCGCCAGTCGTAGGCGCCGGTCCAGTGGGCGCAGAGGTCCTTCAGGTAACCCGCGTCGCAGCCATAGGCCCAACCGTCTGGAACCTCGGGTATCGGCGGCCAGGGGTAGGCCCGCACCTGGCCCAGCACAGCCTCCACCTGGGCCGCGCTCCAGCTGACAGCGAACGGCTTGATCGTGGACATCTCTCGCGTCTCCCGGGCCTGCAGGATGCTTCGGACTTGCCGCAAGGGCGGTCAAGCCGGGCTATAGGTCGGGGTCAGTCCTGCGGACGGACGCCGCGCATGAGGGCCGTGTGCAGCCCCTTGAAGACCTGGCGGCTGGCGCCCGGCGGCAGCATGCCGGCCAGGTCCAGGATCACCGCCCCATGGATCGCCGCCCAGAACATCAGGCCGATCTGCTGCGGGTCGCCGGCCATCAGTCCTTCCTTCAGGGCGTCCTCGATATAGCCGGTCATGGTCTTCTGCGCGCGCTGCCCGGCCGCGACAAGCTCCGGGTATTTGTCCACGTGCGGCTGGTTGAAGTCGAACATCAGCTTGTAGGCGTGCGGGTGCTCCAGCGCGAAGGCGACATAGGCCTCGCCGACCGCGGCGCCGATCGCCGGCGCGCCCTTGGCCTTGGCGCGCGCGGTCTCCAGCTCCTGCGCGAACCGGGTGAAGCCGTTGGCCCGGACGGCCGCCAGGATGTCCTCCTTGTCCTCGAAGTAGCGGTAGGGGGTCATGGGCGAGACCCCCAGCTCCGAGGCCAGCTGGCGCATGGTCACCGCGTCCGGTCCGCGCTCGGCGAACAGCCGTTCGGCCGCCTCGCAGAGGCGGTCACGGAAGTCGGCGACGTCGGTGTCAGACAGAACGCGGGGCATGTGCGACTCAGACTTGCACGAAAAGGGTTGTGGAACGCTACTTTTTACTGAATAAATTTACATAGTAAGTTTTCAAGGGAGCTTGGCGATGGACGGCGCCGTGCGCATCAACCCCTACCTGGCCGGGAACTTCGCGCCCGTTCGGAGCGAGGACGACTTCGACCTGACGGTGACTGGCGAGATCCCCCCCGGTCTGCGCGGCGCCCTCTTCCGCATCGGGCCCAACCCGCAGTTCGAGCCGCGCGATCCCGAGCGCCATCACTGGTTCGGCGGCGACGGCATGGTGCACGGCTTCTATGTGGAGGACGGCAAGGTCCGCTACCGCAACCGCTACGTCCGCACGCCGAAGTGGGCGCTGGAGCACGAGCACGGCCGCGCGCTCTTCGGCGCCATGGGCGACCCCCGCAACACCGACCCCTTGGCCGTGGGCGCCGACAGCGGCGTCGCCAACACCAACATCCTGTTCCACGCCGGCAAGCTGATGGCGCTGGAAGAGGCCCACCAGCCCTTTGAGATGGATGCGCATACGCTCGCGTCGAAAGGCTACGTCCGCGCCTACAAAGGCCGGGTCACGGCGCATCCGAAGATCGACCCTGTGACCGGCGATATGATCTGGTTCGGCTACGGCGTCGGCGATGTGCCGCTCTCGGCCGGCATGAGCTACGGCGTCACCGCCGCCGACGGGACAGTGGTCCGCCGCGATGACTTCCAGGCGCCGTTCTCGTCCATGGTCCATGACTTCATGACGACCGAGAGCCACGTCTTATTCCCGATCCTGCCGCTGACCGGCAGTCTTGAGCGCGCCATGAGCGGCCTGCCGCCCTTCGCCTGGGAGCCGGAAAAGGGCAGCCATGTCGGCGTCATGCGCCGTGACGCGGACGTCTCGACGATGCGCTGGTTCAACGCCCCGGCCTGCTACGTCTTCCACCCGCTGAACAGCTGGGAGGAGGGCGACAAGATCTTCTGCGACGTCATGCGCTACAACGTGGCGCCGCTTTTCCCCAAGGCCGATGGCTCGCCCGGCGACAAGGCTGCGGCCCGCCTGGTGCGGTGGACCTTCGATCTCGCTGCGTCCTCCAACGCCATCAAGGAAGAAGCTCTCGACGACATCGACGGCGAATTCCCCCGGGTCGATCCCAGGGTCGAGACCCGCAAGCACCGCCACGGCTGGTACGCCGCCGATCCGACCGGGTCCAAGACCGTGCGGCTCAACGCCATCGCTCACCTCGACCTTCAGACCGGCAAGCGGCAGCTTTACGAACTCGACGGGGGCGACGCGACCTCCGAGCCGGTGTTCGTCCCCCGCTCGGCCGACGCGCCCGAGGGCGACGGCTGGATCACCGCGGTGATCTACCGGGCCGGCGAGGACCGCAGCGACTTCCTGGTCTTCGAGGCGCAGGACGTGGCGCGAGGTCCCATAGCGGTGGCGCAAATGCCCCGAAGGGTCCCGTTCGGCTTCCACGGCAACTGGGTGAGTTTCTGATCTCCTCTCCCCCCGCGTAGCGGAGAGGGAGAGGCTGGGAGAGGGCGGTCAAAGCCCATCCGCCGGCGCCGCCCTCTCCTCGATCCTCTCCCTCTCTCGCAAGCTCGGGGGAGAGGACATAGGCTGCCCGGCATGAGCAGCTTCCACGCCTTCGTCACAGAACTGTTCGCAGGGCTCGGGCCGGTGCGTATCCGGCGCATGTTCGGCTGCGCCGGGGTCTACGCCGGCGACGTCATGTTCGGCCTGATCGATGAAGACACCCTCTATCTGAAAACCGACGCGGCGCTCAGGGCCGAACTCGCAGCCGAGGGTTCGGCCGCATGGGTCTATAGCCGCGCGAACGGGCCGTGGGAGGACTCTGCCTACTGGCGCCTGCCCGAGGCCGCGCTGGACGATCCGGACGAGGCGGCGGGCTGGGCGCGCAAGGCGCTGGCCGTGGCGACGCCCAAGGCGGCGCAGAAACCGCCGAAGCGCTCGCGCTAGGCCGAGGGGCTGAGCGAGGCCCGGGCGTTCAGCGCATCGCGGTCGAAGCCGGCAAGCTGTTTGTAGCCGCCGGCGGTCGCCTCCAGCTCCTCGCGGCTCAGCACGTCCTCAATCTGAGCGAAGCCGTCCGGCGCGCGCTCGTGGGCGAGTTGCATGACCTGTTCGGGGCCGTTGCCGCGGTTGGCGAGCACGATGCGTGAGGTGGCCGGGCGCCGTGCGCCCTCGTAGGCGGCGAGCGCCTGGTCGACGTCGGGCCGGGTCGCCAGCTCATAGGCGAGCGTGCGGGCGTCAAGGATCGCCTGCGAGGCGCCGTTGGACCCGATCGGGTACATAGGGTGCGCGGCGTCGCCCAGCAGGGTGAGGCGCCCGTGGGTCCAGGCCTCCAGCGGGTCGCGGTCGACCATGGGGTATTCGAAGACCTGGGCCGCGCCCTTGATCACGGTGGGAACGTCCAGCCAGCCAAAATCCCAGCTCTCGAACCTGGGCAGGAAGTCGGGGAGGCTGCCCGGTCGGTTCCAGTCCTCGCGCCGCCATTGCGTCTCCTCGGGGAAGCGCAGTTCGGCGATCCAGTTGATCAGCGAACGGCCCCGCGCGACGGCCGCCGGGTCGATGGGATAGCAGACGAACTTCTGGTCCTGGTGGCCGGCCATGACCATGGTCGCCCCGCCGAGATAGGGCGCGGCCTCCGTCACCCCGCGCCACAGCACCCGGCGGTTCCAGATCGGCGGGCCTTCCTCGGGATGGAACTGCGCGCGGATCGCCGAATGGATGCCGTCGGCGGCGACCACGATGTCGCCGGAGACCTGGCCGCGCGTCTCGCCCGTGGCCCGCGAGCGGAAGCTCACCATCGCCCCGTCCGCGCCCACCGCCTCGTGGTCGAAGACGATGGCGTCCGGCCCCAGGCGTTCGCGCACCGCCGCAGCCAACAGCATCTGCAGCGTCCCGCGGTGGATCGAATACTGCGGCCAGCGGTAGCCGGCGAAGCGGCCCCGGGGCTCGCGCCAGATCTCCTGGCCGAACCGGTTGGCGTAGACCAGCGCCTCGGTGGGGACCGCCTTGGCCGCGATGACCCTTTCGAGGCCGAGCTCGGTCAGTTCGCGCACGGCGTGTGGCAGCAGGTTGATGCCGACGCCGAGCGGCTTCAGCTCGCCCACCGCCTCATAGACCCGGGCGTCGATCCCAGCCGCGTGCAGGCTGAGCGCCGCGGTCAGCCCGCCGATGCCCGCGCCGACGACGACCGCGCGCATGGTCCTAAGTCATCCTCAGACCAGGGCGCCGTGGCAGTGCTTGAACTTCTTGCCGGAGCCGCAGGGGCAGGAGCCGTTGCGCCCGGTGTTCTCCCAGCCCTCGGGGAGGGCCGTGACCGGCAGGGCCTGGCGCTGTTCGGTGTTCAGCCCGTCCGGCAGCAAACCCATCTGGGCGGCGTTCTCGCCGGTCAGCGGGTCCAGGTGGATCTCCTGGAACTGGCCGGAGGCCGGCTGCTGCGGCTCTTCGAACCGGAACTCCACCGTCATCAGCCACTTGGTCACGCTCTGGCGAAGGTCGGTAAGCAGGGTCTCGAAGAGGGTGAAGGCCTCGGTCTTGTACTCGTTGAGCGGATCGCGCTGGCCATAGCCGCGCAGGCCGATAACGTTCCGCAGGTGATCCAGGTGCATCAGGTGTTCGCGCCAGACCTGGTCGATCATCTGCAGGACGAAGCTCTTCTCCACCGTGCGCATATGGTCGCCCAACTGGGTCTCGCGCTCGGCCGCGCGCGCCTCGGCGGCCTTGGCGATGCGGTCTTCGATCTCCTCGTTGGCGATGCCGTCCTCGGCCGCCCATTCCTTGAGCGGCAGATCCAGGCCCAGGTACTCGCGGACGTGCTCGTCAAGACTCTCGATGTCCCACTGCTCGGCATAGGCCTTGGGCGGCAGGAAGCGGGAGACGAAGTCCTCGATGGTGTCGCGGCGCATCTCGCCGACCACGTCGGAGATGTCGGTGGCGGCCATGAACTCGGCGCGCTGCTCGAAGACCGCCTTGCGCTGGTCGTTCACGACGTCGTCGTATTTCAAGAGGTTCTTGCGGATCTCGTAGTTGCGTTGTTCGACCCGCTTCTGGGCGGTGGCGATGGCGGAGTTCAGCCACTTGTGGGTGATCGCCTCGCCTTCCTGGACGCCGAAGGTGCGCATGATCCCGTCCAGGCGCTCGCCGGCGAAGATCCGCAGGAGGTCGTCCTCGCAGGAGAGGAAGAACTTGGAGTGGCCGGGGTCGCCCTGGCGGCCGGTCCGGCCGCGCAACTGGTTGTCGATCCGCCGGCTCTCGTGGCGCTCGGTGCCGAGAACGAACAGGCCGCCGGCTGCCAGCGCCTGCTGTTTCAGCGCGGCGGTCTCGCCCTCGATCCGCTCGCGGTGCTCCAGCGCCATCTCCGGCGTCACCTCGACGCCCGCCGAACGCTGCTCGTCGCGCCACTGCATGACTTTCATGTCGACGTTGCCGCCAAGCTGGATGTCGGTGCCGCGGCNNCCGGCCATGTTGGTGGCGATGGTTACGGAGCCGGGCACGCCCGCGTCGGCGACGATCAGGGCCTCCTGATCGTGGTAGCGGGCGTTCAGAACATTGTGCGGGATGCCGTTGATCTTCTTGCCGTCGAGTTCGAACTTGTGGGCCTTGAGCATCTCCGAGAGCTGCTCGGACTTCTCGATGGAGACCGTGCCCACCAGGATCGGCTGGCCGCGGCGGTAGCAGTCCTCGATCAGGCCGATGATCGCCACGTGCTTCTCGGCCGAGGTGCGGTAGACCTCGTCGTCGTCGTCGATGCGGATCACCGGCCGGTTGGTCGGGATCTCGGCCACGTCCATCTTGTAGATATCCAGGAATTCCTGGGCCTCGGTGGCGGCCGTGCCGGTCATGCCCGAGAGCTTCTGGTAGAGCCGGAAATAGTTCTGGATGGTGACGGAGGCCAGCGTCTGGTTCTCCGGCTGGATCACCGCGCCTTCCTTGGCCTCGATCGCCTGGTGCAGGCCTTCTGACAGGCGCCGGCCATGCATCATGCGGCCGGTGAACTCGTCGATCAGGATCACCTCGCCGGCGCGGACGATATAGTCCTTGTCCAGCTGGTAGAGGATGTTGGCGCGCAGGGCCTGGTTCACATGGTGCACCGCCGAGACGTTGGCGGCGTCATAGAGGCCGGCGGTGTCGGGGGCCAGGTGGCCGCCTTCCAGCAGGATCTCCTCGATCCGCTCGGAGCCTTCCTCGGTCAGGATCACCTGCCGCTGCTTCTCGTCGAAGTCGTAGTTGGTGGGGTCCTTGATCAGCTCTTTCACCAAGAGGTCGATGGTCTTGTAGAACTCGCTGCGGTCCTCGGTCGGGCCCGAGATGATCAAGGGCGTCCGCGCCTCGTCGATCAGGAT
>PLEH01000033.1:0-32223 GCA_003136395.1 Phenylobacterium sp.
CTTCGGCAACTGGTTCGTGCCGATCATGATCGGCGCGCCGGACATGGCTTTCCCGCGGATGAACAACATCTCGTTCTGGTTGCTGATCGCCTCGTTCGCCCTTTTGGTCACCTCCATGTTCGTCGACGGAGGGCCGGGGCGAGGCGCGGGCACGGGGTGGACGCTCTATGCGCCGCTATCGACGTCAGGCCATACGGGGCCGGCCGTCGACTGCGCGATCCTATCGATCCACCTGGCCGGCGCGAGCTCGATCCTCGGCGCCATCANNCGCGCCGGGCATGACGCTGCACCGCATGCCGCTGTTCGTCTGGTCGATCCTGGTGACGGTGTTCCTGCTCCTGCTCTCGCTGCCGGTCCTGGCCGGCGCGATCACCATGCTGCTCACCGACCGCAACTTCCACACCCACTTCTTCGACGCAGCCGGCGGCGGCGACCCGGTGATGTNNGAGGTCTACATCCTGATCCTGCCGGGCTTCGGCATGATCAGCCACATCGTCTCGACCTTCAGCCGCAAGCCTGTCTTCGGCTACCTGGCCATGGCCTACGCCATGGTCGCCATCGGCTTCATCGGGTTCCTGGTCTGGGCCCACCACATGTTCACCACCGGCATGAACGTGAACCTGACGGCCTATTTCGTGGCCGCCACCATGGTCATCGCCGTGCCCACCGGCATCAAGGTGTTCAGCTGGATCGCGACCATGTGGGGCGGGTCGATCGACTTCAAGGCGCCCATGCTTTGGGCGATCGGCTTCATCTTCCTGTTCACCATCGGCGGCGTCACCGGAGTCGTCCTGGCCAATGCCGGCGTCGACTACCAATTCCAGGACACCTACTACGTGGTGGCCCACTTCCACTACGTGCTGAGCCTGGGCGCCGTGTTCGCGATCTTCGCCGGCTTCTACTACTGGTTCGAGAAGATGTGGGGCGTGAAGTACCGCGAGTGGCTGGCCTGCCTCCACTTCTGGATCACCTTCATCGGCGTCAACGTGATCTTCTTCCCGCAGCACTTCCTGGGTCTGCAGGGCATGCCGCGCCGCTACGTGGACTATCCGGAGGGCTTCGCCTTCTGGAACAAGGTGTCCTCGATCGGCTACGCGATCACCCTCGTCGGCCTCGGCGTCTTCATCATCGTCCTGATCGACGCCATGGTCTCCCGCCGCAAGGCCGAGGCCAATCCGTGGGGCGAAGGCGCCACGACGCTGGAGTGGACCCTGCCCTCGCCGCCGCCGTTCCACCAGTTCAGCGAGCTGCCGGTGGTCGAGGCCGACAGCCACTAGGGACTTACCTCCCCCATCGCGGACGCGATGGCGGGAGGGGGACCATCCGCCGCAGAGCGGATGGTGGAGGGGGCAAGCCCAAGCGCTTAGAATGGGCTGGCTCGTTCCATCCATTGACCTCGGGGCCTGCCCCCTCCACCGCTCGCTGTTCGGCGAGCGGTCCGCCTCCCGCCGCTTCGCGGGAGAGGTAGATTGAGAGTAGTGTCCATGGCCATGACCGAGGCCGTCTCCGCCCCCGCCGCAAAGGCGCCTGCCCGCTGGCAGGACTTCGTGCAACTCCTGAAGCCGCGCGTGATGAGCCTGGTGGTGTTCACCGGCCTGACGGGCCTGGTCTGCGCGGGCCGCTGGGTGAACCCGATCCTGGCCGGGGTCGCCATCCTCTGCATCGCCGTCGGCGCCGGGGCCTCGGCCTCGCTCAACATGTGGTACGACGCCGACATCGACGCCAAGATGCGCCGCACCCGCAGCCGCCCGGTGCCGTCCGGCCGGGTCCAGGGCGCCGACGCGCTGGCGCTGGGCGTCGTGCTCTCGATGTTCTCGGTCATGCTGATGGGCATGGCGCTGAACTGGCTGGCCGCGGGCCTGCTGGCGTTCACAATCTTCTTCTACGCCGTCGTCTACACCATCTGGCTGAAGCGCTGGACGGCGCAGAACATCGTCATCGGGGGCCTCGCCGGGGCCCTGCCGCCGGTGATCGGTTGGGCGGCCGCCTCGGGCTCGGTCCCGCTCAACGCCTGGCTCTTGTGCGCCATCATCTTCATGTGGACCCCGCCGCACTTCTGGGCGCTCAGCCTCTATACCAGCGAGGACTACAAGAAGGCCGGCGTGCCGATGATGCCGCTGGTCGCGGGCGCGGCCTCCACCCGCAAGCAGATCCTGATCTACAGCCTGCTCTTCGCCCCGCTCTGCCTGGTCCCGGCCCTGACCGGCCTCGGCGGTCCCTATTACCTGGCCGTCGCCGCGCTGGGCGGCCTGGTCTTCGTCCTGCTGGCCGTCCGGCTCTTCCGCAGCCACGCCGGCGAAGTCGGCAAACAGCGCAAGGATGACGGCCTTTACGACGTGCGCGCCGGGGCGAAGGACGCGCGCAACCTGTTCGCCTTTTCGATCCTCTACCTGACCCTGCTCTTCGCCACCCTGCTGGTAGAGCATCTGATGCGGATCAAGCCGCTGGAGCTGTCCTGATGAGCGATCCCGCCCGCGAGTCCCAGGTCGAGGCCAAGGCCCGCCGCGGCCGCAATATCGCGCTCGCGCTCGGCCTCGTGCTGTTCGTTATTCTGGTCTTCGTCGTCACCATCGTCAGGCTCGGCGCCAGTGTCACCCAGCAACCCTTCTAAGCCTTCTCCTTCCAAGGCTCCCCCTTCCAAGGTTTGGGGGCGGAGCCCGTTCGGCCGCAACGGCGGCGTCGCCCTGATCTGCGTCGTGGGCATCGCCGGCATGGTCGGCGCGGCCTACGCCTCGGTGCCGCTGTATCGCGCCTTCTGCCAGGTGACCGGCTACGGCGGCACGGTCAGAAAGGCCGAGACCGCGCCCGACCGGGTGTTGGACCAGACCCTGCAGATTCGTTTCGACACCAATGTCCGCGGTCTCCCCTGGGACTTCTCCGCCGAACAGGCGGCCCAGACGGTGAAGATCGGCGAGACGGCGGTCGCCACCTTCAAGGTCACCAACCACTCCGACAAGCCAGTCACCGCGCGCGCGGTCTTCAACGTCGTGCCGGAGCAGGCCGCGGTCTATTTCCGCAAGCTCTCCTGCTTCTGCTTCTCCGACCAGACGGTCGCGGCGGGCGCGACGGTGGAGATGCCGGTGCTCTATTTCGTCGATCCGAAATACGCCCAGGACTTCGAGACGAAGAACGGCAAGTCCATCACGCTGTCCTACACCTTCTATCCCGCGACGGACGTGAAGCCGGGCGCGGCGAAAGCGGCGGACTAGGGCGCACCGGCCGCGGGGAGGCGAAGACTGGCCCTTTCCCCTTGGCGGACCCCGCGCGGCAGGGCTATAGCGTGACGCGAACCGGTCTTCTCGCGAGGTGAGTCTCGCGCGCGCAAGGCCGCGTGGTTTGTGAGAGACTAAGGACCACCGATGGCCGAAGGCGTGAAGCACGACTACCACCTGGTCAATCCGTCGCCCTGGCCCCTGGTCGGCGCGACGGCCGCCACGGTCATGGCGCTGGGCGGCGTCACCTGGATGAAGGGCCTGTTCGGCCTACCGGCGCACACCGCGTGGCTGTTTTTCGCGGGCCTCGCGGGCGTCCTCTTCACGATGATCGTCTGGTGGCGCGACGTGGTCATCGAGGCCAACACGGGCGACCACACGCCGGTGGTCTCAATCGGCCTGCGCTACGGCATGGTCCTGTTCATCGCCTCGGAGGTGATGTTCTTCGTCGCCTGGTTCTGGATTTTCTTCGAGATGGCGCTCTTCCACCACGTGCGCGCCGCCTCCTCGATCGAGGAAGTCCGGACCGCCTGGGCCCACTGGCCGCCGCAGGGCATCGAGACGGTGCCGGCCTTCCAGCTGCCGCTGGTCAATACGCTCACCCTGCTGCTCTCCGGCACCACGGTCACCTGGGCGCACCACGCGCTGCAGACCAACGACCGGCGCGGGGCCAAGATCGGCCTCTTCCTGACCATCTGCCTGGGCGTGCTCTTCACCTCGATCCAGGTCTACGAGTACAACCACATCCTGGAGCACAAGTACTTCTTCGGCGGCGAGGGCGCGGCCAACTCCGGGCTCTATGGCTCCTCCTTCTTCATGGCCACCGGCTTCCACGGCTTCCACGTGCTGATCGGGACCATCTTCCTGACGGTCTGCCTGATCCGCCTGATGGGCGGCGGCTTTTCCCCGAAGCAGCACTTCGGTTTCGAGGCGGCCGCCTGGTACTGGCACTTCGTGGACGTGGTGTGGCTGTTCCTGTTCGCCTTCATCTACGTGATCTTCGGAGCCCACGGCGGGGGCTAGTGTGGTGGATTTGAAGTTCCCACACAGCTTGCAGCTGGCGCAGCTGGGAACTTCAAGTCCGAAAACCACACTAGAAAGGATGGTTTCTCTAGTGTCCTCATCGCTTCCGAAGTTCGCTCGGAGGTTGCCGCTGCGCTGGCGAACTTTGGAAACGGGACATTAGATGGCAAAGCCCAATCCTCTGCTGTCGGGGGCGGCCGGCCGTTGCCCCAACTGCGGAGAGGGCCACCTCTTCGAGGGCTTCCTGAAGGTCTCGGCGGCTTGCGAGGCCTGCGGCTTCGACCTGGCCGCGGCCGACTCAGGCGACGGGCCGGCGGTGTTCGTGATCATGATCGCGGGTTTCATCGTGGCCTTCGGCGCGCTCTTCACCATGGTCGCCTTCCGCGCCCCGGCCTGGCTGACGCTGCTCATCTGGCTCCCCATGACGCTGGTCATCGTGCTGGTGCTGCTGCGGCCCATGAAGGGGTTGATGCTGGCGGCGCAGTTCATGAACAAGGCCAGCCAGGCCCGCCATGACTGAAGCGCCCTTTGACTGAGCCCCCCTGTGTCTGAGGCCCCCCTTGACTGAAGAGTGGGAGCCGCGGCTTGAGCCTCGCGCCGCCAGGCCGCCGAGCCGGGGATTTCCCGTCGGCATGACCGTGGCCGCCGCCATCGCCTCTGCGATCCTCATCGCCCTGGGCGTCTGGCAGCTGCAGCGGCTGAAGTGGAAAGAGGCCCTGCTGGCCAATATCGCCGCGGCGGAAGCCGCGCCCGCGCGGCCGCTGGAGCCGATGCTGGATGGCCTGGCGCTCGGCCGCAAGATGGACTTCGTGCGGGTGAAGGTCACCTGTCCGGGCCTGGCGCGCGCGCCGGCCGTGGAGCTCTATGCGCTCAGGGGCGGCGAGATCGGATCACGGCTGATCTCGGCCTGCCCGGTCGTCTCCTCCTATTACAACACCATCCTGGTGGACCGCGGCTTCATCCCCGACACGGTGGTCTACCGGCCGCTGCCCGATCCCTCAATCACCGACCCGGTCGAGATCACCGGCGTTCTGCGCGCCCCCGAGCGGGGCAACTTCGCGACCCCGCCCAGGACGGCGACCCGCTGGTATCTGCATGACGTCAAGACCATGGGCGCCGCTCTGCAGGCCAGGGGCCCGGTGGCGCCGCTCTTCCTGATGGCCGAGACCTCGAGCAACCCCGACTTCAAGTCGCTGGAGCCCGCGCCCTTCCCGGTGGACATCCCCAACCGCCATCTGGAGTACGCCCTGACCTGGTTCGGCCTTGCTGGCGCGCTGGCGGGAGTCTATGGCGCGGCGGTCTTCAAGAGAGTGAGAGGCTGATGCGCTACGTCTCCACCCGCGGGCAGGCGCCTCACGTCGGCTTCATCGACGCCGTCCTGGGCGGCCTCGCGCCCGACGGCGGCCTCTACGTGCCCGAAGACTGGCCGAAGATTCTGCCCGCCGAGATCGCGGGCTTCGCCGACAGGCCCTACGCCGAGGTCGCCGCCCGGGTGATCGGCGCCTTCGCCGAGGGCGAGATCGCGCCCGCCGACCTCCTGACCATGTGCCAGGAGGCCTATTCCAGCTTCACCCACGCCGCGGTCGTGCCGCTCACCCAGCTCAGCGCAAACGTCTTCCTGGCCGAGCTCTTCCACGGGCCCAGCCTGGCGTTCAAAGACGTCGCGATGCAGATCCTGGCCCGGCTCTACGACCACCTCTTGGGCCGCGAGGGTCGGGTCCAGACCATCCTGTGCGCCACCTCGGGCGACACCGGCGGCGCCGCGGTCGAGGCCTTCCGGGGCGCGAAGAACGTCAAGGTGGTGGCGCTCTTCCCCGAGGGCCGCATCTCCGAGGTGCAGCGCCGCTTCATGACCACGGCCGCCGAGAGCAATGTCGCCTGCGTGGCGGTGAAGGGCTCGTTCGATGACTGCCAGGCCATCGTGAAGGCCGCGTTCCAGGACCAGAGCCTGCGCCAGGCCGTCGACCTCTCCGGCGTCAACTCGATCAACTTCGCCCGCATCGCCGCCCAGGCCGTCTACTACTTCACCACCGCCGCCTCGCTGGGTGCGCCGGAGCGCAAGGTCAGCTTCGCCGTCCCCTCCGGCAATTTCGGCGACGCCTTCGCCGGCTACGTCGCCCACCGCATGGGCCTGCCCATGGGCCAGATCCTGGTGGCCACCAACGTCAACGACATCCTGGCCAGGACCTTCGAGACCGGACGCTACAGCCGCGGCAAGGTGCATCCGACCATGTCGCCGGCCATGGACATCCAGTCGGCGTCGAACTTCGAGCGGCTCTATTTCGAGGGCGTCCAGCGCGAGGCCACCGAGACTGCGCGGGCCTTCACCGCCTTTGCCGACACCGGCGCCATCGATGTGCCGCCCAAGGCCTACGCGGCCATGCGCGAGCTGTTCCGTGGCGTGGCGGTCAGCGAGGCCGACACGGCGCGGACCATGGTGCGCACGCTCAACGAGACCGGCGAGCTGGTCGATCCTCACACGGCTGTGGCGCTCGCGGCCCTGCGCCGCTCGGACCTCAAGGGCCCGGTGGTGGTGATGGCCACGGCCCACGCCGCCAAGTTCCCCGAAGCGGTCGCCAAGGCCTGCGGCGTCACACCCGCCCTGCCGCGCGGCGTCGCGGACCTCGCCCAGCGCCCCGAACGCTTCGACCGCCTGCCGGCGGAGGCCGAGACCATCAAGGCCTACGTCCGCGCCTTCTCGGAAGGCTGACGCCATCACCCCCAAGGTTCACACGCTCTCCAACGGCGTCCGCGTCGTCTGCGACCCGATCCCCGGCCTGCAGACCGTGGCGCTGTCGGTCGTCGCCGGACGCGGCGCGCGCGCCGAGGACGAGGCCCGCTCCGGCTGGTCGCACCTGCTCGAGCACATGGTCTTCAAGGGGGCCGGCGGCCGCTCCGCCCGCGAGATTGTCGAGGTGATCGAGGCCCAGGGCGGCAACATCAACGCCGCCACCGGCTATGAGCGCACCAGCTTCCAGGTCCGCGCGCTCGCCGGCGGGCTGGACCTGGGCTCCGCCGTCCTGGCCGACCTCGTCCAGCGCCCGACAATGGACGCGGGCGACCTGGCCAAGGAAAAGCATGTGGTGGCCCAGGAGATCGCCGAGGCCGCCGACGCGCCGGACGACCTGGTCTTCGAGCTCGCCCAGGCCGCGGCCTTCGAGGGTCACTCGCTCGGCCGCCCGATCCTCGGGACGCCGGCCTCCATCGGCACGACAACGCCGATGACCCTGAACGCCTGGCGCGCCACGCTCTACGACCCCTCGACCCTGGTGGTCAGCGCCTCGGGCGCCGTCGATGAAGACGATCTGCTGCGTCTCGCCGAGCGCGATTTCGGTCAGGTGAGCGGCGAGGGCGCGGCCCTCCCGGCCGCCGGACCCGCCCGGTTCACCGGCGGCCATCGTCTGACGCCCAAGACCCTGGAACAGGCCAACCTCGTCCTGCTGCTGCCGGCCGTCGGCGTGCGTGACGAAGCCTATTTCCCGCTTCGTCTCCTGGCCGAGATCCTGGGTGGCGGCATGGCCTCGCGGCTCTTCCAGGAGGCCCGCGAGAACCGCGGCCTGGCCTACGCCATCGACTCCTATTCAGAGACCTATGCCGACACCGGCGTCCTGGGCATCTTCGCCGGCTGCGCGGCCACGAACGCCGCCGAACTGACCCGGGTCGCGGCCGGCGAGATCGAAGGCATGCTGACGCCTGTCGGCCATTCCGAGCTCACCCGCGCCAAGGCCCAGCTCAAGGGCGCCATGTTCATGGGCCGTGAAGGCGCCCTGGCCCGCGCAGAGCAGGCCGCCGGCCAGGTGCTGCTCTTCGGCCGCACCCTGGACCCCGCCGAGGTCGCCGCCGACTTGGACGCGGTGACGCCGGCTGATCTCGTCAAGCTCACCGAGCAGATTCTCGCCCACAAGCGCTGCGCCGTGGCCGTGCTGGGCCCCAGGGCCGCGCTGAAGGCCGCGCCGGCGTTCGAACGGGCGTTGTTCGGCTAACCCTGCGGCCCGATCAGCTTGCCCAGCGCTTCCAGGTAGGCCGCGAAGGCCTTGCGGCCCGCGGGCGTCATCCTGACCTGGGTGCGGGGCTTTCGCCCCAGGTAGCCCTTCTCGATCGCCACGTACCGGGCGTCCTCCAGCTTGCGCAACTGGACCGACAGGTTGCCCTGGGTGACCTCGAGTATGGCCTTCAGTTCGTTGAAGTCGGCGACCTCGGCATTGGCCAGATAGGCCATGACGCCCAGGCGCAGCCGCCCGTGGATGACGTCGTCGATCTTGCCGACGCCAAAACCGGACAAGGATGGGGCCCCCGCCAACTCAGGCGCCCGCCTGGCGCGCCTGGCGCAGGATCATCAGGCCGGGGACCAGCATGAAGGCGATCAGGCCGGCGCCGGCCACGATGATGTAGGCTCCGATGTTCAGGATCGCGGCGGCCATGCCGAGCCCGGTGACGAACCAGCCCAGGGCCACCGCCATCATCCAGGGCCGGCGCCGCATGGAGAAGGCCACCCGCCAGGCCAGGCCCTGCATGATCATGACCAGGCACGGGTAGATCAGCCAGATGGTGATGCTGTGCAGCCGCCAGGCCACCGAGCCGAGGATCGCCACCATCACGAGGTTGGCGAAGCCCACCGTGCCGAAGGTCGCGGCCACCGCCCGGTTGACGGCGGTCGGCGCCTCCGGGGCCGCGTGGCGGAGGATCCAGGCCAGCGCCGCCAGGAACACCACCGTCGGACCGAGGCCGATCAGCATCCCTGCGCTGTCCGACGTCGGGAGCCATCCCAGGAACTGCGCGCCGTGCAGCAGCATCTGGACGCCATAGCAAAGGCCGCCGGCGGCATAGAGCTCGCCGAAGGTCTTGCCGAGGACCGAGGGGGAGGCCTCGTCCCCGCCTACCAGGGCGCGCATGAAGGCGAGGTCGTCGCGGGCGGAATCGGCGTTCATCGGCAAGCTCTCCTTCGACGGCGAGTCGTCAGGTCCGGCAAACCTTTAGGCTATTCAGTCTATGATGTAAACTAGTCTATAGTGCGGCCTTGCCCCGGCGTCCCATTCGCGCGACCCTCACCGCCCATGGCCCTGCTGGACTGGATCGCGCCGGAGAGCGGACTTCGCGTCGAGGGCGAGGGCGTAAGCCTGCGCCCGCCCCGCGCCTCGGACTATGCGGAGTGGCGCGAGCTGCGCGCCGCCAGTCGCGCCTTCCTGCAGCCGTGGGAGCCCACCTGGCCCGCCGACGACCTGGGCCGGGCGGCCTATCGCCGCCGCCTCTCCGCCTACGCTCGCGACCGCGAGGCGGGCGCAGCCTATCCGTTCTTCGTCTTCCGCGCCGAGGACGATGCGCTCACCGGCGGCATCACGCTCTCCAACGTGCGCCGCGGCGTCGCCCAGATGGGCTCGGTCGGCTACTGGTGCGGACGGCCCTACGCCCGCCACGGCCATACGCTGGCCGCCGTCCGCGCGCTCAGCGACTTCGCCTTCCGCACGCTCGGCCTTCACCGCCTGGAAGCCGCCTGCATTCCCGAGAACGCCGCCTCCCGAACACTCCTGATCAAGGCCGGCTTCGACGAGGAAGGATTCGCTAAGGCTTATCTGAAAATTAACGGCGTCTGGCGAGACCATGTGCTGTTCGGCCTAATCTCGCCTTTCAATAGGATCGACGGTCCGGACGAGGGGGTGTCGGTCTGAAAACCGGCGCCTCTGAGAGCCTTTCGGAAACCATAGGGCTCTAGTCTGGTCGGAAGTCTGGGCGCGTCACATGGCGTGGCCGAAGTTGTCGGGGCGTATCTTCCCTTGGTGATGCCGAACGATCGCTGGATGTGGGACGCCACCTCGACGCTCGAAGCGTTGGGTGCGGCCGACGTCGTGCTGTGGGTCTGGGAGCCTGAGCGTGACCGCATGCGGTTGACAGGCGCCACCCGCGCCCTGGGTCTTGGCCCGCTCGCCCCCGACTGTTCCTCCGCCGCCTTTCGCGCGCTCGCGCTGCCGCAGGACCGCGCCTACGCCGAAGACATCCTGCGCGTCCAGGAGCCGGGAACCGAGGTCGCCGTGCGCCTGCGCATGCGCGGGGCCGGCATCTCCATCTGGCGCGGCGTCTGGCTCGAGGAAGGCGTCCGCGCCGCGGGCGTCGTGGCTCCGGAAACCCGTTTCGCCGCCTCTGACCAGGACCTGCTCACCGGACTTCTCGATCGCCGCAGCTTCATCACCCGGGCCCGCGAACAGCTGCAGGTTCCCGGCCACTACGAGGTCATCGTCGCCGACCTCGACCGTCTGCGCCGCCTCAACGAAGCGCTGGGCCACGAGCGCGCCGACCTGGTGCTGGCGGCTCTGGGCTCGCGCCTGGCCGCGGCCTTCCCGTCGGACGCCATCCTGGCCCGCATCGGCGAAGACGAGTTCGCCGCCATGGCCCCGGTCGGCGCCTCGCCGGGCGCGGACATGCTGCGCCGCGCGCTCGAACAGCCGCTGCGGGTCGCCGGCTTCGACATCCATCCCACCCTCTCCATCGGTGCGGTGGACGCCCACGGCGGCGTCGACGCCCCGGAAGCCGCCGAGCTCCTGCGCCGCGCGGAACTGGCCGTGGAGTCGGCCAAGAACAACGGCCGCGGCGGCGCGGCGGCCTATGGCCGCGGCATGGAATCCGACGGCCTCTCCCGCTTGGCGCTCGAGGGCGACCTCAAGGGCGCGCTCGGCCGCGGCGAACTGGTGCCCTTCTACCAGCCGATCGTCCGCCTCTCGACCGGCGCGCTCTCCGGCTTCGAGGCCCTGGTCCGCTGGCGCCATCCGCGCCGGGGCCTGCTGATGCCTGACACCTTCCTGCCGCTCTGCGAAGAGATGGGCCTGATGGAGGAACTGGGCGCGATGATGATGCGCGAGTCCGCCAGGCAGCTCGCCACCTGGCGCCAGAAGCACAAGGCGGCCGGCGAGCTCACCGTCGCGGTCAACCTCTCCACCCACGAGATCGACCGCCCGGATCTGGTCTCCGACGTGGCCGCCATCCGCCGCGAGACCGGCCTGCCGCCGGGCGCGCTCAAGCTGGAAGTCACAGAGGGCGACGTCATGCGCGATCCGGAACGCGCGGCCATCATCCTGGCCGAACTGCGCGGCGCTGGCGCGGCGCTGGCGCTCGACGACTTCGGCACCGGCTTCTCGTCGCTCAGCTACCTGACGCGCCTGCCCTTCGACACGCTGAAGGTCGACCGCTACTTCGTGCGCACCATGGCCACGAACGAAGGCTCGCTGAAGATCGTCTCCTCGGTGGTGAAGCTGGGCCAGGACCTCAACCTGGAAGTCGTCGCCGAGGGCGTCGAGAACGCCGGCATGGCCCGCCAGCTCCTGGCGCTGGGCTGCGACTACGGCCAGGGCTTCGGCTACGCGCCGGCGCTGTCGGCCCAGGAAGCCGAGGTCTACCTCAACGAAAGCTATGTCGACGGCGCCGCCCCGGTGAAAGCCAAGGGCTCGCGGGGCTAACCCGCATTCCGCTCATCCCGGCGAAGGCCGGGACCCAGATGGGATGACTCATAGGTGGGCTCGTCCGGCTCAGCGCATTTCCTACCCGCATCCCGCGCTTGGCCTTCTGGGTCCCGGCCTTCGCCGGGATGAGCGGCTTGGGTTGAGCGTTACGCCCGTCCCGCCATCGTGCTCAACCGCTCGGGATCGACGCCCAGCTTGGCCAGCGCCCGGGTCCATTTCCGCTCATAGTCATGGTCGAAGATCAGGCCGTCGTCGGGCTCGCAGGTCAGCCAGACGTTCTGCTTGATTTCCTCCTCCAACTGCCCCGCGCCCCAGCCGGCGTAGCCCAGGGCCAGCAGGCTCTTGCGCGGCGCGGCGTTGTGGCTGGCCATGGCCTCCAGCGCCTCACGGGTGGCGGTGAGCGCGACGCCTGCGCCCACCTCGAGGCTGTGTTCGCCCTGATAGTCGGCGGTGTGCAGCACGAAGCCGCGGTCGAGCTCCACCGGCCCTCCCATCAGCACCAGGTCCGGCGGCAGCTGGATCGTGGCCTCCACCCCGAGCTTTTCCAGGAGGTCCGGGACCGTCAGCCCTTCGACCGGACTGTTCAGCGCCAGGCCCATGGCGTGGTCGTGATCGTGCGCGCAGATCAGGATCAGCGCGCGCTCGAAGCGCGGGTCGGAGATGCCCGGCATGGCGATCAGCAGTTGACCGGAGAAGAAGCCGCCTTCCATCGGCTCGACATTTGACCTCGAGCGTGGCGGTTTCAAGGGACCTTCGCGCCCAGGCATGCGTTCACCGCTTGCGGTGCGCCAAGATGACGCTATTTCCCAAGGCGACCCACGCGCTTCACGAGGAACGGACCCATGACCATCAAAGTCGGCGACAAGCTGCCCAGCGTTACGCTCACCCTGGCGACCGCCGAGGGTCCCAAACCCGTCACCACCGAGGAGTTCTTCGGGGGCAAGAAGGTGGCGCTGTTCGCGCTCCCCGGCGCCTTCACCCCCACCTGCTCGGCCAAGCACCTGCCGGGGTTCAAGCAGCTGGCCGGCGAGATCAAGGCCAAGGGCGTCGACGTGATCGCCTGCCTGTCGGTCAACGACGCCTTCGTCATGCGCGCCTGGGCCGAGGACCAGGCGGTGGGCGAGGACATCGCCATGCTGGCCGACGGCGGGGCGGCCTTCACCGACGCGGTGGGCCTTGCCTTCGACGCCTCGCGCTTCGGTATGGGCAAGCGCTCGCAACGCTATTCGATGATCGTCGACGACGGCGTCGTGAAGGAGCTGAACATCGAGGCCGGCGGCGAGTTCCGCGTCTCGGCCGCCGACTACATGCTGGCCCAGCTTTAGCCAAGACGCTGATTCTGCGCTGGAATTAGCCCCTCAAGCGAACAATTCTTGCGACGGTTGCGCGGGGTTGCGGGGCTGCGAATCCTCGGCTTCTAAGACCATGTTCGTCCAACGTCGCGAGCCAGCGTCGCCATATTGGCGGCGCTGAATTCGCGGCGCCGTCGCCTGCGGGACGGGACGGGACAGGGACCGTCGGACGGCCCCTGCCGCCAGCCCTACCTCTTGGTCGCCATCGCGCCGGCCGCCATGGCTCCGGCAGAGGGGGCGCTGGCCGACATGGCGGTCGTCTGCGCGGCCATCGGCGCCGTCTTCATGGCCTTTTTCGTCATCGGCTTCTTCATGGAGTGGGTCTTCATGGCGCTCGTGGACATGGCGCTCGTGGACATGGCGCCGGTGGCCGGCATCGGCTTGTCCTGAGCCAACGCGGCGCCCGCGAAGGCCGTCGCCATGGTCACGGCGGCGAGCACGGTCAGGGATTTTCTCAGGGTCATTTCGGGTCTTCCTTTTCCATGAAACCGGACAAGCCGGCAGGGTCTCCTGCGCGGGGTCGCGCAGAATTGGGGGTCGAACGGCAGTGGAGGGTGGGTCAGCCCTTGGCGGCCGCCAGGATCGGGCCGCCGGGTCCCGCCTGCACCAGGATGGCGGTCTTGAGGCCTGCGGGTCCGGCCGGCACGGCGTAGGTCCGGACCCCGCCGTTCCAGTCGCCCAGCCGGGTCAGCTCGCGCACCACGTTCTTGTGCGGCAGGGTCTTGCCGGTGTTCTCGCCGCGCTTGACCGGCACCTGCACGATATTGGGGTCATAGCGCACCAGCCAGACGTCGGCGGCGCGCCTGGGCGCGGCGCCCGCGATGGCGACATTGCCAGCCGAGAGCCTCACCGCCGGTCCGCCGGCGACGAGCGCCGCGCGCTTGAGGGCGCTGTCGATCTCCGGAACGCTCTGGCCGACCACGTCGAGCCGGCCGTTGATCACCACCTGGGGCGTGCCGACGTTGTCGTGCCTAAGGCCCTTGGCGTAGTCCCACTGGCGGTCGGTGAACTTCTTCTGGGCGAAGGTGTCCTTCCAGCCGAGCTGGTCCCAGTAGGTGACCCCGAACGACAGGGCCAGGATCTCCGGCCGGGCCGCCAGCTGCGCGACTGCCGCGTTGGCCGGCGGGCAGGAGGAACAGCCCTGGCTCGTATAGAGCTCGACCACCTGCACGGTGGCCCCCTGTGCCCGGGTCTGGGCCAGGGCCGGCGCGGCCAACGCCAGGGCGGCCGCGGCGGCCAGTCCCAAGGTGATCTGCCTCATCGTCGTCTCCGGTGAAGTCCGATGACAGGTTCGCAGCGCAACGCGGTTCGGTTACCTAAGCTCAGCGCGTAACCTTTCGCCAGATGGCGCGAATTCCCTAAAAGGCGGCGTTGGACGAGATCGAACCCAGACTGCGAGGCCTGATGCTCGCCGGCCTCGCCGGGGAGGCCGAGCCCTATCGCCGGCTGCTGAAGGAGCTCAGCGGAATCCTGCGCGCCTACTACGCCCGCAGGGCGCCGCCGGGGATCGACGCCGAGGACCTGGTGCAGGAGACCCTGATCGCCGTGCATACCCGCCGGTCCACCTATGACACGGGCCAGCCCTTCACCGCCTGGGCCTACGCCATCGCGCGGTACAAGCTGATCGACGCCCTGCGCCGCGGCCGCCTGCATCTGCGCGCGCCGGCCGAGGAGGCCGACGACATGTTCACGCCGCCGGCGGCGGCCGGCGGCGCCGATGCCGCCATGGCCGCCCGCGACCTGGAGCGGGTCATGGCCGGGCTGCCACAGCGCACCCGCGACCTGATCCGCGCCACCCGGATCGAAGGCCTCTCCATCCGCGAGACGGCCGAAAAACACCGCATGACCGAGACCGCCGTGAAGGTCGCCATCCACCGCGGCCTGAAGTCCCTCGGCGGCGCATACGGGGGCTCAGATGTCGAAGGCGACTGACGACCTGATCCAGAGCCTGTCGGCCCATGTGCCGAAGGTCGCCGCCGGCGCCGTGGCGCGCCGCGTGGCGCTGGGCCTTGGCCTGGGCGCCATCGGCTCGGTGATCCTGATGCTGATCTGGTTCGGCCCACGCCATGACATCGCCCAGGCGGTCGCCACCCCGATGTTCTGGATGAAGCTCGGCTACGCGGCCGCCACCGGCCTGATCGCGGCCGTCCTGCTCACCCGCCTCGCCCGGCCCGGCGCCCGGCCCGGCCGGCTAGCAGCCCTGACGCTTGCGCCCTTTGCCCTGGTGGCGCTGATGGCCGTGGCGCGGATGGTCCAGGCGCCGCCGGAGGCCTACCGCGCCATGCTGATGGGTCACTCCGCCATGGCCTGTCCCTGGCGAATCCTGGTGATCGGCCTGCCGGTGCTGGCCGGCGCCGTGTGGGCGATGCGCGGCCTTGCGCCCACCCGCCTGGCGCTGGCGGGACTCGTGGCCGGCGTCGCGGCCGGCGGCACTGGCGCGGCGGTCTACGCAGTCGCCTGCAACGAGACCTCGGCCCCGTTCCTGGCAATCTGGTACACGGCGGGCATTGTCGCGGTGACGGCGCTGGGCGCGCTGGCCGGCTCGCGTCTGTTGCGCTGGCGTTAAACGGCTAGCCTCGAGTCTTGCCGCGGCTCTTTTCCGCCGCCGCCTGCCAGGCGGTCATCGGCAGTTCGTCCAGCGTCAGCCTGCCGTCCTTGCGCTTGTCCAGCGCCTTGAAACGGCGGTCGGCGGCGGCCAGGAATTCGGCCTTGGTGACCCGACCGTCGAGGTCGGTGTCGGCGGCGCGCACCGGCTCCGGCTCGGCCAGCAGGCCATAGGGCGCGGCGGCCACCAGTTCCTTGGGTTGCCGACGGGTGGCGCCCAGGTCGCTCATCGGGCCCTTGGCGGAGCCGGCGGCGTCCGGGTTATAGCCCTTCGTCTCGCCAGGATGGCCGCCTTCGGGCGTCTGAACCAGACCCGGCAAGTACTGCTGCACCAGGATCAGCCTGGCGCCGTCCCGCCACTCCAGGGAGGCCAGGGAGGCCAGGGCAGGTTCGGGACGCTGCAGCTGGCTGAAGCGCTCGGGCATAAAGACGTCGGGCGCCACCTGCCGCTCGTAGAAGGCCAGCTCCGGCCCGTCGAGCACCCCGTTCCCGTCGGCGTCAAGCGCGTCGAAGAACCCCTCGTGGTCGGCGCGGAACTCCTTCAGGTCGATTACCCCGTCGTGGTTCAGGTCGGCCTGCTTGAACCACAGGGCGGCCGGATAGGGATCGCCCGGCTTGCCGCGGTAGGGCTCGCCGCACGGGCTCATGAAGAGCTGGGTGTAGCCGGCCGCCGCCGGGCCGCTAAGCTTCGGCTGCGCCGCGCCGGGCTGAACCGCTACGCCGCTGAGGCCCAGGGCCAGGACCAGGACGCCAAGCTGTCTGCGCATCAACCCATTCCCCTGCATCAAGTCCAAAGGGCCTCTTAGACCCAAACTGCGTCGCAAGGGCGCCCGCACTGTTTCATCCGCGACATTGGGTCCCGCAAGGCGGTCAGACGGTCGGGAGCGCCGGGACCGGCTCCAGCCCCAGGCACACCGCCACGCAGCGCCGGGCCAGGAGTTCGCCCGGGTCGATGAAAGCCACCCGCACATCGGCGGGTCCGATCACCAGGGGCGCTTCCGTGCAGCCGGCGACCACCGCCTCGGCCCCGCCGGCGATCAGGTCGGCGGCATAGCTCGCCATCTCCTTACGCACGCCTAAGCCCAGGTCACCGCCCTTGATCTTGTAGATCGTGGCCATGAATTCCTCCTGCCGCTCGGGATCGAGGCTGACCAGCCCCATCGCCTGGGCCGCCAGGTATTCGCGGTAGAGCCGAAGCGCGCCCTTGGTGCCCAGCACGCCCACCCGGCGCGCGCCCAGGTCGCGGGCCGCACCCGCGCCGGTCTCGATCAGGTCGACCAGCGGCAGGCCGCTCGCTCGCTGGATCAGGTCCGCATGGGCGTGGGCGGTGTTGCAAGGGATGGCCAGCACCTCGGCGCCGGCGCCGGCGAGCGCGCCGGCCATCTCCGCCAGCACCGCGCCCGCCGCGACGTTGGTCGGGCCGTTGCGATCGGGGACCTTTGGATTGATGTCGGCGATCACCCGGATGTGGTCCTGGTCGGACTTGGCCGGGGTAAAGGCTTGCAGCTGCTGCAGGAACACCAGTGTCGCCGCCGGGCCCATGCCGCCCAGCACGCCGAGGACCAGCGAGGTCTTGGGCGGGCCCTCGGACATTACAGGTGGCCGTCCATGACCGACTGATAGCCGAACAGTCCCTGCGCCCCGCCGGTGTGCAGGAAGACCACGGTCTCGCCGTCGAACTGGCCGGCCCTGGAGAGCGCGATCAACCCCTTCATCGCCTTGCCGGTATAGACCGGGTCCAGCAGGATTGCGTCGGTGCGCGCCGCCAGCTTCAGGGCCTCGATCACCTCCTGGTCGACCAGGCCATAGCCCGCGCCCACGTAGTCGCAGTTGGCCACCACCATGTCGCGGGTCACCCGGTCCTTGTGGCCCAGCAGGTCGGCGGTCTCAACGGCCAGTTTGAAGACATTGGCTTCCTGGGTTTCCTTCGGCGCGCGCACGCCGATGCCCAGGATCGGGATGTCGGCGCCCATCACCGCGATGCCGGCCACCAGCCCCGCGTGGGTCCCGGCGCTGCCGGTGGCGGTGATGATGCGGTCGATCTCCAGGCCCATCTCGTTGGCCTGGGTCACCAGCTCCAGGGCGCATTCCACATAGCCGAGCGCGCCGATGATGTTGGAGCCGCCGCCGGGGATCACGTAGGGCGTGCCGCCGGCGGCCGCGACCTCGGCCGCCACCAGGGCGAGCTGCTCGTTCATGTCCGTGCCGCCGGGCACGCGGCGGATCTTCGCGCCCATCAGCTCGTCCAGCAGGACGTTGCCGGACTGAGTGTAGTCGATGGCGTTGGAGCCGGTGCGCTCCTCCAGGATGACTTCGCACTCCAGGCCGAAGCGGCAGGCCGCCGCCACCGTCTGGCGCACGTGGTTCGACTGCACNNCGGTCAGCCGCGGCAGCGGCTCCAGCGGCGTGGGCAGATGGGCGAAGCGGAGCGGATTGAAGCGGGAGAGGTGCATGGGGCTGCCTACATCGAACGCGCGGCGCGGAACAGTCCCCAGGCGGCGTCGTTCGTCGCGTACGCCGTCAGAAAACGCGGGACCGCTTCACCCAGGGCTTCGCCCGGGGGGCGAGGCGGCTAGGGCTTGACGTGCTTCGGCAGGGCGTTGGCCTCTTCGGGCGTCAGGCGGCTGACGCCCGAAACGATGCAGCGGGCGCCGCGCACGCTGATGTCCCAGTCCAGCTTGTCGCAAAGCCGTCCGGTCGAGGCCCGGTCGCGCAGCACGATCGGATCCGACGAGGTCACGCCCGCCAGGCAGCTGTCGCTCGTCGTCACCCGATAGACGCTGCGGCCGCCCACGTCGAAATAGAGCGTGTGGGCGTCGCCGACCGTGTGGTTGCGGAGGTCCCGGGTCCAGATGCAGCTGTCCTTCGTCGCCGGCTGGGCCGAGGCGCCGAACCCCGTCGCCGCGGCCAGGGCCGCCAGACTGATCAGAACAAGACGCTTCATGGTCGTTTCTCCTGCTCTTGGTTGTTGTGGATGCCGCGCCCGAGTCGAACGGTTCAGGGCTGCAGCCGCTTCGGCAGCGCCGCCGCCTCGGCCGGCGACAGCCTGGTCAGCTTGCTGATGAGGCATTGGTTGCCGCGCGCCCTGATCTCCAGGTCCAGCGGGATGCAGATCTTTCCGAGACCGCGGTCCTTCAGGACAAGGATATCCGAGCCGGTCACACCCGCCAGGCAGGGGTTGGACGTCGTCACCTGATAGACGGCCGTGCCGTTCACATCGAAATAGAGCGTGTGGCCGTCTGTCCCGATCGTGTGGCCGCGCAGGTCGCGGGTCAGGAAGCAGGCGTCCTCGGATGCCGGCTTCGCCGCCGCGGCCCCTGCCATCACGAGGGGGGCCGCCGCGCTCGCGAGACCCGCGAGACTCACCAGAACAAGACGTTTCATCGTCTCAATCTCCAGACTTCTAAGGTCCCGCCCGCAAGCGCAACCTAGCACGCCGGCGCCTGCTCCGGCGAGGGCGCGCGGCCCGCCTGTAGATGCCGGGTTGGCCGGCGCCGGTTCAGGCGAGCGGTCCTAGCGCCCCTGGAACGCGGGCTGGCGCTTCTCCACGAAGGCTTGCGCGGCCTCGCGGTGGTCGGCGGTCGACGCTGAGTGCACGTGGTGCGTCGCCTCCAGGTCCAGGCACTCGTCGACCTCGCCGCCCATGGCCCGGTTGAGGTTTTCCTTCATGTAGCGGAAGCAGACGGCCGGGCCGGCCGCCAGCCGGCGGGCGATCTCCTGCGTCCTGGCCGCCAGCTCGTCGGCCTCCACCACCCAGTTGGCCAGGCCCAGCCGCAGCGCGTCCTCCGCGCTCACCCGTTCGGACAGATAGTAGAGTTCGCGCGCCTTGGCCGCGCCCACCAGTTGGGTCAGGAAATAGGTCCCGCCATAGTCGCCGGCCAGGCCGACGCGGGCGAAGGCCGTGGTCATGAAGGCCGACTTCGCCATGATCCTGAGGTCGCAGGCGAGCGCCAGCGACATGCCCGCCCCGGCCGCCGCGCCCGGCAGCGCCGCCAGCGTCGGCTTGGGCATCTTGAAGAGCCGGCCTGCCGTGGCGCGCTGGTTCACCCGCTGGGTGTGGATCGCCTCGTCGATGCTGACGCTTCGCCCGCCCGCGGCGTTGCGGGCGGCCATGCCCTTGACGTCGCCGCCGGCGCAGAAGCCGGGCCCCGCGCCGGTCAGCACCACGCAGCGCACCTCAGGGTCCAGTTCGGCCGCGGCCAGTTGGCGCCCCAGCGCCTGGTTCATCGCATCGCTCATGGCGTTGCGCGCCTGCGGCCGGTTGAGCGTGAGGGTCAGCACGCCTGCGTCCAGGTCGGCCAGCAGATCCTCAGTTCCCGTGTCGAGCTTGCCCATGTCTTGCGTCCTTCCGTCTTGCCGAGACCCTAGGCCCGGACCCGCCAGGAATGGAAGCGGAGGAACGGCGGCCCGGCTTGACCTTCCTCAGCGGCGGGCCGTTAGGTTTGAAGGAAAGTTGGGAGAGGATGACCATGCGCCTTCGACAGATCGCCCTGGTAGGCCGGGACCTCGCGGCGTGCGAGGCCGACATCCGCGCCATCCTCGGCCTCGACTACGCCTATGACGATCCGGGTGTCGGCAAGTTCGGCCTGAAGAACGCGGTCTTCCCGATCGGCGAGACCTTCCTGGAGGTCGTCTCGCCCCGCCAGGAGGGCACGACCGCCGGGCGCCTGCTCGAAAAGCGCGGCGGTGACGGCGGCTACATGGTCATTCTGCAGGTCCGCGACATCGCCGAGGCCCGCGCGGGCATCGCCGCGGCCGGCGCGCGCGTGGTCGAGCAGGCCGACCTGCAGGGCGGCACCGTCGCCATGAGCCACATTCACCCCAAGGACGTGGGCGGGGCGATCCTGTCGCTGGACTACATGCACCCCTGGACGCGCTGGGAATGGGGCGGTCCGGTCTGGCGCGAGCACGTCCGCACCGACGTCTCGGTGGGCATCGTCGGCGCGGAGCTGCAGGGCGACGATCCCTACGCCATGGCCAAGCGCTGGGGCGCCGTCCTCGGCCGCGAGGTCGAGCCCATGGGCGAATACTGGCGGATCGGCCTCGACGATGGCGGCGAGCTCCGCTTCGTCAAGACCGACGATGGGCGCGGCGAGGGCCTGGGCCGTTTCGATGTGGCCGTGCGCGATCCCGCCGCGGTCCATGCCGTAGCCAAGGCGCGCGACCGCCTGGCGCCCGATGGCGACGTGCTGCTGTCCGGAACCCGCGTGCGGCTGGTCCAGGCGTGACCCGCCTGGCTAGTTGGCGCGGGCGGCCCGGTCGAGGCGGGCGCTCTGGTGGTCAGTCACCACGTGGCTGGGAGCCAGGGAGCGCGCGCTTTGATCCGCGACCCTGGCCGCGCCGCAGCTCGACATTCCGGCGACGATCATTCCGATAAGAACAAACAACTTCATGGTGGCTGCTCCATGGCTGACCTAGGGTCAATTTATCATGTCCGCGGCGCGTTCGGTGATCCGGGCCCGAACACCTTTTCTTGAACGCGGCCGCGGTTCCTTCCGTCCCTAGGGCTTCGCCTTCCTGCGCGCCGCGGCCTCGCCCGGCGTCAGCTTGGTAAGTTCGTCCACCAGGCAGCGGGCCGGCAGGCCGCCGCCGCCGGCCAGGGTCGTGCGGACGTCCAGGTCGGCGGCCTCGCAGATGATCCCCGACGCGCCCAGGGTGTTGAGCTCGATGGCGTCCGTCGACTGCACCCCGCCCAGGCAGGTGTTGCGCATGGTCACCCGGTAGACGTCCTTGGAGCCGACATTGAGATAGAGGGTGTGGTTGTCGCCGACCGTGTGGTTGCCGATGTCGGCGGTGCGGAAACAGGCCTTGGCGGCGGCCTTGGGTGCGGCGAGGGCGGGCGCGGCGGCGGCCAGGGCCGCGGCGCCGACCAGCACAAGGGCAAGCTTCATGGCGTTTTCTCCCGACTGTTTTGGCCCACTCTAATGGCGCTGCCGTGGCGGTCCAGAGTGACGGAGAGTGAGTCTGCGGGGCCTTTCCCTCGGCCGGCTTCGGGCGTAGCGTCGCCCTCCCCTCGGGGGGCCGCGCTCAGCGGCTGAGAGGCGGGTGATCCCGCGACCCGTCGAACCTGATCCGGGTCATGCCGGCGAAGGGAAGGAATGAGCTTTCCGACCTGACGCCCGTGGTCCGCCCACCGCTCGTGAGGCCGCACGCCATGAACAAGCCCATCTCCAGCCTGGAACCGGCGCAGATCCCCACAGGCGAACGCCCTGGGTCGAAGAAGGTCTATCAGCCCGGCGTCTTGTGGCCCGACATCCGCGTGCCGTTCCGCGAGGTGGCCGTGCATCCGTCGGCCAACGAGCCGGCGTTGACCCTTTACGATCCGTCGGGCCCCTACACCGACCCAACCGTCGCCATCGACATCGAGAAGGGACTTTCCAAGACCCGCGAGCCCTGGGTGGTCTCGCGCGGCGACGTGGAGCTGGTGACCAACCCCCGCGAAGTGAAGCCCGAGGACAACGGCTTTGCGAAAGGCGCACACTTGGCGCCCCAGTTCACCGCGCCGCGTCGCGTCTACCGCGCCAGGGCCGGCGCTAACGTCACCCAGTTCGAATACGCCCGCAGGGGGCTGATCACCCCTGAGATGGAATACGTCGCCATCCGCGAGAACCTGCGCCGCCAGTCGGGCGACTTCTGCATCCGCGACGGCGAGGACTTCGGCGCGGAGATCCCCGACTTCTGCACCCCGGAGTTCGTCCGCGACGAGATCGCCCGCGGCCGCGCCATCATCCCGGCCAACATCAACCACACCGAGCTCGAGCCGATGATCATCGGCCNNTCAACGCCAACATCGGCAATTCCGCAGTGCTCAGCCACGTCGCCGACGAGGTCGACAAGATGGTCTGGGCGATCCGCTGCGGCGGCGACACGGTCATGGACCTGTCGACCGGGCGCAACATCCACAACATCCGCGACTGGATCGTGCGCAACAGCCCCGTGCCCATCGGCACCGTGCCGATCTACCAGGCCCTGGAAAAGGTCAACGGCGTGGCCGAGGACCTGACCTGGGAGGTGTTCCGCGACACCCTGATCGAACAGGCCGAGCAGGGGGTGGACTACTTCACCATCCACGCGGGCGTCAGGCTGGCCTATGTCCCGCTGACGGCCCAGCGAGTGACCGGCATCGTCTCACGCGGCGGCTCGATCATGGCCAAGTGGTGCCTCAGCCACCACAAGGAGAACTTCCTCTACGAACACTTCGAAGACATCTGCCAGATCATGAAGGCCTATGACGTGTCGTTCAGCCTGGGCGACGGGCTGCGCCCCGGCTGCATCGCCGACGCCAATGACGCCGCGCAGTTCGGCGAGCTAGAGACGCTCGGCGAACTCACCCAGATCGCCTGGAAGCACAACGTCCAGGTGATGATCGAAGGCCCCGGCCACGTGCCGATGCATAAGATCAAGGCCAACATGGAAAAGCAGCTGAAGGTGTGCGGCGAGGCGCCGTTCTACACGCTGGGCCCGCTCACGACCGACGTCGCGCCCGGCTACGACCACATCACCTCCGCCATCGGGGCGGCGATGATCGGCTGGTTCGGCACGGCGATGCTCTGCTACGTGACGCCCAAGGAGCACCTGGGCCTGCCCAACCGCGAGGACGTCAAGGTGGGCGTCATGACCTACAAGCTGGCCGCCCACGCCGCCGATCTGGCCAAGGGCCACCCGACCGCGCGGGCCTGGGACGACGCCATCTCCCGCGCGCGGTTCGAGTTCCGCTGGGAGGACCAGTTCAACCTCGGCATCGACCCGGAAACCGCGCGTGAATACCACGACGAAAGCCTGCCCAAGGAGGCCTTCAAGACCGCGCACTTCTGCTCCATGTGCGGTCCGAAGTTCTGCTCCATGAAGATCAGCCAGGACATCCGCGACGCGTCGCGCAAGCAGAACGAGGTGGCGCCCAGCGTGATCGAAAGCGGCATGGCCGAGATGGCCGAGAAGTTCCGCGAGTCCGGCGGGGAGATCCTGGTGCCCGTGGCGGCGGCGGAATAGGGCGCGGCGTCAGGGCGGCGGCGAGCCGTCCTGGTTCGTCTCTGTCCACTGGCCGATGCGGAAGATCACGAATTCCGCGGGGCGCAGGATCGCGATCCCGATCTCGACGACCAGTCGGCCGTTGTCGAGATCGTTCTGGGTCATGGTGGTTGCGTCGCAGCGGACGAAGAACGCCTGTTCCGGCTTGGCGCCCTTCAACACGCCCTGACGATAGAGCCCCAGCAGAAAAGCCTGGGCATCCTCGCGGACGGCGGCCCAGAGCCTGGGGCCGTTGGGCTCGAAGGCGGCCCACTGCAGACCCTGGCAGAGGCTCTGCTCGATGTAGAGCGGGAGCCGCCGGACCTTCACGGACTTCCAGTCGCCAACCGTGCTGATGATCGGTCGCCGCGGGACCGGGGCCTCTTCGATAGGAACGCCGGGTGTCATCATCCGAACCCCTCGATAAGCCCCCCGCGCGCGGAGCCTAACAGTCGGGGCTGGCGGCTGGCGAGCGGCCAACCGCGCGCAATTGCGTGAATGGGGCCGCGCCTGTGGTTCGGCCGCCCGCTCACTCGTAGTGCAGGGCCTCGATCGGATCGAGCTGGGCGGCCTTGCGGGCCGGATAGAAGCCGAAGAAGATCCCGATGGCCGCCGAGAACAGGAAGCCGCCGAGGATGGCGGGCGGCGACAGCTGCGTCGGCCAGTGCGCCACCGCCGAGATCAGCCACGACACCAGTATTCCGCCCAGGATGCCGGCCACCCCCCCTGTGAGGCTGAGCAGCACCGCCTCGACCAGGAACTGCAGCATGACCTGCAGCCGCCGGGCGCCGATCGCCATGCGGATGCCGATCTCCCGCGTCCGCTCGGTCACCGAGACCAGCAGGATGTTCATGATCCCGACCCCGCCCACCAGCAGCGAGATCGAGGCCACGGTGGCCAGCAGGACCGCCATGGTCTGGCTGCTGCTCGCCTGGGTTTCGGCGATCTGGCTGAGGTTTCGCACCGAGAAGTCGTTCGGCCGGTCCGGCTGGATGTGGTGACGCCGCGCCAGGTTGCTGGTGACCTGGTCGATGGCGGCCTGCACCTGGTCGGCGGAGGCCGCCTGCACATAGATCGAGTTCACGTAGCCGGTCATCCGGGGCGCGATGCCGAAGGTGCTGGGCGGGGGCGGATAGTTGGCGCTGACGACGTTCTGCGCGCTCTGCGGCGAGGCCACGCCGATCACCTTGTTCTCCGCAGTGTGGAACGGGATCATCACCACGTCGTCCTGATCCTGGCCGAAGCCCGTCTGGCCGCGCGAGGCCAGGATGCCGATCACCTTCATAGGCGCACCCTTGACCATCACCGTGGCGCCGAGCGGCTCCTGGTTCGGGCCGAACAGGTTGTTCACCACCGTCTGGCCCAGCAGGCAGACGGTGGCGGCGCTGGCGTCGTCGGCCTCGGAGATCGAACGGCCCTCGGAAATCTTCCAGTTGAGGATGTCGATATAGCTGGCGGTGACGCCCTGGATGGACGTGCTCCAGTTCTGGTCGCCGTACTGCAGCTGGCCCGAGGCGCGGTTCAGATAGCTGACGGCGGTGACCGCGCGGCCCTCGCGCAGCAGGGCCTGGGCGTCGGCGACGGTGAGGGTGGACGCGCTGCCCAGGCCGCCCCGCGCGCCTCCCGCGGTCCGCGCGCCGGGCTGCACCACCACCATGTTGGTGCCAAGGCTCTCAAGCTGTTTCTTCACCGCCGCGCTCGCCCCGTCGCCCACCGCGACCATGGCGATCAGGGCGGCGACGCCGATGAACACGCCCAGCATGGTCAGCGCCGAGCGCATGCGGTTGCGGGCCAGCGCCTGGGTGGCCGCGGCGAAAATCATGCTGACGAACGCCCAGGCGATCCCGCCTCCGCCCGGGACGATCGGGGCCGCCCGGGCCGGCGCGGCGGCGGGCGCGGCGGGGCTTCCCGATGGGACGGTATTGGGCGTGTCGGTCAGGATCTCGCCGTCGCGCATCACGATGATGCGGTCGGCGTAGGCCGCGATGTCCGTCTCGTGGGTCACCACCACCACGGTGACGCCCTGCTCGCGGTTCAGCGCGCGGATCAGCTCCATGATCTCGTGCGAGGTCTTGGAATCGAGGTTTCCGGTGGGCTCGTCCGCCAAGAGGATCGCCGGCTCGTTGATCAGCGCCCGGGCCAGGGCCACGCGCTGCTGCTGCCCGCCGGAGAGCTGATTAGGCAGGCTGTTTTCACGGTCCGCCAGACCGAGCTTGGCGAGCACCGCGCGCGCCCTGTCGAAGCGGTCCTTCTGGCTCATGCTGGCCGCCGGACCGTAGAGCAGCGGCAGCATGACGTTCTCGAGCGCGCTGGTCCGCGCCAGGAGGTTGAAGCTCTGGAACACGAAACCGATGCGCTGGCTGCGGATCGCCGCCAGCTCCGGCTCGGCGAGGCCCGCGACGTCGACGCCCTCCAGCAGATAGCGCCCGCTCGACGGCCGGTCGAGGCAGCCCACGATGTTCATCAGCGTCGACTTGCCGGACCCCGACGAGCCCATGATGGCGACGAAAGCGCCCTTGTCGATGGTCAGGTCGACGCCGCGAAGCGCATGGACCTCCACCGACTCCAGCCGGAAGGTGCGCTCGATCGCCTGGAGCTGGATTGCCAGATCGGCCATGGCCGGCGCCTCAGCGGCCGACGCGCGTCGGGGTGATCCCGGACGTGGGCGCCCGCGCCGGCGCCTTGGCGCGGTTCGCGGAGATGATCACCCGGTCCCCGGCCTTGAGGCCGCCGCCGGTGATCTCGGTATTGGCGTCGTCCTCCAGCCCGGTGGTGACCGGCACGGCCTTGGGCTGGCCGTCCACAAGGATCCAGACCTGGGGTTGCGCCGCGGCGCGGGTCCTGCGGGCCTTGCCGGTCGAGGGGCCCGTCGAGGGGCCCGCCGCCGGGGTCGCCGCCGGCGCCGCGCCGGCCGAGTCAGGGGTGAAATGCAGCGCCTGGGCCGGGACGCGCAGCACGTCCTTGCGCTCGGCGGTGATGATCTGGGCCGTGGCGGTCATGCCGGGCTTGAGCTTGAGGTCCGGATTCTCCGCGGCGAGCACCACGTCATAGGTGATGACGTTCTGCACGCTGATCGGCGCCTGACGGACCTGCGTCACACGGCCCCTGAACACCCGCCCGGGGTAGGCTTCCACGGTGAAGGTCGCCCGCGACCCGGCGACCGCGTCGGCGATATCCGACTCGCTGACATTGGTGTCGACCTGCATGCGGGTCAGGTCCTTGGCGATGAGGAAGAGGGTCGGGGTCTGGAAGCTCGAGGCCACGGTCTGGCCGACCGTGACGTTGCGCGCGACCACCACCCCGTCCACCGGCGAGACGATGTCGGTGTACCCCAGGTTGACCTGGGCGGCGTCCAGCGCCGCTTGGCGCTGGGCGATGGTGGCCTGGTCGAGGCTCACCTGGCTGGCCGCCTGGTCGCGTACGCTGAGCGCATTGTCGACCGCCTCATGGGAAATCGAGTCCAGCGTCAGCAGTCCGGCGTCGCGGCTGTAGGTGAGGGTCGCGTACTTCAGGTCGGCCTGGTCCTTGACCAGCTGCGCCCTGGCGCTCTGGACCCCCGCGCGGGCCTGGGCGGCGATCAGCTGGTAGGGGCGCGGGTCGATGGTCGCGCAGATCTGACCCTTCCGGACGGGGGTGTTGTAGTCGCAGCTGAGCGTGTTGATCGTCCCGGAGACGAAGGCGCCCACCTGGACGGTGACTTCGGGATTGACGCTGCCGCTGGCGGTGATCGAGCGCTGGATCGGGCCGCGGTCGACCACCGCGGTGACATAGGCCGCCGGCTTGGGCTTGAACGCGTTCCAGCCGGCCAGCGCCAGGCCGGCAAGCGCGACGACCGCTGCCAATCCCGCCAGGATTTTCCAGGTCGCCATGCGTTTCATTGTCAATAGCTAGCTGCCGCGGCGCCGCCGGGCTTTGACCTTGCTCAACCCAGGGACCGCGCGGCCCCCTTCTCTTGTCGGGGCGGACGGGTCAGGATGGCGGGATGACCGACCTTCCCACCGCCGCGGCCGCATGAACGCCTGATGCGGCTCCTCCTCAACATCCTGTGGTTCATCTTCGGCGGCTGGATTTCCGGCACCCTGTGGATCGTCGCCGGCTGCGTCTTCGCGATCACCATCGTGGGCCTGCCCTGGGTCCCGGCGGCCTTCCGCATCGCCGGCTTCAGCTATGCGCCGTTCGGCAAGATGATCGTGCCGCGCGACGCCGGACCTACCAGCGCGGTGCTCAACCTCCTGTGGCTGATCTTCGCCGGCTGGTGGCTGGCGCTGCACCACATCCTCATCGCCATCGTCCAGGCGGTGACCATCATCGGCATTCCCTTCGCCCTGCAGCAGGTGAAGCTGGCGGGACTCTCGCTCACCCCGGTCGGGGTGGGGGTGGTGGAGACCTACCACTAGGCCATGGCCAGCGGCGAGCCCGACCTCGAGGCCGGCGGCGCCTATGACGGCCTCAATCTCTCGGCCTACGACTTCGGCGAGCGAGACCTCGCCGATCTGAAGCTTACCAACTGCACGCTCGCCGACGCCCAGCTCTCGGCGGTCATGCTGCAGGGCGCGCGGTTCGTCGAATGCCGCTTCACCCGCTGCCGCTTCGCCCATGCCGACCTGCGCGAGGCGGTCTTCATCCGCTGCAATTTCGCCGATCCCGACAGCCATTCCGGCGTACAGATCGCCTTTTCCCAACTCGACCAGGCGAGCTTTACGGCCTGCGACCTCTCATTCGCCGACATCGAGCGCACCAGCGCCTGGTCGGTGGCGTTTACGGACACCAACCTCCGGGGCGCGCGCTTCCACCGCGCCGACTTCGCCCGCGCGCTCAGCCCGAAGACCATTCACACAGCCGCGCATTTCCTGCGATGCAACCTGGAGTTGGCGGACCTCTCCGATGCGATCCTGAAAGGATGTGAGCTGACCGGCTCCTCCTTGCGCGAGGCCGACCTGACGGACGCCGACTTGAGCGGCGCGGACCTCAAGGGCTGCGATCTCTTCCAGGCGCTCACCGCCGGGGCGAAGCTGGACGGCGCCGACCTGCGCGGCGCCGAGGTCTCCGGGCTCGACCTGTCGGCGCTGGGCGGTCACGACGGGATGAAGGTCACGCTCTCGCAAACTCAGGCCCTGCTCATGGCGATGGGACTGGATGTCTTCGCGGATTAGGGAGCTAGTCCCGCTGCTGCTGGGGCGCTTTCGCCGGCGCGGGCCAGACCCTGACAGCCACAGCCACCGCCACCGAGCCCAGGACGGCGCAGGCCGCGCCGGCCCACTGCACGGGGGTCATGCCCTCGGCGATGTAGTGGCCGGCCAAGGCGGCGCTGACGATTACCAACGAGGCGGACCCTCCATTGACGAGGTCTTTGAGCGTGATCATGGCGGCGTTCCCGGGTGCGGCTGGCGGACGAAAGGGCGGCGCCCACTAAGGCCGAGCGAGGTTTACCGAAACCCTTCCGGATCCCGCGATGCGGCATTGGGGCGCACGCCGCGCCTGCTATAGGAGACCCCCGACCCCCGATCGCTCCGGGACCCCTCCGCGAGACCCGTCATGGACGCCAAGGCCCTCAATGATTTCACCGCCGATCTGTGGGAGCGCGAGATCACGCCGGCGCTGGTCGAGTACATCCGCATTCCCGCCAAGTCCCCGGCCTTCGATCCGGACTGGGCGGGCCACGGCTTCATCGACCAGGCCGTCGATCACATGGCCGGCTGGGCGCGGGAGAAGATCAAGGACCTGCCCGGCGCCACCCTGGAGATCGTCCGCCTGGAGGGCCGCACGCCGGTGATCTTCATCGAGGCGCCCGGCGACGCGTCTTCAGAGATTGGGGACGACACGGTCCTGCTCTACGGCCACCTGGACAAGCAGCCGGAGATGGTGGGCTGGTCCGAGGGTCTCGGCCCTTGGGAGCCGGTGATCCGCGACGACAGGCTCTATGGCCGCGGCGGCGCCGACGACGGCTATGCGATCTACGCCTCGGTCACCGCGCTGCTGGCGCTGCAGGCCCAGAGCGTCAAGCGCGCCCGCTGCGTGGTGCTGATCGAGGCCTGCGAGGAATCGGGCTCCTTCGACCTACCGTTCTACGTCGACCACCTGGCGCCCCGCATCGGTTCGCCCTCCCTGGTGATCTGCCTCGACTCCGGCTGCGGGAACTACGACCAGCTCTGGCTGACGACCTCCCTGCGTGGCATGACCGGCGGGCGGCTCACCGTTGAGGTGCTGGAGGAGGGCGTCCATTCCGGCGACGCCTCGGGCGTCGTCCCCGACAGCTTCCGGCTCGCCCGCACCCTGCTCTCCCGCGTAGAGGACGCCACCACCGGCCAAGTCCTTCCCCCTGTCTGCAATGTCGAGATCCCCGCCGACCGCGTCCGCCAGGCCAAGGTCGCCGCCCAGGCGCTGGGCGAGGGCGCGTGGAAGAAGTTCCCCTTCGCCGGCGACACGGTCCCCATCACCGGTGACATCGTTGAGCTGCTGCTGAACCGCACCTGGCGCCCGACACTGACCGTCATCGGGGCCGACGGCCTGCCCAGGCCCGGCGACGCCGGCAACGTCCTTCGTCCACAGACCACCCTCGCGCTCAGTTTCCGCCTGCCGCCCACCGCTGACGCCGCGCGCTGCGAGCAGGCCCTGGCGCAGGCGCTGACTGCCGACCCGCCCCAAGGCGCCAAGGTGACCTACACATCGGCCGGCGCCGCGACCGGCTGGAACGCCCCGCCGCTCGCCCCCTGGCTCGAGGCCGCCGTCCAGAACGCCAGCCAGGCGACGTTCCGGCGCGAGGCCGCGCTGATGGGCGAGGGCGGCTCGATCCCCTTCATCGGCATGCTGGGCGAGAAGTTTCCGGACGCCCAATTCGTGATCACCGGCGTGCTCGGCCCCCACTCCAACGCCCACGGCCCCAACGAATTCATCCACCTGCCCACCGGCCGCAAGGTCACCGCCGCCGCCGCCCTGATCCTCGCCGACCACGCGGGGCGGCCGCGCTAGCCCCTTCTGCCCGGGCTTGGTCAGCCTTGCGCCGCTGCGCCTGAGTCCCATCTGCAAGCCACACCATTCGGGGGCCGTCGCCACATGCGCGAGATCATCGAGCTTTGGCTCGGCCAGCTCTACCGACTGACCGTCGTCATGCCGGCCTGGCTGCTGACGCCGGACGGCCACAAGTCCCTGTTCAGCAAGGCGATGCTCTGGCGGATTCTGCTGGCCGTGGCCTTCGCCGTGGCCATGGTGGCGCTCGCCCAGACCCTGCCGGCCGACCTGGCGCTGATCGCTGCGGGCGACCTGGTGAGCTACGTGGAAGTCGCCGCCATCGTCTGGATGGCCACCGCGACGGGCCTGGCCCGCGGCGCGCTGAGGCGGGTCGGCCGGGGCCTGCGCGGCAAGCTCCTGATCGCGGCCCGGCGCCGTCGCCGGCCGCGGCGGCCCCCGCCGCCCGCCAACGACGACGGTCCGTCAGGCGGGCGCTGGACCGTCGCCGCCTGAGCCCCAAGGCGTAGCGAGCGCCGCGTGGGCGCGCATGGCTCATTTGAGCTAGGTCGGCGCGATATTGCACGCGGGGTGCGGCAGGGGATCGCCGGCTGAGCCCGTGCCCCCAACGCGGCCACCACGCCGACCGCCAGGACCGCAACAAACTTCAAACGCATAGACCGCCCCTCCGAGATGCGGCGGAGCCTAGGACCCGGACTGGCCACACCCACCCTGTCGTCCTATCCTTCCCCCGTGCGCCCCTCGATCATCCAGCGCGTCCGCCGCCACCTCGCCGCCGTCTTGGTCGGCCTCCTGGTGCTGGTCTCCATCGATCCCTGCGCCGCCTTCGCCGCGCCGTCGCAGAACCATCCGGTCGCCCAGGCGCCGGCCGATCCCTGCGACACGCACCCTGCGAAGATCGTCTGCGCCTGCGCCCGGCTCTCCTGCCAGCACGCCGCGATCCCGCCTTCGGGCCTGGCCGACCGCGTGCGGATGACCAGCCAAGCCCAATTCACCGTGGCCTCCGACACCGCCCGCGGGCGTGTCGACGCCCCGCCGCTCCCGCCACCCCGCGTCCTCTGAGCCGACGAACAAAAACTAAGTTTCGTTTTCTCATTGGAGACTTCATATGCATCGATACCTCGTGGCCGGCAGCGCCGGTCTCGCCTTAAGCGCCTGCGCGCTGGTTTCAGCCGCGGCTGCTCAGCAATCCGCCCCCATCGTCCAGGCCGTGACCAAGGCGCTCGCCGATCCCCGGCGCCCCGCCGCGGACGTCGTCCGCGATGGCGCCCGCCATCCCGCCGAGCTGATCGCCTTCGCGGGGGTCAAGCCCGGCGACCGGGTGGCCGACTACTTCGCCGGCGGCGGGTACTTCACCCGCATCCTATCCGATGTGGTCGGTCCCAAGGGCCGGGTCTATGCGATCATCCCGGCCGAGATGGCCAGGAACTGCGATCCCTCGGAGTTCGCCGGCGCCCGCAAGGTCGCCGCCGAGGGGACGTACAGGAACGTCGCGGTGCTCACCCGCCCGGCGGCCGGGTTCGCCCCCGCCAAGCCCCTCGACGCGATCTGGTCGTCGCAGAACTACCATGACCTCTACGACGGGTTCATGGAGGGGCTCGACGTGGCGGC
>PLEH01000033.1:32233-32492 GCA_003136395.1 Phenylobacterium sp.
CTGGAGGCCGCGGGCTTCGTCTTCGAAGACGAGAGCAGCGCGCTGCGCAACCCCGCCGACGACCACGCCTTGCGGGTCTTCGATCCCAAGGTCCGCGGCCGCACCGACCAGGTGGTGCTGAAGTTCCGGCGGCCCAAGCCGGACTGCTGAGCCCGACGTGCGGAGCCCCGGGCGACACCCCGGGGCTCCAGTTCGCCCCCAAGAGTTCCGTCTCCCCATGCGGGAGAAGGCCGCCGACTGTCCAGCGGATTGATGGGTA
>PLEH01000320.1 GCA_003136395.1 Phenylobacterium sp.
AGTTCTGGAACGGGACCACGACCAGCCCGACAGGCACAGTGGTCGGGGGCGCCGGAACCTGGAAGATCGGCCCGACCAACTGGACCGACGCGGCCGGCGACACGTCCGGGACCTGGACCACCGGCTTCGCCATCTTCCAGGGCGCACCGGGGACGGTGACCATCGACAACAGCGGCGGCGCCATTGCCGCCACCGGGCTGCAGTTCGCGGTCAGCGGCTACACCGTCACTGGCGGCAACCTCACCCTCAGCGTGGCTGCGCCCACCATCCGCGTCGGCGACGGCACGGCGGCGGGCGCCGGCGACACCGCGACCATCAGCGCGCCGATCGCGGGGACCAACGGTCTGATCAAGACCGACCTCGGCACGCTGGTGCTGACGGGCGCGAGCAGCCTGTCGGGCGGCAGCACCGTCGCGGCCGGGCGGTTGGCTGTGGAGGGTTCGCTCGCCAACTCCGCCGTCACGGTCGCCAGCGGGGCCACCCTCGGCGGCAACGGCGTTGTCGGCGGCGTGGTCGCCCAGGCCGGCGCGATCGTGGCGCCGGGCGATTCCATCGGCGCGCTTAGGGTCAGCGGGAACTATTCCCAGGCCGCCGGCTCGATCTACCAGGTCGAACTGGACGCGGCCGGCCATGCCGACCGGATCAATGTCTCGGGCGCGGCGAGCCTGGCCAGCGGCGCGGTTCTGGACGTGATCAAGACCGACGCAGCGCCTTACGTGTTCGGGACCCGCTACATCGTGCTGAGCGCCGCCGGAGGCGTCACGGGGACCTATACGCTCACCGGCGACACCATCCCGGTGACCCCGTTTATCGGCCTGGTCGCCAACTATGACGCCAATGACGTCTATCTCGACGTCGCCAAGATTCGCACCTTCGCCTCGGCCGGGGCGACGCCGAACGAGATCGCCGCCGGTCATGCCGCCGACGACCTACCGCTGGCCAATACCGTGGCCAACGTCCTGGCCAACTTGCCGACAATCGGCGCCGCCCAGGCCGCCTTCAACCAGGTCTCCGGCGAGATCCACGCCAGCGTGCGCGGCGCCATGATCGAGGACGGCCGCACCCTCCGCGACGGGGTGATCGACCATCTGATCACGCTGGCCGATGGCGATCCGGGCGTCTGGGGCGAGGCGGTGACCGGTTCGCGCCGGCTGAACGGCGACGGCAACGCCGCGAGCGCCAGCGGCTCGGATACGACCCTGATGGCCGGCCTCGACAACGCCTTCGGCCCGGTGATCCTGGGCGTGGTCGGCGGCTACGAGACCGGCGGCCTCGGCGTTGATGCGCGCGCCAGCAGCGCCAATCTGCAGGGCTGGCATGTCGCGGCCTACGGCCAGGCGGATCTGGGCAAGGGATGGGGATTGCGCGGCGTGGCCGGCTATAGCGGATGGACCGCCGACGTCAGCCGCATGATCAGCCTGCCGGGACTGTCCAATCGATTGAGCAGCCGCGACAGCGCCGGCGAAGGCCAGGCCTATGCCGAACTCGGCTGGACCGCGCATCTGGGCATGACGCGGGTGCAGCCCTTCATCGGCGCCGGCTGGAGCTGGCTGCAGGGGTCCAGCTTCGCCGAACGCGGCGGCGCGGCGGCCTTGAACGGCCATGGCCTGGCGCTGGATGTCGGATCGGGCAAGGCCGGCGTGCGTCTCGATGCCGATTGGCGCAGCGGCGGGGTGACCATCCGCCCGCACGCGACCCTGGCCTGGGAGCTGGGCTTTGACGGCCGGCTGCCGCTGGTGGATGTGGGCTTCCCGGATTCAGGCTCCGGCGCGGCCTATGCGGTCAGCGGGCCGGCCCTGTCGCGCAACCGCGCCGACGTCGATCTCGGCGTCGATCTCACCAAGGGCGGCTTCACCCTCGGCGCCGGCTTCATCGGCCAATATGCCGACCGCGCGAGCCAAGAGGGCTTCAACGCCCACGTGGACTGGAACTTCTAAGCCGGCAATAGGTCCCTCAAGTCTTCGGCCAGAGCCTCGGCTGAGGGCAACCCCGCACCCTTAAGGTCAGGGCGCCTTCACGCGGCGCCGCGCACCTCGTCCACGCCTGGAAACACGCGGGCATAGATGTCTTCGGCGCTCCGGTAGCACTCGCAGGCGCTGCGCTCCATCCCGGCGCGGTCCAGCACGGTGATGAGCCCGCGGCGATATTTGATCAGTCCCTGACGCTGCAGCCCCTGGGCCGCGGTGGTGACTCGGGTGCGTTGAACGCCGAGCATCATGCCAAGGAATTCATGGGTCAGGGGCAGCACCTTGTCCCCCACCCGATCCTCGCAGGTGAGCAGCCAGCGGCACAGGCGCGCCTCAATGGGATGCAGCGCGTTACAGGCTGCCGACTGATGCAGTTGCGCCTCGGTGACCTGGGCGTAGCGGATCACCACATCGAGGATGGACGGATGGTCGCGGGCGGCGGCGCGCAAAGGCTGGGCGTCGATTCTGAGCGCGGCGCCGGCGATCTGCACCAAGCCCCGCGAGTCCCAGATGGGATCCCCGAACACAGCCAGCAGCCCGACGGCGCCTTCGCGGCCGACGGTCAGGCTTTCGACCCCGCGATCGTCCGCCATGAGGGTGATGATGGAAACCACCCCGCTGCTCGGAAAATAGACGTGCTCTATCGGCTCGCCCGGCTCGGCGACGACGCGGCCAACGCTAAGGGCGATTTCACGGATATGCGGAGATAGCGCGGCCAGGGCCGGCTCGCCGAAAGACGCCAGAAGACGATTTCGAATATCCATATCGGCCTATTTGCCGCGCTACTTCAGAGTCTTCTGGCACGTAACAAGACTCTGCGGTGTCGAATAGCGATAACCAGCGCGATTATATTTAGAGATAGCGACAATATCAGCTGAAGCAAGACGCTGTATGTCTCATAAATACATAGTCCGTATTTTGCGGACATTCGAGCGCGTGATCTCGAAAGCTTCGCTAGAGCAGGCGCTCGCCAGCGAAGGCTGGCTCAGAAGACGCGCCGGCAGGAACGGTGATCTCGAAGGTCGCGCCCGGATGACGGCGCACGACCAGCTTGCCGTGGACCTGGCCGACCAGCGAGCTGACCAGCGTCATGCCGAGCCCGCCCGCGCCCATCTTCGCCGGCTCAGGCAGACCGCGACCGCCGTCGCCGACGCTCAGCCGGAATTGATCGCGTTCCCGGTGGAAACGCACTGAAACCAGACCGGTCTCGGGCGGCGGATAGGCGTACTTGACCGCATTCNNTCCCAGCGGGATGACCATGTCGATCGGCAGATCCGCAACCTCGGCCTCGACGTTCAGGGTGATACGGCCGTCCGCTATCAGCGAGCGGGAAAGGCTGGCGCACAGGTCCTTCAGATAGGTCCCGAAGTCGATGTCATCGTTGCGCGAGCCGCGATAGAGCGCCTGGTGCACCTGAGCGATGCTCTGAACGCGATCGACCGCCTTGGTCAGTTGGTCGCGCACCGCGGGCTCCGCGCCGCGCGCCTGCATCTGCAGCATGCCGGCCACCAGGGTGAGGTTGTTTTTCACCCGATGGTTCAGCTC
>PLEH01000267.1 GCA_003136395.1 Phenylobacterium sp.
CGCCGCCGCCAATGCGGCCGAGGACGGCGAGGCCCTGATCGTCGACATCGACGGCTACGAGGGCCCGCTGCACGTCCTGCTGGCGCTGGCCCGCAGCCAGAAGGTCGATCTCCTGCAGCTGTCGATCCTGAAGCTCGCCGAGCAGTACCTGGCCTTCGTGCAGCAGGCGCGGCGCGCGCAGTTCTCGCTGGCCGCCGACTATCTGGTGATGGNNCTGGTGATGGCGGCCTGGCTGGCCTATCTGAAATCCCGCCTGCTGCTGCCAAAGCCCGACCAGCCTCAGGCCGACGAGGCGCCGGCCGAGGAGATCGCCGCGCGCCTGGCCTTCCGGCTGGCCAAGCTCGACGCCATGCGCAATGCGGCCGAAGGCTTGCGGACCCGCCCGCAGCTTGGCCGCGACGTCTTCGGGCGCGGCGATCCGGAGGCGATCCGGGTGATCCCGTCCGGCCGCATCGAGGGAGACCTCTACAGCCTGATGAGCGCCTACATCGCCCAGCGGACCAAGGAAGCCACCCGCCGCTATACGCCCACGCCCCCCACGGCCTATCCGCTCGAGGAGGCGCGCGAGCGCCTGCGCCGGCTGTTGCCGGAGCTTGCGCGCTGGACGCCGCTCACCGGGGTGGCCCCGTTCGGGCCCAGCCGGCCGGGCGTGGCCGGGGAGGGGCCGAGCCGCGCGTCCTACGTCGCCTCGACGCTCTCGGCCGGGCTTGAACTGGTCAAGGAAGGCGCGCTCGAAGCCCGCCAGCTGGAGGCCTTCGCCGACATCTACCTGCGGACCAAGAAGGGCGCCCTGGAGGGACGGACCCCATGACCGATGCGGTCTACACCGAGCGCGAGGTCGAGGCCCTGCTGTTCGCCGCCGCCGGGCCGCTCAGCGAGGCCGATCTCGCCAAGCGGCTGCCGGAAGGCGCCGATGTGGCCGGCGCGATCGCCGCCCTGCAGGCGCGCTACGCCGGCCGTGGCGTGGAACTCGCCTGGGTCGCCGGTCGCTGGCGGTTCCAGACGGCGGCGGATCTCGCCTGGCTGATGACCGACGAGCGGGAGGAACCCAGGCGCCTCTCCCGCGCCGCTCAAGAGACGCTGGCCATCATCGCCTACCACCAGCCGGTCACCCGTGCGGAAATCGAGTCCGTGCGCGGCGTGCAGGCCAGCAAGGGCACGCTGGACGTCTTGCTGGAGCTGGGCCTGGTGCGCATGCGCGGCCGCCGGCGCACGCCCGGCCGGCCGATCACCTACGGCGCCACCGACGCCTTCCTCGAACACTACGGCCTGGCCTCCTTCAGCGACCTGCCGGGCGCCGCCGAGATGCGCGCGGCGGGCCTGCTCTCGCTGGACCTGCCCGCCGACTTCGCAGTGCCCGATCCCAATGCGCTGGCCGCCGACGAAGACCCGCTGGACGACGGCGACGCGCCGGAGTTCCACACCGACTTCCTGGGCGAGGAGACGGTCTGATTGTCGCGTGGCGCGGCTTGCCGAGACGGACTATATAGCCAACTGAAGAAGTCGCGGGGCGCGGCCGCTCTGGCGCGCGAACCGGCCTGAGGAGTTACCCTTTATGGGCACTTTCACTATCTGGCACTGGCTCGTGGTGCTGATCATCGTGGCCCTGGTGTTCGGCGGCCGCGGCAAGCTTTCCGGCATCATGGGCGACGCCGCCAAGGGCGTGCGCGCCTTCCGCGAGGGCCTGAAGGGCGAGGAAGAAGCCCACGAAGAGGCTCCGCCGCCGGCCAAGCCGATAGCCAAGACGGCCACCAAGACCGCTGCGAAAGCCACGCCCAAGGCGCGCGCCAAGACCAAGGCCTGAGCCGATCCGCCGGCGCGTGCGCGTCTCCCGTTTCCACCGCGCCTGAAACCGCGCTAAGGCACGGCCATGTTTCCCGAAGGGCGCCTCTTTGAATTCCTGATCGCCGCCACCGTGGCGTTGATCGTCGTGGGTCCGAAGGATCTGCCGATCCTGTTGCGCAAGCTCGGTCAGTTCATGGCCCGGGTGCGCGCCATGGCAGCGGAGTTCCGCGCCAGCTTCGACGAAATGGCCCGCCAGTCGGAGCTCGACGAGCTGCGCAAGGAAGTCGAGGCCATGCGCCAGGGCCAGCTGGCCGACATGTCGACCCATGCGCCCGAGGTGAACCAGGCCCTCGAGGAGATCAGCCAGGGCATGGCCGACGTCGGGGTGCAGCTGCATGCGCCCTATACCTACGGCGGCGAGACCACGATCGAGACGACGCCCGCGCCGAAAGCCCGCAAGCGCAAGCCCGCCGCGAAGGCCACGGGCAAGGCTGCCGCGGCGAAGAAGACCACGGCCGCCAAGGCGAAGACCGCCACGGCCAAACCCGCCGTCTCGAACGCGGCGGCGAAGCCCAAGGCCGCCGCCAAGACAGTGACGGCCAAGCGGCCCGCCGCGACGGCGACCCCGACCAGGTCGGCGGCTTCGAAGCCGCGGGTCCGTAAGGCGACCGTCTCGTGAGCGACGCCCCCGACGACGAAATCGAAGCCTCCCGCGCGCCGCTGCTGGAGCATCTGGTCGAGCTCCGCTCGCGCTTGATCGTCTGCGTGGTCGCGCTGTTCGTGGGCTTCATCGTCTGCTTCTATTTCGCCCAGCAGATTCTCCTCGTGCTGATGCACCCCTACACGATTGCTCAGGGCCTGGTGGCGGTGCGGGCCAAGGCCCCGCCAGAGGGCGCGGGGGTCATGGCGAGCCTCGTCAACGCCTGGACGAGCGCCAGGGACATGTTCCTGGTCCTGATCGGCAAACAGGTGGCGCCGGTGGCGCCGGCGGCCACCGACTTCATCTCCACAGCGCCGCTGGAACTCTTCTTCACCAAGGTGAAGCTGGCCGCCGTCGGGGCGGTGGCGCTGAGCTTCCCGGTGCTGGGCCAGCAGATCTACGCCTTCGTGGCGCCGGGGCTCTACAAGAAGGAGCGGCGCGCATTCCTGCCGTTCCTCATCGCCTCACCGGTGCTGTTCACGGCCGGCGCCGCGCTGGTCTACTACATGATCCTGCCGTTCGTGATGTGGTTCGCCCTGCACCAGCAGATCGTCGATGGGCCGATCTCCGTGCGGCTGATGTCGAGGATCTCCGACTATTTCGACCTGGCAACAGCGCTGCTGCTCGCCTTCGGTATCTGCTTCCAGCTGCCGGTGATCCTGACCCTGCTCGGCATGACCGGGATCGTCACCTCCAAGATGCTGATGGCCGGCTGGCGCTATGCGGTGGTGGGCGTCTTCGTCGTGGCCGCGATCATCACCCCGCCCGACCCGATCAGCCAGACCCTGCTCTCCCTGCCGATCATCGGGCTCTATTTCCTGTCGATCGCCTGCGTGAAGCTGATCGAGTTCCGCCGCAAGAAGGACGACGAAGCCGCCGCCTGACCTTGGCCTACCGGCCAACGCGCTCTAGAGAAGCCGCTTCCGCCCCAACCCAGCGACGCCCAATGCACGACATCCGAGCCATTCGCGAAAACCCCGAGCCCTACGTCAAAGGCTGGGACGCGAAGGGTCTGTCCGGCGCGGCCCTGGTGGGCCAGATCACCGCGCTCGACGCGAAGCTGCGCACCGCCCAGACCGCCTGGCAAAGCGCCCAGGCCGAACGCAACGACGCCTCCAAGAAGATTGGCGCCGCCAAGGCCGCCAAGGATGAGGTGGAGGCCTCGCGTCTGATGGCCCTTGTCGAGGCGCTGAAGGCGAAGCTGGACGCCGAGAGCGAGGCTGAAAAGGCCGCCGGCCAGGCGCTGAACGACCTCCTGGCCGGCCTGCCGAACATTCCGGCCGCCGACGTGCCGCTCGGCCCGGACGAGCACGCCAACGTCGAGGTCCGCCGCTGGGGGACGCCCTTCGCCATCGCCAGGCCGAAGGACCACGTCGACCTGGGCGGCGATCTCGGCCTGCTGGACTTCGAGGCCGCCACGCGGATGAGCGGCGCTCGGTTCGTGGTGCTGAAGGGCGAGTTGGCGCGGCTCGAGCGCGCGCTCGGCCAGTTCATGCTGGATTTCCAGACCACGGAGCACGGCTACACCGAGGTCTCGCCGCCGCTGCTGGTCAATGACGCGGCGGCCTACGGCACCGACAAGCTGCCGAAGTTCGCCGACGACCTTTTCCAGACCACTGACGGCCGATGGTTGATCCCGACGGCCGAGGTGCCGCTGACCAGCCTGGTGATGGGCCAGATCGTGGCCGCCGAGGAGCTGCCGCTCCGCTACACCGCGCTCACCCCCTGTTTCCGCTCGGAGGCCGGCGCGTCGGGCCGCGACACCCGCGGCATGATCCGCCAGCACCAGTTCTACAAGGTCGAGCTGGTCTCCATCGTCGAACCGGACAAGTCGGATGAAGAGCACGAGCGGATGGTTGGCTGCGCCGAGGCGATCCTGAAGCGGCTGGAGCTGCCGTTCCGCACCATGCTGCTCTGCACCGGCGACATGGGCTTCGGGGCCAGGAAGACCTACGACCTGGAGGTCTGGCTGCCGTCCGAGCAGCGCTATCGCGAGATCAGCTCCTGCTCCAACTGCGGGGACTTCCAGGCCCGCCGCATGGACGCCCGCACCAAGGCGGCCGGCGAAAAGGGGACGCGATTCGTCCATACTCTGAACGGCTCCGGCCTGGCGGTCGGTCGCACCCTGGTGGCCCTGATGGAGAACTATCAGGACGAGGATGGCCGCATCGCCATCCCGCAGGCGCTGCATTCCTATCTGCCCGGCCTCACGCACATTGGAGGGAAAGCGTGATCCTATCCTCCGCTCATCCCCGCGAAGGCGGGGATCCATGCGGTGGTCGGGCCGTGTCCCCCGCCTGCGTGAAGTGCGCTGATTCAGCTTGGGTCCCCGCCTTCGCGGGGATGAGCGGGCTCTAGATGCGGATTCTGCTCACCAACGACGACGGAATCCACGCCGAGGGCCTGACCGCGCTGGAGCGGATCGCGGCCAAGCTCTCCGACGACATCTGGATCTGCGCGCCGGAGACCGAGCGGTCGGGCGCCAGCCGGGCGCTGACGCTGTCCGAGCCGATCCGGGTGAGAAAGCTCGACGCGCGGCGGTTCTCCACCACCGGCACGCCCACCGACTGCGTGATGCTGGGCATCAGCGAGCTGGTGGAGGGCCAACGCCCGGACCTGGTGCTTTCCGGCGTCAATCGCGGCGCGAACCTCGCCGAGGACGTGACCATGTCGGGCACCGTGGCCGGCGCCATCGAGGCCATGGCCATGGGCGTGCCCGGCATCGCGCTCTCTCAGGGCGGGTTCTACGAGGGCGCCAAGGGCTATGCCTCGGCCGAGCACTTCGCGCCCGGCATCATCCGGCGCCTGATGGAGGTGGGCTGGGCCGACGACGTGATCATGAACCTCAATTTCCCCAGCGTGCCGATCGAGGAGATCACGGAGGTCGAAGTGACCCGGCAGGGCTTCCGAGACGCCCATGTGCGGATGGTCGAGAAGCGCACCGACCTCAGGGGCCGCGAGTACTATTGGGTCGGCTACCGACAGGAACGCTCGGAACCGGCGCCCGGAACCGACCTTCGGGCGCTCTATGACGGCAAGATTTCGGTGACGCCGCTGCATATCGACCTCACGCACGCCGAGTCAGTGCACAAGCTTTCCGGCGTGCTTGGCGGCGCGCCTCCCCATGCTTGACTTGGGCAGGGCTTGAGGATGGCGAAGAAAGACGACGACACGGCCGAGACGCGGCTCGCCCGCCTGATCCTCGCCCTGCGCTCGCAGGGCGTCAGCGACCCCGCCGTGCTCTCCGCCATCGAGACCACGCCGCGCGAGAGCTTCACGCCGGATCTGTTCAAGGAACGCGCCTTCGAGGACTCGGCATTGCCGATCGCCTGCGGCCAGACCATCAGCCAGCCGTTCATCGTCGGCCTGATGACCCAGGCGCTGAAGGTCGACAAACGCGACCGCGTGCTCGAGATCGGGACAGGCAGCGGGTATCAGACCACGATCCTCTCCAAGCTCTCGCGGCTGGTCTATACGGTGGAGCGCTACCGCACGCTGATGCGGGAGGCCGAGGCTCGCTTCAAGACGCTGGGCCTGACCAATGTCATCACCCGGTTCGGCGACGGCGGGGAGGGATGGCCGGAGCAGGCGCCGTTCGACCGCATTATGGTCACAGCCGCAGCGTCTGATGAGCCGAAGGCCCTGCTCGGCCAGCTCAAGCCGAACGGCATCCTGGTGGCGCCGATCGGCAAGGGCCCGGTCCAGAGCCTTCGGCGCTACACTGGCGACGGCAAGGGGGGATTCGAAATCGAAGCGCTGACCGACGTGCGATTCGTGCCCTTGCTCGACGGCGTGGCGAAAGAACTTTGACGAAGACGTGTGGGACCTGCGGTGGTTTGCAGGTTGGCGGGACGGGTCGGGTTAACCCATCATCAACCCTGACGCCCCGACTCATTCCCATGCACCAGACCGGCCCATCCACCAAACCGGAGCGGCGATGACGCACTTCCTACAGCGATCGGCCCTGATACTGCTGGCGACCACTGCGCTGTGCGCGGGCCCGGCCATGGCCAAGACCCATGCCAAGAAGGTCGCGCCGCCGCCGGTTGCGGCCAACGGCAAGATCGTCACGCTCAAAGGCGAGCGTGGCGCCTACGTGGTCAAGAAGGGCGATACGCTCGAAAAGGTCGCTGACAAGCTCGACACCACGGTCGATGAACTTCTGAGCGCCAACAAGCTGAAGAAGACGGCTGTCCTGCAGCCGGGCGACGTGCTGAAGGGGCCGGTCGTCTCCAAGAAGGCCTATGTGGTCTCCCGCGGCGACACGGTGTTCTCGATCGCGCAGCGCTTCCACGTAAGCATCGAGGAACTGCGCGCCGAGAACGACCTTTCCGCCAAGACCTCGATCCGGCCCGGCCAGCAGATCCGCCTGCCCGCCGACTACCGTGCGCCCGCCGTGGAAGCCGCGGACGAGCCGGCAGAAACCGCCGACAAGGCCGATTCGTCGGCCAAGGGCGTCAAGTCGCACAAGGGCAAGGCCGCGCCGACCGAGGCTGCGGAGGACGCGCGCGCCGTTGGCGGCGGCCCTGTGGTCACCCGTCAAGCCAAGGGCGAGACCTACAAGGCCAAGAAGGGCGACACCCTGGCCAAGATCGCCGACCGGCTCGACGTCGACGTCAGCCAGCTGAAGCGGCTGAACCATGTGAAGGGCAATTCGGTCCGCGCGGGCCAGGTGTTCCGGGGACCGAGCTTCGCCGAGCACATCTACACCGCCGGCGCCGGCGAAACCCTCGCCAGCATCGCCCAGCGGTTCAGCGTGAGCGTCGAGCGCTTGCGGGCCGAGAACGAACTTTCCAGACGCGTGATCAGCGTGCGCCAGGGGCAGAAGATCTTCCTGCCGGACGGCTACCACGACCGCAACGCCGGTCCGGAGGAGCGGCCGGGCCGAGCCTATCCGCAACCCTACCAGCCCGACGCGAGCCTGCCGTCGCGCCCGCAACCCTACCAGCCGTCAGGTCAGCGCCCCTACGTTCCGCCGTCGGCGACGCCCGATACGACGCCGGCGCTGAGCGACGCCCAGGTTTCCCAGGCCGGCAAGGGCCGGTTCCTCTGGCCGCTGCGGGGCAGCATTCTCTCCGACTTCGGCCCCCTGCCAGGCGGCCAGCGCAACGACGGGATCAATATCCAGGCCGATGCGGGCGCCCCGGTCCGGGCCGCCGCGGACGGGGACGTGATCTACGCCGGCGACCAGGTGCCTGGCTTCGGCAATCTGGTGCTGGTCAAGCACGCCGACGGGTGGGTCACGGCCTACGCCTTTCTGTCGCGCATCGACGTCAAGAACAAGCAGACGCTCACGCAAGGCCAACAGGTCGGCCAGGTCGGCGCCACCGGTGGCGTGCCGGAGCCCCAGCTGCACTTCGAGGTGCGCTATGCGCCCAATCCGCAGGATCCGCACGCGCGGCCCGTGGATCCGAAGCTGGTGCTGCCGAAATAGAGATCATCCCTCCTCTTTAGGGGAGGGACAGATCGCGAAGCGATCAGGGTGGGGGAGTCGCGCTCAAGCGCTGACTCAGCGCGCCGGCCCACACATCCCCACCCGTCTCGCTGCGCTCGCCACCCTCCCCACAAGGGGGAGGGATGAGCGTCACAGCGGCAATTCCCGGCCCAGTTCTCCCGCCAGGTCGCGGATGAACTGCCAGGCGACGCGGCCGGAACGGGCGCCGCGCAGCTGCGCCCACTGCAGGGCGCGGCGGTCGAGGTCCGGCGTCTTCAGCTTGTAGCGCTTGGCGTAGCCCTGGACGGCGGCCAGATAGGTCGGCTGGTCCATCGGCGGGAAGCCGATCCACAGGCCGAACCGGTCGGAGACGCTGACTTCCTCCTCGGCGTCCTCGGCGGTGGCGATCAGGCCGCGGTCCTCGCCATGGCCCCCTCTTTCACTATGAGATCTGGGCATCAGATGGCGGCGGTTCGAGGTGGCGGTGAACAGCACATTGGCCGGTGGGCCGGAGACGCCGCCCTCCAGCGCCGACTTCAGCGCCTTGGCCGCCGCCGCGCCTTCCTCGAAGGAGAGATCGTCGCAGAGCACCACGAACCGCTCCGGGCGAGCCCGCAGGACGTCGAACAGGTCGGGCAGCGCCGTCACCTGATCGCGGTCGACCTCCACCAGCTTCAGGCCGGGGACGGCCTTGGCGACGCTCATGAAGGCGGCCTTGGCCAGCGAGCTCTTGCCCGTGCCGCGCACGCCCCAGAGCAGGGCATGGTTGGACGGCGCGCCGCCGGCGAAGCGTTGCAGGTTCTCGACGAACCGTTCCTTCTGCCGGTCGACGCCGACCAGGATCTCGAGCGGCAGGAGGTAGTCCGGCGCCGGATGGAAGGCGCCTGAGGCCGGGTCGTGGCGGAACAGACGCGCAGCCGTGAAGTCCGGCGCCACGGGCCGCGCGGGCGCCAGGCGCTCCAGGGCCTCGGCGATCCGCGCCAGCACAGGTTCCAGCTCGTGTGTCATCCTTGCGACGCTTAACCCGCCGTCCGGCGGCGTTCCATTGCAAAACAAGATCGCAGCGCATAGCTTCCGCCGACTTCGAGCCGGGGCCTCCAGAAGGCCCTGGCCGCACTGCTTTCCGGAGAGGCCATGTTCGCCACCCCTGCCTATGCTCAAGCCCTCGGCGGCGCCGTCGGCGGCGGCGGTCCCACGGACATGTTGATCCAGTTCCTGCCGCTGGTAGGTCTGGTCATCCTGTTCTATTTCCTGATGATCCGCCCGCAGCAGCGGCGGATGAAGGCCCACCAGACCATGCTGGGCGCCCTGAAGCGGGGCGACTCCGTCGTTCTGGCCTCGGGCGTGTACGGCAAGATCGTCCGCGTGGAAGACGCCGATGTGGGCGTTGAGATCGCCACGGGCGTCACCGTCAAGGTGCGCAAGGCCATGATCACCGAGGTGCAGGCCCGCGGCGCGCCGGCCCCGGCCAACGATTCAAAGACCTAAAGGCCACTCTCCAGCCATGATGAATCTTGCCCGCTGGAAGGTGATCGTCGTCGTCGTGGCGACGATGTTCGGCCTGTTGTTCACCCTGCCGAATGTGCTGCCCGCGAAGATGCGCGACAGTCTTCCCGCCTTCATGCCGAAGAACACCCTGCACCTGGGCCTCGACCTGCAGGGCGGCTCGGACCTGCTCTATTCGGTCGACACGGTGGCGCTGCGCAACGAGCGGCTGACCAACATGGCCGAGGACGTGCGCACGGCGTTCCGCGATAAGCAGATCGCATTCACCGACCTGGCGGTCACCAACGGCGAGATCGGCCTGCGGATCACCGACGCGGCGCAGGTAGACGACGCCGTCACCGAGCTGCGCAAGACCGTGGGCGCGCCCCTGGCCGGCACGCCCGGCGGCCGCGACGTGACCGTCTCCACCACGGGCGATCAGCGCATCCGCATCGCCTTCGTGCCCGAGGCCTTCGACGCGGAGGCCAACAAGGCCGTCGAGCAGAATATCGAGGTGATCCGCCGCCGGATCGACCAGCTGGGCACCAAGGAGCCGGACATCTCCCGGCGCGGCAAGACCCGCATCGACATCCAGGCGGCCGGGGAAAGCGACCCGGAGAAGCTCAAGAACGTCATCGGCCAGACCGCCAAGCTCTCGTTCCAGATGGTCGAGGAGCAGGCCTCCCCGGAAGACATCGCCGCCGGCCGCATCCCGCCGGGCGACGAAGTCCTGGTCTCCACCGACGGCCTGGCGGCGAGCTATGTGGTCAAGAAGCGCCAGCAGATCACCGGCGAAATGCTGACCGACGCCCAGCCGGGCTTCGATCAGAACGGCGGCGGCTCCGAGGTGCGGTTCCGCATGAACGGCATCGGCTCGCGCCGCTTCGCGGACATCACCCGGCAGAACATCGGCAAGCGCTTCGCCATTGTACTCGACAAGAAGGTCATCTCCGCCCCGGTCATCCAGGGGGTCATTCCGGCCGGGTCAGGCAGCATCACCGGCCGCTTCACCCCGGAAAGCGCCAACGAGCTGTCGGTCCTGCTCAGGGCCGGCGCCCTGCCGGCGCCGATGAAGGTCGAGGAACAGCGGACGGTGGGCGCCGAGCTGGGCGCCGACGCCGTCAAGGCCGGGACCATCTCGGCCATCGTCGGCCTGGTGGCCACGATGATCTTCATGCTGCTGATCTACGGGGGGCTCTTCGGCGGCATTTCGCTGATCGCGCTGGCGGTCAACGCGGTGATGATCGTCGGCGTCATGAGCTTCACCCAGGCGGTGCTGACGCTTCCGGGCATCGCCGGCCTGATCCTGACCCTGGCGGTGGCCGTTGACGCCAACGTGCTGATCTACGAGCGGATGCGCGATGAACTGCGGGCCGGGCGCAAGCTGATCGACGCCATGGAGGCCGGCTTCTCGCGGGCCTGGGGCACCATCTTCGACGCCAACATGACCCACATCTTCTCGGCGCTGATCATGTTCAACCTCGGCTCCGGGCCGGTGAAGGGCTTTGCCTGGACGCTGTCGGTCGGCGTGTTCACCACTGTGTTCTCGGCCGTCCTGGTCACCCAAGTGCTTCTGGCCTGGTGGTTCAAAGCCGCCCGTCCGAAGACGCTGCCGATCGCCTAAGGGAGCCCAAGCTTTGAAATTCTGGCCCCTGATCAAGGTTCTCCCGGTCCGCACCCACTTCCGGTTCGTGCGGCTGTCGCGGGTGTTCGCCACGCTTTCGATCCTGGCGATCGCCGGCTCGCTGTTCCTGACCCTCTATCCGTTCAGGCCGCCCTGCGGCGGGCTCGCCTGCGGCATCGACTTCAAGGGCGGCACGGTGATGGAAATCTCCACCGCGCCCAAGGTGATCGACAACGCCCAGATCCACGCGGCCCTGCAGGGCATGAACCTGCACGAGACCGTGGTGGCCGTGGGCGCGCCGGGCTCGGCGCTGATCAAGTTCGAGGCGCCTGCGGGCGCTGACATCAGCGCGACGGTCAGTCACGCGCAGGCCAATCTCACCAAGACGTTGGGAACGGTGAAGTTCGCCAGCACCGACGTGGTCGGCCCGACCGTCTCCGGCGAGCTGCTTGGCAAAGGCGTACTCGGCCTCGGCCTCGCGATCCTGGCAATGCTGCTCTACATCTGGTTCCGGTTCGAGCTGCAGTTCGGCCTGGGCGCGGTCGCGGCCCTGTTCCACGACGTCTTCCTGACCTTCGGCCTGATCGCCATCATGGGCCGTTTCGGCAAGATGGAGTTCGACCTGAAGTCGGTGGCCGCGATCCTGACCATCATCGGCTATTCGATGAACGACACGGTGGTGGTGTTCGACCGGTTCCGCGAAAATCTGCGCAAGTTCAAGCGCATGCCGCTCAGCGAAGTGATCGACATGTCGATCAACGAGATGTTGACCCGGACCATCATCACCTCGATGACCGCGGTCATCGCCCTGGTGGCGCTGGCGGTGTTCGGCGGACCGACGCTCTACAGCCTGTCGATCATCATGCTGTTCGGCATCGGGATCGGCACCTATTCGTCGATCTACATCGCCGCCCCGGTGATCATCCTCTGGGGCGTCAAGCGCGGCGGCGACGACGAGGCCGCCGAACCGCTGAAGCCAGCGACCGTTCGCTACTAGGCCGGCCGAGGCCGTGGCTCGCGACGCGCCGCTGATCGACGCCTATGGCGAGGGCGGGTTCCGGCTGTCCGGGGCATGGCATTCCGGGTCGCTGCTGATCCTCGCCGATCAGGCCCGGGCCTGGCCGGTGGCGACCTTCGCGGAGCTGACCCTGGAGACCCTGGCGCCGGTGTTCGCCGCCGGCCGCGCGGAGGTGGAGTTCCTGCTGCTCGGCGTCGGGGTCCACAACGCCCAGCCGCCACGGGCCATCCGCGAGGCGCTGCTGGCGGCGGGCATGGGCCTGGAATTCATGGACACGCCATCGGCCGCCAAGCTCTACAATGTGCTGACTTCGGAGGGCCGCCGGCTGGCGGCCGCCCTGATCGCCGTCTAACCGTTTCCGCCTGCGTCAAAACGACCTATACCTGACCCTCAGGGTAGGAATCACGAGGGCGCTAAAATGGCCGGACTTCTCTCCAATCTCCGCAACACGCTGATCGTCAGCTTCATCATCGCGCTGATCATCGTCGCCGGATATTACGTACACAATCAAAGCGGGCCGGAGATCTTCTGGCAGGCGGTATTCCGCTGGTTGCATGTGCTGTTCGGCATCATGTGGATCGGGCTGCTCTGGTACTTCAACTTCGTGCAGACCCGGAAGATGCCGGAAATCCCCGCCGAGCTGAAGCCGGCCGTCACGAAGTACATCGCGCCCGAGGCGATGTTCTGGTTCCGCTGGTCGGCGCTGTTCACGGTGCTGATGGGCCTGATCCTGGCCTGGAACCGCCACTTCCTGGTGCAGGCCCTGACGCTGGGCTTCACGGAGAAGCCCGTGGGCCTCGGTCATACCTTCATCGGCCTGGGCATGTGGCTCGGCATCATCATGATGCTCAACGTCTGGGGCGCCATCTGGCCGGCCCAGAAGATCGCGCTGGGTCTGGTGGAGGCCGACGCCGACGCGAAGGCCGCCGCCGGGCGCAAGGCGATGATCTTTTCGCGGATCAACACCTTCCTGTCGGTGCCTATGCTGGTCTGCATGACCATGAACCAGACCATCTTCGGCTAAAACGGCCGGAAACGACGTTGGGAAGGCCCGCCTTAACCGGCGGGCCTTTTCATAGGCGCCGGATGGAGGGGCACCATGTCGATGAGCCAGATGAGCGAAGACGCGCCAGGCCCGGAACTGGAAGACCTCGACGCCCTGATCCGCCGGGTCGATCCCGACCGCTGGTTGTCCAGCCGGTTCATCGGCAATGCCGAAACGCGCGCCGACGTAATTGCCGTCTACGCCTTTGACTACGAGCTGGCGCGCGCGCCGAAGGTGGCCTCCAACGCCCTGCTGGGCGAAATGCGGCTGACCTGGTGGCGCGAAGCGCTTGAGGAGATCTTCGGGGATCGGCCGGTGCGCCAGCATCCGGCGGCCCAGGCGCTCGCCCGCGCGGCGGCCCGCCGCGGCCTGAAGCGTGAGAGCCTGGAGACCCTGATCGACGCCCGTTATCGCGAGCTCGATCCCGCGCCGATGAGCGAGGCCGAGATGCTGGACTGGGCCCGCGACACCGGCGGGGTGGCCGCCGAGCTGGCGGCCCAGGTGCTCGATCCCGCGACCGAGGCCAGGATGGCGCTGGCCGGCGGTTCGGCCTGGGCGCTGGGAAAGCGGCTGGCCGAGACCCCCGAACTGCGCCCCACCTTCCTGAAGGTGATCCACGCCGCGCGCAGCGCCTCGCGGACCCTGAGCGTCGCAGCCTTTCCGGCAGTGGTCCATGCGGCGCTAGCGGGGCGTCCGGCCAGCAACGACTTCGCGCGACGCCTGCGGCTGACGATCGCGGTGGCGCGCGGGAAGATCTGACCTCTTCACGCAGCCGTCACGCGGCCGGCTAGAGCCTGACCGCGCTTAG
>PLEH01000211.1 GCA_003136395.1 Phenylobacterium sp.
TGCGCAAGTTCGAGACCGCCAAGGCCCTGATCCCCGCGCCGGTCGCGCGGCCCGCCAAGCGCAAGACCCCAAACGAGAAGGTGGGCGACGGGGTCATCTACTTCGGCTCCTCGACGCCCTCGATGCACGAGGCGCTGGAGGCCCTGGAAGAGCAGGGGCGGCATCTGGACGCCTTGCGTGTGCGAGGCTTCCCGTTCTGCGACGAGGTCTACGATTTCGTGGCCGCCCACAGCCGCGTGTTCGTGGTGGAGCAGAACCGCGACGCCCAGCTTCGCACCCTGCTGGTCAACGAGGGTGAGATCGACCCCGGCAAGCTCGTGCCGGTGCTGCACTATGACGGGACGCCGATCACCGCGCGGTTCATCGCCCGCGAGATCGGCCAGATCCTGGCCCTGGGCCAGACCGAAGCAGCAGAATAGGGGGGCCGCCGAATGACCTACATCCTCAAGCCCCAGCTGCATCACCCGAACCTGCCGACCAATGCGCGGGGCTTCACCCGGCGCGACTATGAGGGTTCGGTCTCCACGCTCTGCGCCGGCTGCGGGCATGACTCGATCTCCGCGGCGATCATCCAGGCGGCCTTCGAACTCGACCTGCCGCCGCACCGCGTCGCCAAGCTCTCGGGGATCGGCTGTTCATCCAAGACCCCGGACTACTTCATGGGCGCGAGCCACGGGTTCAACACCGTCCACGGCCGCATGCCTTCGGTACTGACCGGCGCCAACCTCGCCAACAAGGATCTGATATATCTGGGCGTCTCCGGCGATGGGGACTCGGCCTCCATCGGCCTTGGCCAGTTCGCCCATGCCATCCGGCGCGGCGTCAACATGCTCTACATCGTCGAGAACAACGGGGTTTACGGCCTGACCAAGGGCCAGTTCTCCGCCACCTCCGACAAGGGCTCGAAGTCCAAGAAGGGCGTGGTCAACCACGACGCCGGCATCGACCTGGTGGGCATGGCGCTGCAGCTGGGCGCCACCTTCGTCGGCCGCTCGTTCTCCGGCGACAAGGAACAGCTCGTGCCGTTGATCAAGGCGGGCCTCAGCCACAAGGGCGCGGCTTTCATCGACGTGATCAGCCCCTGTGTGCAGTTCAACAACCACGTGGGCTCCACCAAGAGCTTCGACTTCGTGCGCGAGCACAACGAGGCGGTGAACCGGCTGGACGTGATCCCGGCCCGCTCGCCCATCGCCGTCAGCCACGCGCCGGGGACGACCGTGAAGGTGGCCCAGCACGACGGCTCGATCCTGTCGCTGCACAAGATCGCCGAGCTCTACAACCCCAACAACCGCGCCCAGGCGCTCGGCTACCTGCAGGCCCGCCAGGCGCGCGGGCAGGTGGTGACCGGCCTGCTCTACGTCGATCCGGAAGCGGGCGACCTGCACGACGCCCTGGAAACGGTGGACACGCCGTTTAACGAGCTCGCCGATGCCGCCCTGGTGCCGGGCGCCAAGGCGCTGGACGCGATCAACGCCGGCTTGCGCTAGGCGCCGGTCCAGCATCCATCGCACCCGACGCGCACATTTTCCGCGTTTTTCGACTGCTGCACGATCCGGAAACCAAGGTTCGCTAAAGACGGTCAACTTCGGAGGGTTGGCCATGCCGGTTGGAGCGTCTCGGATGGATATGGATCGCGGGCCGCATCTGGGCCTGCGCGGTGGCCTGGCCCGCATCCTCGGCGCCAGCGCCGCCGTCATCCTGGCGCTGCAGGCGGCGGGGCCGGCCTCGGCGCAGCCCGGAGACGCCGCCCAGCGGCGTTTCGTGCAGGCCTATGTGGACGCCCTCCGTTCGAAGAACATCGACCGCGTGACAGCCATGCTGCACCCGGCGACGCGGGCCTGCATCAACGACCAGGACCGCTACTTCTTCGATTACATGTTCAACCAGCAACTGAGCACGGGCGAGGAGATCACGGCGACCTATGAGATCGAGCACATCCAGCCGGTCACCGGGCGCGCCGAACTGATGCTCCTGCCGCCCGAGGCCTTCGCCTATCCGGTCCCGCCGACACACGCATTGCAGATCAACGCCAAGGGCAAGAACAAGCAGACCTACATCCTCCTCGCCTACATGGCGCCCGCCAACGGCAGCTGGTTCGTCGTCACGCCATGCCCGAATGCGACAGGCCTGAAGATGATCGCCGAACAGCAAGCCAAGGTCCGCGCCCAGGGCGGCGCGCGATGAGCCGCGGTTCCGGTCGAGGGGGCCCGCGCCTGGCCGCCGCCGCCGTGCTCGCCCTCCTGCTGGCCGCCGGGTCGGCCTTCGCCCAAACCGCCGCCGCCGGCCAGCAACAGTTCGCCAAGGCCTACGTCGAGGTGCTCCGGTCGCAGGACGAACGGAAGTTCGAGGCGACGATCCACCCGGCGACCCTGGCCTGCATCACCCCGGCCAATCGCGCGTACTTCGATGCGATCTTCAAGAGCCAGCTGGAGCTCGGGGCCCGGTTCGGGCCGGCGTTTTCCATCCGGCAGGTCACGCCGGTGACCGAGCGCCGCGTGACAGTGTTGCCGTCGGAGGGTTTCGCCTATCCCGTGCAACCGACTTACAGGATCCAGATCAATGCCGAGGGGCCCGGCCGCAGCGTCGCCATACAGGCCTACGTGGCGCCCGGCCCTGGCGGCTGGTTCGCCGTGCATCCCTGCCCGAACGCCGTCGGGATGAAGTACTTCGCTGAGATCTCGCCCCAGCGCAACGTGGACGGGGCCGTCGTCGATCGCCTGGATGCCAATATGCCGCCGCAACTGCGCGAGGAGCTCGGCGCCTTATTGGCGCAGGACCGCTTCATAGACGCGGTGCACCACTACATGGCCGCCACCAGCGTCGACGCGAGCACGGCCTCGATGGTGGTCCGAACGCAGCGCTTCCGTAAGGCATACGGTGAAGGGCATTGACGGCCGCCGCGCCGCGCGCTTAAGACCCTGCCACTCTTTGGGGAGTAGCCGGCCTCGTATCCCAGAGGCGCCTGCGTCAACACACTCAGCTTTCGCTGTGGCGCCGGCAGTCGGTCCGACTTGGCGAGACCATCGGGTTCGGCGTTCGCACCAGGGTTGGGCGAGGGCGCCGATCCCCTGGCTCGTGCGCCCGACCCCCGAAACGAACCCCGATGAACCCGTTGGTCCTGCCTGTTGGCCTGCTGCTCGGCTCGGCCGTGGTGATCTACCTCGCCTGCGAGGTCTTCGTGAACGGCGTCGAGTGGGTCGGCCGCAAGTTCGTGGTGGGCCAGCAGGCGACCGGCTCGATCCTGGCGGCCTTCGGCACCGCCCTGCCGGAGAGCGTGGTGACTTTCGTCGCCGTGGTGTTCGGCGCGACGGCCGCGCAGAAGTCGATCGGGATCGGCGCCGCGCTGGGCGGCCCGCTGGTGCTCTCGACCATCGCCTACGCGACGGTGGGCGTCGTGCTGATCCTCTGCCGCCGACAGCTGCCGAAGACCGCGGCGATCCGGGCGGATTTCAGGGGTCTCAGCCGCGACCAGGGCTGGTTCCTGGCAATCTTCGCCGCGAAGATCGCGCTGGGGGTTGTGGCCTTCGCCTGGAAGCCATGGCTGGGCGCGCTCTTCCTGGCGGCCTACGGCGCCTACTTCTGGAAGGAGATGCGCGGCGGCGACGAGGCCGAGGACCATGAGCTCGAGCCCCTGAAGATCCTGCCGCGCCTGGCGACGCCGCCGACCTGGGCGGCGGTGCTCCAGACGGTCGTGGCCCTGGCGGTGATATTCGCGGCCTCGCGGCTCTTCGTGCTGCAGCTCGACGCGCTCGGCCCGGCGCTGGGGATCAGGCCGCAGCTGCTCGCCCTGCTGCTCAGCCCCATCGCCACCGAACTGCCGGAGACGCTCAACGCCATCATCTGGGTGCGGCAGGGCAAGCACCGCCTGGCGCTCGCCAACATCTCCGGCGCCATGATGATCCAGGCGACCGTGCCGACGGCCTTCGGCCTCTTCTTCACGCCCTGGATCCTGGACAGGTCGCTGCTGGTGGGCGCCGGCGTCACTGCGCTGGCGGTGGCGGCGATGTTCGTGGCCTTCCGGCGAGGGTTCATCAGCCGCGCGTTTCTGGCGGCGATGGCTGGGTTCTATGGGTTGTTCGCCGTAATCGTGGTGGCGTTCCGGTTGGGCTAAAGCCGGCGCCCACAGCCTTCGCCGAGGTCCGTTTTCAGACTGGAAGCCAATGCCCGCTTTCGACCCATAGCGGACCTTAGAGAGTCCGCGTACCGTCACCGCCGGTGACACCGCTGGGGGGCGGCATGGACATCCACAAACCCAAGCCGTGGCATGGCCTGCGCGAGTTCGGCAAGGAACTCGGCACCATCATGCTGGGCGTGCTGCTGGCGCTTGGGGCCGAGCAGACGGTCGAGTGGCTGCACTGGCAAAAGGATGTCGGCGAGGCGCGCGAGGCGCTGCGCGAGGAAATCCGGTCGAACGCCTACATCGCCGCGGTACGCGCCGAGGAAGGCCGCTGCTACCCGGCGCGTCTGGACGAGATGGTGGCGTGGGCGAAGGGCGGCCCTCCGCTCGATAGTTCCTTCGGTGGCAATGCAAGGTTCGCCGGGCCGGTCTCCACGGTCTGGGAGATCACCAAGGCCGGACAGACCGTGGCCCGAATGCCGCTGAAGGAACGGCTGGCCTTCGCGCGGTTCTACGACCGTGTGGCCAACCAGCAGACCGTCATCCAGATCGAGCGCAACTATGTGGTGCGGCTCGTGCGGTTCCTGGGCCAGCCGTCGCTGACACCAGAGCAACGCCAGCACCTGCTGGAGGACGTGGCCGAGGACCGAACGTGGTTCCAGGTCGGCCGCAACAACAACCTGGGCCTGCTCGTGCAAGCCAAGGCGATGGGCGTCACGCCCGGGCCGTTTTCGCCTCGCGATCAGGGCCGTCTCACCGCCTTTTGCCGCACCACCCCGGCGCAGGCTCAGTAGCGGCGGGGCGCGGCATGGACATCCAAAAACCCAAGCCCTGGCACGGCGTCACCGAGTTCCTGAAGGAGTACGTGATCATCGTCGTCGGCGTGCTGACGGCGCTGGGCGCGGAGCAGGTGGCGGAGTGGCTGCACTGGCGCCATCTGGCGGCGCGGGCGGATCGGGAAATGTCGGCGGGCCTCCAGGTCGATCTGGTCAACGCCATGGAGCGGACGGCGATCTATCCATGCCAGCGGGACCGGCTGGCCGAACTCGCGTCGCGCCTGAAGGCCGCGGCCCCGGACTGGAAGGGGACGGCCGTCGCCCCGCCAGCCGCGTACCGTGGCGTCGAGCTCGTGGTGGGAGAGGCGTTTCATGTGCCCAGGCCCGTCTGGACCGAGGCCGCCTGGCAGTCCGCCATCGCCTCGGGCGCGGTGAACCACATGCCGCATGATCGGATCGACGGCTTCGCCTACGCCTTCCGGCTCGCCGATGAATTTCTGGGCTATGAAAACGAGGAGGTGCGCCTGGTGTCCCGGCTGGCGGCGCTCACCACCGATCACCGGATGTCCGAGGCCGAGCGGCTCGACGCCCTGAAAGACCTGGCTGAACTCGACAGGGTCGAACAGATGAGCACCGTCGCTTCCGGCTGGCTCATGAGCGCGGCCAACGACCTCGGCGTCCAGCCGCCCAAAAAGGTCGCCGCCGACCGTCTGGCCACCCAGCGCGCGTTCCGCGGCGCCTGTGTCCGATCTCCGACGATTCCCATGCCCGACCCAGCGATGCTGGCGACAAAGGAACTGCGCAAATCCAGAACCCCGGACTGACGTCCGCTAACCGCCCAAAGCGACCTGGTGAGAAGTCCGCTTTCGGGCGCCGAGCATAAGACCGCTTTCGACCCATAGCGGACTCTGCCTAATGCCAACGACGGTACGAGCACTCGCCCTCTGAGTGAATACGGTTGCGCGGAAGTGATCAATGTTCGATGAGTTCCGTTCATTTAATGATCGGACTTCCGAGGGCTTGGAGTCAGCAGATGAGAATCAGACTTTTCGCCGCCGCTGCGGTGATCGCGACGGTCGGTTTCGCCGCCGGCGCTCAGGCGGCCACGCTCACCGGTCTCTTCAACACCGGCGTGGACGCGCTCGGGAATGCGCTGCCGAACGACGCGCCGGAGATTCACTGGCTGGTGAACGGGTCGGGCACGCCCTCCATCTACGAGAACGGCGCCTATATCGTCGTGCCCGACGCGCAGTTCATCTCCGCCGGGCCCGGCGGCAGCTTTACGCAGAACCCGAACACCTATTCGCTGACCTTCAGCCTAGTCGGGCTTGACCCGGCGAGCGCCCAGTTGTCTGGCAGCTTCGCGGCCGACAACTTCGCCTCGGCCTTTCTGAACGGTCACCTAATCGCCCAGGACGTCCAGTCCGGGGTGTTCAGCAATCTCAACACCTTGACGCCCTTTTCGGCGCCTGGGGCCGACTTTGTCTCGGGCCTTAACACGCTGTCGTTCGTGGTCACCGACACCGGCCCGCCCTCGGCCCTGCTGGTCGATGGCCTGAGCGGCACGGCCGATCCGGCGCGCGGCGGCGTGCCCGAGCCCTCGTCCTGGGCGATGTTGCTGGTGGGCTTCGGCGGCCTAGGCGCGCTGATGCGCTCCCGCCGCCGGATGGCGGTCGCTTCCGCCTGAACCCCGGATCGACACGACGATGAGCGCCGTTGGTCGCGAGGCTGGCGGCGTTTTCGTTTGGGCGCCAACGTCCGCCTTCCCCCATAGCGGACACTCCCAGAGTCCGCTGGTCGATCCTCGTTGTGCCAGAACCGCGCCGCGATTTCGCCGGCGCCTTCAGCTTGATGGGCGAATGGCCTAAGCCCTGGCGAGCTCGCCGATCACGAAGGCGTCCTCGCCGGCGCGGACCAGGCCTTCCAGCACTTCGGCCAGCTCCCGCGGATCGACGATCAGCATCAGGCCGACGCCGCAGTTGAAGGTGCGGCGCAGCTCCAGGTCGGAGACGCCGCCCACCTCCTGCATCCAGGCGAAGACCGGCGGCAGGAGCCAGGCGTTCCAGTCGAAGCGCGCGACCAGGCCCTCGGCGATGGCGCGCGGCGGGTTTTCGATCAGGCCGCCGCCGGTGATGTGGGCCAGCCCCTCGATGCGGCCGGCCTTCAGGTGCGGCAGGACGGTCTTCACATAGATCCGCGTCGGGGCGAGCAGGGCCTGGGCCAGCGTCTTGCCCCCTTCGCCAGAAAGAATTGGCTCGAAGGGCGCAGGGGCGTCCCAGGCCAGGCCCGAGCGCTCGACGATGCGGCGGACCAGGGAATAGCCGTTGGAGTGCGGGCCGGTGGAGCCCAGACCCACCAGGATGTCGCCCGGCTTCTGGTCGCCCAGGCGCGGCAGGACCTTGTCGCGGTCGACCGCGCCGACGCAGAAGCCGGCCATGTCGTAGTCGCCGTCGGCGTACATGCCGGGCATCTCGGCCGTCTCGCCGCCCACCAGCGCGCAGCCGGCCTGGCGGCAGCCCTCGGCGATGCCGGCCACCACGGTCGCGGCGGCCTCCACGTCCAGCTTCCCGGTGGCGAAGTAGTCCAGGAACATCAGCGGCTCGGCGCCCTGGGCCAAGAGGTCGTTGACGCACATGGCCACCAGGTCGATGCCGACGGTGTCATGGATGCCGGTCTCGATGGCGACCTTCAGCTTGGTGCCGACCCCGTCGGTGGTGGTGACCAGCAGGGGATCGTCGTAGCCGGCGGCCCTCAGGTCGAAGAGCGCCCCGAATCCGCCCAGCGAGGCCTCCGCGCCCGGTCGGCGCGTCGACTTGGCCAGGGGCTTGATGCGCTCCACAAGCGCATTGCCTGCATCGATATCGACGCCGGCCTGGGCATAGGTGAGGCCATTGGGCCGGTCGGTCATCAGTTGGCTTTCGACATAAAAATACGGGTCGCGCAAACCGGCCTTGCAGACTCGGCCCCACGCCGGGCTATAGCTAATCGATGACGCCGATTACGACCACCGCGGAACTGGCGGTGTTTTGCGACAAGCTCAAGGGCCAGCCGTTCGTCGCCGTGGACACCGAGTTCATGCGCGAGACGACCTACTGGCCGAAGCTGTGCCTGATCCAGGCCGCCGCCGGCAGTGCGGAGGCCTGTATCGACCCCCTGGCCGAAGGTATGGACCTCGAGCCTTTCCTCGAAATCATGCGGGACGCCTCGATCCTGAAGGTGTTCCACGCCGCGCGGCAGGACGTTGAAATCTTCAACAACCTGAACGCCATGCCGGTGCCGCTGTTCGACACCCAGGTTGCGGGCATGGCGGCCGGGTTCGGCGAGCAGATCGCCTATGACGCGCTGGTCCGCCAGATGCTGAAGATCGAGCTCGACAAGTCCTCGCGCTTCACCGACTGGGCGCGCCGGCCGCTGTCGGACAACCAACTCACCTATGCGCTGGCCGACGTGACCCACCTGGCGAGCCTCTATCCGATCCTGCAGGACCGCCTGTCGAAGGAGGGCCGCCTGGGCTGGGTCACCGACGAGATGGCCAACCTGACCGATCCGGCGATCTATGACGTCGAGCCGGAGAACGCCTGGAAGCGCCTGCGGCCCCGCAAGCACACGGCGAAGTACATGGCCGTCTACAAGGCCGTGGCCGCCTGGCGCGAACGCACCGCCCAGACCCGCGACCAGCCGCGCGGACGGATCCTCAAGGACGAGGCGATCGACGAGGTCGCGACCCAGGCGCCCACCGACGCCGACCAGCTGGACCGGCTTCGCTCGGTGCCCAAGGGCTTCTCCGGTTCGCGGTTCGGGCCGGACCTGCTCCACGCCATCCGCGAAGCCCTGAAGGACCCGGAGGCCTATGCCCCGATGGTTGAGCGCAGCCGCACCGCCCCGTCGCCGGCCGCGGGCGCGGTGGTCGAGCTCTTGAAGGTGCTCTTGAAGGCGCGGGCGGAGGAGGCGGGTGTCGCCTCCAAGCTGATCGCCACGGTCTCCGACCTGGAGCAGATCGCCAACGACGACGAAGACAACGCCGCGCTCAAGGGCTGGCGGCGCGAGGCCTTCGGCGAGGACGCGCTGAAGCTGAAGCGCGGCGAACTGGCCCTGGTGCTGGACGGGACGCGGGTGCGGGTCGTCGAGGTCCGCCGGGCCCCGAAAACGGTCGCCGCGGACTGATCGGCGAACTCATCCTACGGTTCCTGAGGACAACTGCGAGGCCTTGAATTCGCACGCCGTTTGCGAGGCCTCCCGGGGTTCTCCACACGCCGTCCACCGGCTGCCCGTGAGTCCGCGCACAGGGGTGTCGCCGGCCGCCATTGCGCGGCGCCGGGCTCTGCGCAATTCTGAATTTGCCGAGAGGGACTGAGGCGCGGCGGACCGGGTGACCGGGACGAGAAGCGGACAGGAGGCTCCCGGGGGTAAGATGGCTCAGGGTAACCCGAACCAGACGATCCCGGGGACACCGGAGACGAACCGAAGTTGCGCTGGAGCAATCCAGTTAAGCCTGAGGATCGCTTCGACCTTGAACGCTCAGATCCCCCAACGGATCTGGTTCAGAGGGCGGTGTTTCGGGAAACCGAGACGCCGCCCTCTTGCTATGTGCGATCCGCGACGTCAGGCGAAGGACTTGGCCGCCCGCTTCATGCGCAGGGTCGCCCCCAGTCCGCCAAAGCCGAGCAGCATCAGGGCCCAGGTCGCGGGCTCCGGGACTGCGACGTCCGACAGGATCTGGGCGAACCCCGACGACTGGCTGAAGTGGCTGCTGACATCCTGGAAGCTGCCCGTCTCGGGAATGACGAACTGAGTGGCGTCGGTGACGAACATGTTCTGCTCGTCCGCCGAGGCGCCGGCGGATATGAAGTAGATGTTGAGATGCCCGTTGACGTCGTTGATGGTGAAGCCGTCGCTATAGAGGCCGAACAGCGGCGGCTCGCCGGTTTCTGCAGCCGGCTCCGTCAGAAAAACAGTCGCGTCCGTAAATCCAGCGGGTGTGACGATCGACTGGAGCGACGAGAAGAACTCATGGGCCTCGGTGGCCTGGTTGAAGACGACGGTCGTGCCGCCGCTTTGCACCTGAGCGGCGTCGTCGAGGATGGCCGCCGCCGTCGCCGTTCCGGCAAGCCCGCCAAACGCAAGCACCAGCGCCAAGCCAGCGCCACTCAGCAGATGTCGATTGTTCATCATCAGCCTCCTGAGCCTACAACGCTAGATAGCAATAAATGCCGATCCGCGCTGGAGTCAATTGAGGTCACGTCATTTCACAAAACAAAAATATATGGACGATACGGCCAAGCTTGATCGCCCCCTCGCCATCCTGGCGGTACAGCAAAGCTTGTGAACCATAATGGACAGTTCTAGTAGCTGACGGACACTCTAGGAAACCTGCAATGTCACGTGGGAATCACCGCAGCATCTGATCGTGGTAGCGATGATGTCCCGATTGTCAGACAGACATCCGAAAAGACGCCGGACGCGGATTCTCGCTGATGGCAGGAAACGGGTGGAGACAATCCCAAGTAGTTTATCTGCCGCGCACAACTGGCCTATCCGACTATACCCCTCTGCCTAGGCGCCGCCCCTTCAGGCCCGCGCCAGCAACTCAGCAATCCTGTCCTTTGCCTGCAGGCGCAGCTTCTTTGCGTCCTCCACGACCTGGCCGGCGACGGGTTCGAGACCTGTCTCCATCCGATGCACGACACGGTTCAGCTCGTGATAGGCCTCGGCGAGTTGTGCGAACTGGGTGTCACTGGACTTCAGTAAGTGAATCTTCCCCGCGTCGTGGGGGAAGTCCTCATGCAGTTCGCGCGGCAAATGGCCCATGATCGCGCCCTCCGTCCAAAGCTGCCGCGGCTAACGGCGACGGCGATCACGTTGGTTCCGCCGCGCAAGTCCGTCCTTGCGATTGGTCAAGGCCTGCGCCGTCGCCTATGCGGCCCAGCGGGTGACGGCGGCCACCATCTGGTCGGGATTGAAGGGCTTGCTGATGAAGTCGTCCATTCCCGCCTCGAGGCAGAGCTGCCGGTCATCGGCTGAGGCGTCCGCCGTCATGGCGATGATCGGCGTTCTGCGTTCGCCGGATTCGGCCGCCCTGATCTGACGCGTCGCGCCGAGGCCGTCCAGCTTGGGCATGCGTACATCCATCAGGATCGCATCGTACCGCGTCGTCTGGGCGGCCAGGACGGCATCGACCCCGTTCTCGGCGACATCGACGTCAAAGCCCGCCTCCTCCAGGAAGATCGTGGCCAATGCGCGGTTGATATCGTGGTCCTCCGCCAGCAGCACCTTGGCCGTTGGTCCAGCCCCCGCGCCCGGCCGACTTTCAACCCGCTGCGGCGCCATCTCCAGGGGCGCCGCCGTCAGGGGAAGTTGCAGCCAGAAGAGGCTTCCGCCGCCGGGGCGGTTTTCCGCGGCGATCTCTCCACCCATCAACTCGACAAGCCGGCGGCAGATGTTGAGGCCGAGCCCGGTTCCCCCGAAGCGGCGGGTGATGCTGCTGTCCGCCTGGGCGAAGGGCTGGAAAAGCCCGGCCAGCGCGGCGTCGGATAGGCCGATGCCGGTGTCGGCCACCTCGATGCGCAGGTTGACGCCACCGGACTTGCCCGGGCTTGCATCGACCCGGACCAGGACAGAGCCCGTTTCCGTGAACTTGATGGCGTTGGATACGAGATTCATCACGATCTGGCGCAGGCGCGAGGGGTCGCCGATGAAGGCGCCTCGGGCCGGGGGCGCGATCTCCGTAGCGAGCTTGAGGCCCTTGGCCGCGGCCTGCGGCGAAAACAGCTCGACCGCCCCTTCCATCAAGCCCGGCAGGTCGAACGCCACCGCCTCAAGCTCCACCCGGCCGGCTTCCAGCTTGGAGACGTCGAGCAGGTCGTTGATGATGGTCATCAACGCTTCGGCGGAGGCCTCGACGGCGCGGGCGTACCTTGTCTGGTCGTTGGTCAGGCCGCTGGCAAGCAGCAGGCTGTTCATTCCCATGATGCCGTGCATCGGCGTGCGGATTTCATGACTCATCATCGCCAGGAACTCGGACTTCGCCCGGTTGGCGGCGTCGGCCTTGTCGCGCGCCTCGCTCAGCAGGATGTTGGCGGCCTGCAAGTCTTCCTGAGCCTGCTTGAGGGCGGTGACGTCGGTGACCAGGACGTACATGCCCCTGACCCGTCCCGCGTCGTCCACGTCGGGTATGTATTGCGCCCAGGTGTGGCCGATCGCGCCGGAGGGTTTGACCAGTGTTCTTTCGAAGGCCTGGCGCTGGCCGCGCATGGCCGCGCGGATAAACGGTTCGTTCAGCGCGAACAGGTCGTCTCCCATGAGGTCTTGCATGGTGATGCCGGGCATCTGCTCGGCCCTGCGGCCAAACCATTCGCGATAGGGGGAATTGGCGAACCGGCAACGCAGGTCGCTGTCCCAGTAGGCTATCATCGCCGGAAGGTGGTCGGTGATCGCGCGGACAAATCGGTCGGAGTTGAGGTTCGCGGGCATGGCTACTCAATTGGCTGCATCGGGACGGCTGTGGTGTTGCTCCTCAGAGGTGACTAGGACGTCGTCCCCGGACGCCGTAAATGTGACTATGCAGCGGGGTTCCGCCTTCGCGTTGACGCAGGTCAATGCCGCGCCGATTGCCGCTTTGGGGAGGCTAGGCGTGCTCCGCAGCGGGCAGGCCGACTTCGCTGGGATCCGCTTCGTTGAGCAGCGGTTGCTTGGCCAGGTAGCGCCGCAGGTTCTCCAGGAACAGGTCGTCGCCGCGGCCGAGGTTGCCGTCGCCGGAGTTGGACGTGTGGGCGCTGACCCTGACTTTCGGATGATCCCAGAACCAGCTGTCGGCGGGCAGGGGCTCGGTCTGGAAGACGTCGAGCACGGCGTGGGCCGGCTGATCGCGGTCGAGACCGGCCTTCAGCGCGTCCTCGTCGACCAGTCCGCCTCGACCGATGTTGATGAGGACGGCGCCCGGTTTCATCGCCTTGAAGAAGGCGTCGTCGCAGAGGTTGCGGGTCTCGTCGTTGAGCGCGCAGGCGAGCACGACGACATCGGCCCCGGGCAGGAGGGCGCTCATTTCCGGCAGGGCGATCACCCTGTCGGCGAGCCCATCAGGTGCGGGATTGCGGCGGACGACTGTAAGATCCACGCCGAAGGGCTTGATCCGCTTGGCGATTTCGTGCCCGATGTTGCCGAAGCCGAACATCAGCCAGCGGGTGTGGCCGAGCTCGCGGTAGGGCGTGTTCTTCCACTCGTGCTTCACCTGAAACGCGGCCTGCGCCTGGATCGGCGTCTGCAGGCTGAGCGCATGGGCGACCACATATTCGGCGATCGGCGTGGCCTGGGCGCTCGACTTGGAGATGCGCACGCCCTTTTCCATGATCGAGCGGAACATCGGGTTGTCGATGCCCGCGGCCATGATCTGGGTCCAGCGCGGACCCTCGGTCTTCATCAGGCGGCCGAACAGCTGACCGAGCGTTCCGGAGGCGTAGCTGTCGAGGCTTAGCCAGACGACCTCTGGGTTGATGTCCTCCACCGCGATGGGCCGGCCGGCGAGTTCGTAGGCGTCGGCCGCGACGGCGGTGACGATCTCAGCGTCCGGCGCGATGCTCGCCAGCCGGCCGCGCACGCGTTCGGACGCCGCCTTGGTCATCAGGATCTGCATAGGAGTTCAGCCTAGCTCGAGTTTCAGTTTCAGGGCCGAGGCCAGCGTCTGGGCGCGCTTGGCGGTCTGTTCGCCCAACAGCATGTCCTCCCAGCCGGCCGCGGCGGTCAAGCGCAGGCGCTCGCCCTGGATCGTCAGGCTGGATTTCTCCAGCAGGCGCGGGTTGCGGACGGAGAGGTCGCAGCCGAGGCGCACGGCCGCGCCAAGCGCGCGCGCCCGCTGCCGGCGGTCCGGCGCGATCACCCGGGCTACGGTCTCGGCCTCCGGCGGATTGGGTGAGGAGGTGTGCCGCGCGAACGCGACACTGGCCAGGAAAGCGCGTTCGGGATGGTTCATGCCGGCGATGGGCGCGCGCAGCACCTGCTCGAAGGCTAGGTCGGCCCGATGGTCGGGGTGCAGGCGCGCGCCGAGGTCGGCCAGGCGGCAGGCGGCGGCCACCAGCACCGGGTCGCGGTCGGCGAAGACGGGGCTGAGCTTCTCGAAGGCCGGCGACAGCCAAGCCTCGAGCGCCGGCCCCAGTTCGGTGGAATGACCGCGCGCGGCGGTGAGGGCCTCGCAGCCTTCGATCAGCGGGTCGCGCTTGCGGACGTCGGCGTCCATGGCCTCCAGCAGCAGGCCCTCGCGTACGCCGAACGCCGAGATGGTGATCCGCTCCACGCCCAGGCTCTCGATCAGCGCCTCCAGGACCACGGCGGAGTAGGGCAGGGTCTCGATCCGCTTCTTGGAAAGCCCCTGCATCCGTTCCAGCGAGCTGCGCGACTGACGCGCGACGAGGCGCGAGACGTCCAGGGCGTCGGCCCGGCTCATCTCATATTGGTGGGCGACGTGCAGCGGATAGTCGGCGAGCTCCATCTGGAAGAGCGCCAGGTTTCTCCAGGCGCCGCCGACCGCGTGGAAGTGCCGGGTGGCAAAGTGCGCCGCGTGAGGCGCCAGCGCGCTTTCGATGATCCGGCGGGTTCGATCGGTGTCCAGCGGCCGCGGCGCCCCCAGGGCAAACGGCCCCAGCGGCAGGGTGGCCCCCTCTTCCGGCGTGGTGGCCGCGCCGAGCCGCACCAGTTCCAGGCTGGAGCCGCCCAGATCGCCCACTACCCCCTGGGCGTCCGGCTGACCGGCGATGACGCCGAGCGCGGCGTAGCGGGCTTCCTCCTCGCCGGTGAGGATGCGGACGGTCAGGCCGGTCTCCTCGCGCACGCGTTTCAGGAAGGCGGGGCCGTCGGCGGCTTCGCGGACGGCGGCGGTGGCCGCGGCGGTGACGTCCTCGGCGCGCCAGCCGTCCAGCAGGGCGCGGAAGCGGCGGATGGCGGTGAGCGCGATCTCGACGCCCTCGGGCGATAGGCGCCCGGTCGAGGGCAGGTCGCGGCCGAGACCGGCCAGCGCCTTTTCGTTGTAGACGGTCCAGATGGCGCGGCCGTCCAGCCGGTAGATGACCAAGCGGACGGAGTTCGACCCAACGTCGATGACAGCCGCCTGTCTGGAAGAGGGCGCGCTATCCCCGCGAGGCCACATGATCGATCGCGCGCGGCATGTCCTTCACCTTCTGCCCTCTACCCGAAAGGCTGGGGTTGGTCATGAAATACTCGTGCGCGGAAAAGGCGCTCGGATGATCCCAGGAGGGATCGCGCGTGTAGTGGCCGTGGGAATCGAGCGTCCAGCTCTGGGCCTCGTCCTTCAGGTTGGCGAGCATGATCTGCTGCAGGACCTGCTGGTGGACGGTGGGGTTTTCGATGGGCGTCAGGGCCTCGACGCGGCGGTCGAGGTTGCGCGGCATCCAGTCGGCCGAGGAGATGAACACCCGGGCCTCGGACGAGGGCAGAGCCGCGCCATTGGCGAAGGCGACGATGCGGCCGTGCTCCAGGAACCGGCCGACGATGGATTTCACGCGGATGTTTTCCGACAACCCCATGATGCCTGGGCGCAGGCAGCAGATGCCGCGCACGACGAGGTCGATCTCCACGCCGGCCTGGCTGGCGGCGTAGAGGGCGTCGATGATCTCGGGATCGACCACGGAGTTCATCTTGGCCCAGATGCCGGCGGGCCGCCCCTCGGCGGCGTTGAGGACCTCACGCGCGATCAGGCTCAGCAGGTCCCGTTTCATGGTGATCGGCGAGAAGGACAGCTTCTCCAGGCCTTCGGGCTGGGCGTAGCCGGTGACGTAGTTGAAGAGGCGCGCGCTATCGCGGCCCAGCGCCGGATCGGTCGTGAACAGCGACAGGTCGGTGTAGAATCGCGCCGTGATTGGGTGGTAGTTGCCGGTCCCGAAGTGGCAGTAGGAGCGCAGCACATCGCCCTCGCGCCGCACCACGGTCGAGAGCTTGGCGTGGGTCTTGTACTCCACGAAGCCGAAGACGATGTGGACGCCTGCCCGCTCCAGATCCCGGGCCCATTTCAGGTTCGCCGCTTCGTCGAAGCGGGCCTTGATCTCCACTACGGCTGTGACGTTCTTGCCGGCCTCGGCCGCTTCGATCAGGGCGGCCACGATCGGGCTGTCGTGGCTGGTGCGGTAGAGGGTCTGCTTGATCGCCAGCACATTGGGGTCGCGGGCGGCCTGCCTGAGGAACTGCACCACCACGTCGAAGCTCTCGAAGGGGTGGTGGACCAGGATGTCTTTCTCCCGGATCGCGGCGAAGCAGTCGCCGCCGTGGTCGCGGATGCGCTCTGGGAAGCGCGGTTCGAAGGGCTTGAACTTCAGGTCCGGACGGTCGGCGGGGATCAGCTGGGTGAGTTCGTCCAGGCCCAGCAGGCCGTCGATCAGGATGATGTCCTGGGTCTCGGCGTGCAGGCTGTGGCTGATGAAGGCCTGCAGCTCCTCGGGCATGGTCTGCTCGATCTCGACGCGGACCACGGAGCCCAGGCGGCGCTGTTTCAGCGCCAGCTCGAACTCGCGCACCAGGTCTTCGGCTTCTTCCTCGATTTCCACATCGCTGTCGCGGATCAGGCGGAAGACGCCTTGCGCCTGGATCTCGCAGCCCGGGAACAGATGGTCGAGGAAGAGCCCGACCAGGGCCTCCAGCGAGACGAACCGCCGCTCGGCCTTGCGCCGGCCGGTGCGCTGCGCCGGCAGCTCCCAGAAGCGCGCCACCTGGGCCGGGATCGGCACCAGGGCGTAGAGCACCCGGCCGTCGGTCAGACGCCGCAGTTTCAGCACCAGCGAGAAGGCCAGGTTCGGAATGAACGGGAAGGGGTGGGCCGGGTCGATGGCGAGTGGCGTCAGCACCGGGAAGATCTGCGAGACGAAGGGCTCTTCCAGGGCGTCGAGCTCGGCGTTGGTGACGTCGGCCGCGGAGACCACCCGCAAGCCCTCGCCGGCCAGTTCGGCGCAGAGTTCGCGCCAGCGGGTCTGCTGGTCGCTCATCAGGTCGGCGGCCTCGGCGTTGACCCGTTCCAGCTGCTCGGCCGGCGTCAGGCCGTCCTGGCTGGTGACGCGGACGCCCTCGCGGACCTGGGCCCTGAGGCCCGCCACGCGGACCATGTAGAATTCGTCGAGGTTGTTGGCGCTGATCGTCAGGAACCGCAGGCGCTCCAGCAGCGGGTGGCGCGGATTGTGGCTCTCGGCCAGCACCCGGCGGTTGAACGCCAGCCAGGACAGTTCCCGGTTGAAGAACCGGGCGGGCGAGGTCGCCAGCGCCTCGTCCCAGGCGAGCGGCGCGCGCGGGGCCTCATTCGCGGCATTGGCGGCGATGGGCGCGGCGAAGCTCATCTAGCGGGTCTCCGTGACAGGTAAGGGCGGCGAGATTTTGAGCCCTCAGTGTGACGCCTTCAAGTCATCCCTCGAAAAGGTCAAGATTTTCGATATCGGCCTCAAGGATTTGCCGGGCCAATACGCGTGAAACGGGCCGTGTTTCGCCATCCTCGGTCTCATCGAGGCGCCGCACGATCTCTCTGGCGCCCGGAACCGACCTTTCCATGCGCCGCAGGAGGTAAGGATAGACATCGTCGTGCGGGCGAATGTTCCGTTCACGGAAGAATGTCTTGAGGACGCCGCAGAGCACGGTGTCGTCGGGCGCCTCGATCTCGGCCACCATCAGGGCGTTGAGCCGCGAGCGAAGGTCCGGAAGGTCAGTGGGCCAGGTCGACGGGGCTTTCCGCGCCGTCAGCAACAGGCTCGCCCCGTCGTGGGCGGCCAGGTTGATCAGGTGGAACAAGGCCTCGGGGTCAACGCCCTGGTCGACGTCCTCCAGCAGGACCGCTCGGCCCTGCGCGGCCGCGACGTCCGGCGCCCCGCGGTCGAGGACCGCAGCCTTGACGCTCGCCGCCCAGGCGCGCGCCAGGTGGGTCTTTCCAACCCCCTCGGGCCCGACCAGCACCAGCGTCCCGCCCGGCCAGCGCGGCCAGGCGTCGAGCGCGGTCACGGCCTGGGCGTTGGAGGCGCCTTGGACGAAGCTGTCGCGGGTATGGGCGGCGGGCCTGCGAAGGCCTAGCCGAAGCTGCCTGGCCATCTCAGAGCGTGTCGTTCGCCGCCTTGGCCGCGCCGCCGACCACCAGGGTCCAGCCTTCGGGCTTGAGCAGTTCGATCGGCGAGAAGCGGACCTTGTAGTCCATCTTCTCCGAGCCGCGGACCCAGTAACCGAGATAGACGTAGGGCAGGCTGGTCAGACAGGCCTGGATCACGTGGTCGAGGATCACGAAGGAGCCGAGCGACCGCCGGCTCTGGCCGGGGTCATAGAAGCTGTAGACCAGCGACAGGCCATCGCTCATCACGTCCACCAGCGCGCAGGCCACCAGGTCGCCCACCCCCACCTTATCGGGGCCGTTCTGCGCGCGGGTGCGGTACTCGATGATGTGGGTGCGGACGGCGGTGTCCTCGACCATGGCCACGTAGTCCGGCCAAGTCATCTCCGCCATGCCGCCGTCGGCGTGACGGGTCGTGAGGTAGCGGCGGAGCAGGTCGAACTGCTCCATGGTGGCCTCCGCCTCGACGAGGTGGCGTTCCAGGTCCTCGTTGCGGGCGATCGCCTTGCGCTCCGAGCGGGCGAAGACGTAGTCGGCGGCCGGAATGCGGGCCGAGATGCAGGCCGTGCAGGCCTCGCAGGCCGGGCGGTAGGCGATGTTCTGCGAGCGGCGGAACCCGACCTGGGTCAGGCTGTCGTTGACGCTGGCGCCCTCCGAGAGCGGCAGGTGGGCGAACACCTTCCGCTCATAGCGCTCGGGAAGGTAGGGGCATGGCGACGGGGCGGTCAGGAAGAACCTGAGCTGTCGGGACGGAAAATGCTGCGTCACGGACTTGCAGTCGCCTTCATGCGGAAACGCCTTCACATCGATTAGGCGTCATGCTGGGCCGTGGCGCAAGGGCTCTCGCCTCCGGGTGGACTATGGGCCGCGGTCCGGCGGCAGGACGGGCGCCTCGCGCAGGAGAACGATGGCGATGCGGCGGTTGCCGGGCAGGGTCGGATCGTCGGGATAGAGCGGGTCCTTCGTCGCCTTGCCGCTCACCTGATAGACGCGGTCGTCGTCGACCCCGGCGCTCTCCAGGATATTGCGCGAGACGTCGGCGCGGGCCTGCGACAGTGGCCAGTCGCCCTTGGCGTTGCCGCCCGCGCCGGGCGATGCGCTGGTGTGGCCGTAGATGCTGATCCGGTTGGGCAGTTGGTTGATGATCTTGGCGATGGCCCGCAGCAGGATCTTGGCGCGGTCGTTGGGGACGGCGGTGCCGGTGTTGAACATCGAGCGACCTTCCTGGTCCACGAGCTGGATTCTCAGGCCTTCGGGCGTCTGATCGATGATGATGTTCTTGGAGAGCTCGGCGAGCTCCGGCATGTCCTGCAGCGCCTGTCGAAGCGACTGGGCGGCGGAGGCGAAAGCGGCGGCCTCCTTGCGCTGCTGGGCTTCCCTGAGCTGTTCGGAGGTGGGATCGGCGCCCTTGGCGGCGTCCTTGGCCTTGCCGTCGTTGGGGTGGCGCGCGTCGGGACTGGCGTCCTGGACGATGGATTGCGAGCCGTTCTGCTTGGCCCCGTCGTTGCCAAGCGCGGTGCCCGCCAGGATCCCGCCCGCCCCGGAGGTGGTCTCGGAGACAGATGCCGGCGCGAAATAGTCGGCGATACCGCGCTTCTGCTCGGGGCTGGTGGTGTTGATCAGCC
>PLEH01000296.1 GCA_003136395.1 Phenylobacterium sp.
TCCCCATGAAGGGGAGGGGAAACTTGCGCTTAGAGGCTTCAAGGACCACATCTGGCTCATGTTCATCCAGACCGAAGCCACGCCGAACCCCGAGGTCCTGAAGTTCCTGCCCGACCGCGACGTCATGGGCGAGGGCACGCGCGACTTCCGCGACGCCGAGGCGGCGGCCGCCTCGACCCTGGCGGTCGAGCTCTTCGCCATCGAGGGCGTCGACCGGGTGTTCTTCGGCCCCGACTTCCTGACCGTCGGCAAGACGGACGGCCACGACTGGAGTCACCTGAAGGCGCCGATCCTGGCGGCGATCATGGATCATTTCACCTCCGGCCAGCCGCTGTTCGCCGGCGCGGATGACGCCGCGGGCGGCCATGACGAGGGCGTCTACGAGGGCGAAACCGCCCAGATCGTCGCCGAGATCAAGGACCTGCTCGATACCCGCATCCGCCCGGCCGTGGCCCAGGACGGTGGCGACATCCTGTTCTCGCGCTTCGATGAGGCCACGGGCGTCGTCTATCTGAACATGCGCGGCGCCTGCTCCGGCTGCCCCTCCTCCTCGGCGACGCTGAAGGCCGGGGTCGAGAACATGCTCAAGCACTACGTCCCGGAAGTGACGGGCGTCGAACAAACGCTCTAGAACCAGGGCGTGATCGTCCTCGGCCTCGATACCTGCCTCTCAAGCTGTTCGGTCGCCGTCCTCGACGGCGAACGTGTGCTGGCCTCGGCGCGCGAGGTGATGGCGCGCGGGCACCAGGAGCGGCTGGCCCGCATGGCCCAGCAGGTCATGGCTGAGGCGGACCTGGCCTTCGACAAGCTCGGCCGCATCGCCGTCACGGTCGGTCCCGGTTCCTTCACCGGCCTGCGCGTCGGTATCGCCTTCGCCAAGGGCCTGGCGCTCGCCCTCGATCTGCCCGCCGTCGGCATCGGCACGCTGGAGGCCCTGGCCGCCGAGGCTGGCCAGGACTCTGGCCGCCTGGTCTTCCCGGCCATCGACGCCCGCCGCGGCCAGCTCTACCTGCAGGCCTTCGAGGACGGCCGCGCGCTCATGGCGCCGGACGCGCTCACCGCCGAGGTCGCCGCCGCGCGCCTGGCGGAGCTGTCGCAGGGCCAGCCCTTCACCCTGGTGGGGTCCGGCGCGGCCCTGCTCGCCGACCTTTCGCCCGCCGCCAGGATCGTCCCCGCCGAGGGCGCCGACGCGCGCACTGTGGCGCGCCTGGCCGCCGGCCGCGAACCCGCGCCGCTGAAGCCGCTCTATCTGCGCGCGCCCGACGCCAAGCTGCCGGCATGAAGCTCCTGCGCGCCACCGCCGCCGAGTGCGCGGCCATGGCCCAGGCTCACGCCCGGGCCTTCGAGGCCAAGGCCTGGCGCGAGGACGAGTTCGCCGACCTGCTGGAGGGCGAGGGCATCTTCGGCTTCCTGGCCGAAGACGAGACGCCGCTAGGCGTCATCCTGTGCCGCGTCGCCGCCGGCGAGGTGGAGATCCTGACGGTGGGCGTCACCCCCGCCGCGCGCCGGCGCGGCGTGGCGCTGGCGCTGATGATCGCCGGGCTCGACCAGGCGCGCGAGGCCGGCGCGGCGCAGGCCTTCCTGGAGGTGGCCGTGGACAACGACGGCGCCATCGCGCTCTACGGCCTGATGGGTTTTGCGCCCACAGGCCTGCGCAAGTCCTACTACGACCGCGGTCCGGACGGGTTCACCGACGCCCTGGTGATGCGCCTCGACCTTAACGCCGCCGCCGCTTAGACCTATCCTCGCCGAACAGGAGTTGGAGCGGGCCGTGTCCGATCGCATCGAAAAGCTGTGTATCGAAAAGGGCATGCGCATGACCGAGCAGCGCCGGGTGATCGCCCACGTGCTCTCCCAGGCCCACGACCACCCCGACGTCGAGGAACTGCACCGCCGCGCCCATGCCATCGATCCGCACATCTCCATCGCCACGGTCTACCGCACGGTGCGCCTGTTCGACGAGGCCGGCATCATCACCCGCCACGACTTCCGCGACGGCCGCTCCCGCTACGAGGAGCACCCCGACCAGCACCACGACCACCTGATCGACATGAAGACCGGCAAGGTCGTGGAATTCGTCGACGCCGAGATCGAGGCCCTGCAGGAAGCCATCGCCCGCAAGCTCGGCTACCGGCTCGTGGATCACCGCCTCGAGCTCTACGGCGTGCCGATCGACGACTAGTCTCGCTTCACTGAGCGCGGTCGGTCTCGGCGAGGCGCCCGTGACCGGGCTCGTCCGTCTGCGCTTCGCCCAGCCAGGTCCGCGCGATGAACAGCAAGGTGTCTCGCGTTCGGCCCTCAAATCGCTCCGCCAGCGCGGAGAACTCGGTCGCCTTGGCCAGGCACTCTTCAGCGGATCGCATGGGCAGACTCATCAAGCTGCAGCGTGACAGTCGTTGAATGCCGAGGCGTCGATCCGGTTTCAGAGCCGATCAAAAAGCAAGACGGCGCCACGGGCGGGAAACTTGCGCCCTTCGTCCCTCAACCCCATAACCCCAGCCATGTCCGACCAGACACCCTCAAAGGGGGCGCCCTCCAAGCGCCTCTTCATCAAGACCTACGGCTGTCAGATGAACGTCTATGACAGCGAGCGGATGGCCGACGTCCTGGCTCCGCTGGGCTATGCGATCACAGACACGCCAGACGGGGCGGACCTGGTGGTGCTGAACACCTGCCACATCCGCGAGAAAGCCACCGAGAAGGTCTATTCCGAACTCGGCAAGCTCAAGGAGATGCGCGACGAGCGCCTGGCCGACGGCGGTTCGCGGATGACCATCGCCGTCGCCGGCTGCGTCGCCCAGGCCGAGGGCGAGGAGATCATGCGCCGCCAGCCCGCCGTGGACCTGGTCGTGGGGCCGCAGGCCTATCACCAGCTGCCGGAGCTGATCGCGCGCACCCACCGCGCCCGCGGCGAGCGGCTCTCGGCCGACTTCGAGCCGCAAGAGAAGTTCGACGCGCTCGCCCCCGCCGGCCGGCACGCCACCGGCGTCACGGCGTTCCTGACCGTGCAGGAGGGCTGCGACAAGTTCTGCACCTTCTGCGTGGTGCCCTACACGCGGGGCCCCGAGTGGTCGCGTTCGCCCGATACCATCGAGGCTGAGGCCCGCGACCTGGCAGCCCAAGGCGTGCGCGAAGTCACGCTGCTGGGCCAGAACGTCAACGCCTACGCCGGTGATGGCGGCCTGGCCGCGCTGGTGCGGCGCCTGGCGGCGATCCCCGGCCTCGACCGCATCCGCTACACCACCAGCCACCCGCGCGACATGGACGACGCCCTGATCGCCGCCCACGCCGAGGTCGACGCGCTCATGCCCTACCTGCACCTGCCGGTGCAGTCCGGAAGCGACAGAGTCCTCAAGGCCATGAACCGCGCCCACACGGCCGAGAGCTACGTGCGCCTGATCGAGAAAATCCGCGCCACCCGGCCCGACATGGCGATCAGCGGCGACTTCATCGTCGGCTTCCCCGGCGAGCGGGAGAGCGACTTCGAGGCGACGCTCAGCCTGGTGCGCCAGGTGAACTACGCCACCGCCTTCACCTTCAAATATTCCCGCCGTCCGGGCACGCCGGCCTCGGCCATGCCGAGCCAGGTGGACGAGGCCATCAAGGACGAGCGGCTGGCGCGCCTCAACGCCCTGCTGGACGAGCAGGCGCGGGGCTTCAATGCGAGCCAGGTCGGTAAGGTCCTGCCGGTGCTGTTCGAACGCCCCGGCCGTCATCCCGGCCAGCTGATCGGCCGCAGCCCCTATCTTCAGGCGGTCCACGCCACCGCGCCGGATCGTCTGATCGGCCAGATCGTTCCCGTTCGGATCGAGTCCGCCGCCCGAATGAGTCTGGCCGGCGCGCTCGCGACCGAGGAACTGGAGCCCGCGTGAGCCGCGCGCCTGAATTCATCAACCTTTCCGACGCGGCCGCGCGCGCGGTGGCCGGCGCTCACTCCCGCCATGCCGCCCTGATCGAGGACGCCTTCGACGTGCTGGTGGAGACCCCCGGGGGCGGCGTCTCGCTCACCGGCGACTCGAAGGGCCGCGCCCAGGCCAAGAAGGCCGTCCAGGCCATCGCCGAACGCGCCGACCAGGGCCTCGACATCGCCGAGTCCGACGTGCGCGTGGCCATCGGCAATGCGCGCTCCGGCGGCGCGGGCCCGGGCGCGCTTCCCGTCGGCCGCCGCGGCCAGGTGGCGCCCAAGACCAAGATGCAGGCGGAGTATCTGCAGGCGCTGGCGAAGAACGAGCTGGTCTTCGGCCTCGGCCCCGCCGGCACCGGCAAGACTTTCCTGGCCGTGGCGCACGGGGCTGGCCTGCTGCTGCGAGGCGAGGTCGATCGGCTGATCGTCAGCCGTCCCGCGGTCGAGGCGGGCGAACGTCTCGGCTTCCTGCCCGGCGACCTTACCGAGAAGGTCGATCCCTACATGGCGCCGGTCTGGGAGGCGCTCACCGACATCCTGGGCGCCGAGCAGCTGCGCCGCCGCCGCGAGAAAGGCGAGATCGAGGTCGCCCCCATCGCCTTCCTGCGCGGCCGCACGCTCGCGCACGCCTTCATCATCGTCGACGAGGCTCAGAACGCCACACGCCTGCAGATGAAGATGGTGCTGACCCGGCTTGGCGAGGGCGCGCGAATGGTGGTCACCGGCGACCCGACCCAGATCGACCTGGTCAATATCCGCGACAGCGGCCTCGCCCACGCCGTGGGCCTGCTGGAGGGGGTGAAGGGCATCGGCGTCACCCGCTTCACCGCCGAGGACGTGGTCCGTCATCCCCTCGTCGAGCGCATCGTGCGCGCCTACGACGCCGAGGCGGCCAAGGCGGGCCAATCTCAATCAGGAACGGCGGTTTGACCGACATCGAGGTCGAAGACCCGGCCTGGACGGAGGCCCTGGCCAACGCCGAAGCCCTGGTGCTGGAGGCGGCAGAGGCGACGCTCGCGTCCGAGGGCGCCGTGGGCGAGGGCGTGACGCTGCTGCTCACCGACGACGTGTCCATCAAGGACCTCAACCGCCGTTTCCGCCAGCAGGACCAGCCGACCAACGTGCTGTCGTTTCCAGCCCCGCAGAATCCCGAACGCTTCCTGGGCGACATCGCCCTGGCCTACGGTGTCTGCGCCCGAGAAGCCCGCGAACAGGGCAAGCCGCTGGCGCACCACCTGCAGCATCTGGTGGCGCATGGGGTTCTGCACCTTCTAGGATATGACCACATGAGCGATGCGCAGGCCGACGAGATGGAAGACCTGGAGCGCGCGGTGCTGGCCGGGCTGGGGATCCCTGATCCCTACCTGACTGGTGAAGGAGACCATGACCGACCCCGTCCCAGCGCCTGAGCCGTCCCCGTCCAGCGGTGAGCGTCACCACAGGAGCTGGGGATTGCTGGCCCTGTTCGACCGCTTCCGGCGCGGTGTGACGGAGGTCGATTCCGAGGCGCCGGAGCCGCCTACAGCGGCCACCGGCGAGCTGGTCAGCCAGGCCCGCGCCTTCCAGGACCTGCGGGTCGACGACGTCATGAAGCCCCGCGCCGACATCGTCGCCATCGATCGGTCCTGCTCCTTCGCGGAACTCACCGCCCGCTTCGTCGAGGCTGAGCACAGCCGCATGCCGGTCTACCGCGAGACCCTCGACGATCCGGTCGGCGTGGTCCACGTGAAGGATGTCTTCAAGCTCTTGGCCCGGAAGACCCCCAAGCCTCGTCCGACCGACCACGTGCTCGCCGGCCGTCACAACCTGGTGCGCCAGGTGCTCTATGTCCCGGCCTCCATGCGGGCCTCCGAGCTGCTCGGCCAGATGCGCGCCGAGCAGACCCACATGGCGCTGGTCATCGACGAGTTCGGCGGCACCGACGGCCTGGTCACCCTGGAGGACCTGCTGGAGACCCTGGTCGGCGAGATCTCCGACGAGCACGACGACGCGGCCGAGGACGGGCACGCCCCCATCAAGCAGGACGGCGACGGCTGGGTGATCGACGGCCGCACGCCGCTGGAGGACCTGGAGGCCGCGCTCGGCGACGGAGTCGACCTCGCCCCGCCCGACCTCGACGAAGAAATCGACACGGTCGCCGGCCTGGTCAATGCGCTGGCCGGCCGGGTGCCGCAGCGGCGCGAGGTGGTCGACCACCCCGGCGGTTTCACCATCGAGGTGCTGTCGGCCGACCCCCGGCGGGTGAAGCGGGTGCGCGTGCGCCGCCTCGTCGGCCCGCCCGCCAGATCCCACCTCTGAGCTCGTCCATGGCCTGGACGCGCGGGTGGGCGGGACGAGGACTGGCGCTGCTGGCGGGCCTGGCGGCCGGTCTGGCCCATCCGCCGTTCGGCTTCGTGCCGGGACTGCTGGGCTACGCGCTGCTGCTGGCGCTGGTCGACGCGGAGGGCCCGCGGCCCCTGCGTTCGGCCCTCTTCCGGGGCTGGCTGGCCGGGGTGGGCTATTTCTCGGTGGGCATGTGGTGGATCACCGAGCCCTTCATGGTCGACGCCAGGGAGCAGGGCTGGATGGCGCCCTTCGCGCTCATCCTGATGGCCGGCGGCCTGGCGCTGTTCTGGGCCGGCGCGGCGCTCGTACATCGCGCCCTCAAGCCACGGGGCATGGCCCGCATCCTGGTGTTCGCCGGTTGCCTGGCGGGCTTCGAGTGGCTGCGAGGCCATGTGCTGACCGGACTGCCGTGGGATCTGCCGGGCGAGACCTGGGCGGCCGGATCGCCGCCGTCGCAAGCCGCCGCGATCGTCGGCGCCTATGGCCTCACCTGGATCACGCTGGTCATCGCCGCGGCTCCCGCGGTGTTGGCGCGGGCCGGCGGCTGGCGGGGGAAGGTTCCGGCGCTGGGCCTGGCCGTCCTGGCCCTGGCCGGCCTCTATGGTTTCGGCGCCTGGCGGCTGGAGCACGCCACGCGCCCGCGCCCCGGCGCGCCGATGATCCGGGTCGTGCAGGCCAACATCGACCAGAAGAACAAGTGGAAGCCGGAAAACCTCGGCGCGGTCTTCGACACCTACGTCAGCCTGACCACCCGCCCGGCCGCCGTCCAGCCGGCCATCGTCATCTGGCCGGAGGGCGCGCTGCCCGCGGTGATCGACGAGCTGATCGCGCCGGGCTCGCCCTACGCCGGGCGGCTCCGCGACGCCGTGGCGCCGGGCCAGACGCTCTTGATGGGCGCCAATCGCGCCGAGGTCGGGCCCCCCGAGCAAGGTGTGGCCGGCCAGGTCCGCTACTTCAACAGCCTCGTGGCCTTCCGCCGCGAAGGCGAGGGCCTGCGGGTCACCGGGGTCTACGACAAGCACCATCTGGTGCCCTTCGGCGAATACATGCCGGCCGGCGAGCTCGCCACAAAGGTCGGATTCCGCAGCCTCGTCCACATGCCCGACGACTTCAGCGCGGGGCCTGTCTCCCAGCCCATCGCGCCCTGGGGCGTCCCGGCCGTCCAGGTGCTGATCTGCTATGAGGCCCTGTTTCCGGGCGTCACCCGGCAAGGCGCGGCGAAGAGCGGCCTCAGGCCGGCCTGGATCCTCAACATCTCCAACGATTCCTGGTTTGGCGGCGGCTCCGGCCCCCTGCAACACCTCAACATCGCCAGCTACCGCGCCATCGAGGAAGGCCTGCCGATCGTGCGGGCGACGCCCACCGGCGCCTCCGCGGTGATCGACGCCTACGGACGGGTCTTGCCCGGCGCCCGGCTGGGCCTCGGCGGGCTGGGGGTTATTGACGCACCGCTGCCATCCGCACTTGAAATGACGCCGTTTTCCCAATCAGGTGACATCGGGTTCGCCGTCATGGTCCTTATGTCTGGCTTGGCGGCGCTGGCCGGCCGCGTTCGCCGACCGTAATTCCGCGGCGCGGACTAAATTCCGACAGCGTCTGGCGCTTCGCTTGTCCGACGACGTTTCAACGGGAGATACATGGACAAGCCGGAAAAGTCCGCGCAGGGCCCGAACCCCGTCGACCGCCACGTCGGCCTGCGGATCAGGATGCGCCGCAAGGAGCTGGGGATCAGCCAGGAGCGCCTGGCCGAGTCCATCGGCCTGACCTTCCAGCAGGTGCAGAAGTACGAACGCGCCGCCAACCGGGTGAGCGCCTCGAAGCTGTGGGAGATGAGCCGAGCGCTCTCCACCAACATCAGCTATTTCTACGAGGGCCTCGGCGACGTCCATGAGGCGCCTGGCTCCAACCTGCCGCGCGAATCCATGCAGGACTTCCTGCTGACGCCCGAGGGCATCGAGCTCGCCGCCGTTTTCCCGAAGATCGCCCGAGGCAAGGTCCGCCGCAAGATTCTCGACCTGGTCCGCGCCATGGCCGGCGAGCCGGATGCGGTGGAATCTTAAGAGTCAGCCCCTAGGAAACGGTCGAGCCTCCCCTTAACAACGCGCCTCAAATGCGGGCTTGGCGGGACATAAAGATATCTTTATACGCTTGCCGACCCTAATGGCCGCCGCCTTGCGAGGGCGGCCCTTCCCGGAGCCAGAGCCTTGAGCCGTTCCAACTACATCTTCACGTCCGAAAGCGTGTCCGAGGGTCACCCGGACAAGGTCGCCGACCGCATCTCCGACACCGTGGTCGACGCCTTCCTGTCCGCCGAGCCCGAGGCCCGGGTGGCCTGCGAGACGCTCGTAACCACCAACCGCATCGTGCTGGCCGGCGAAGTCCGCGCCGGGCGTCCGGGCGGCTCCAAGGCCGAGAACAAGCAGCTCACCAAGGACATCGTCCGCGGGCTTGAGGACAAGGTCCGCCAGGCGATCAAGGACATCGGCTACGAACAGAAGGGTTTCCACTGGGCCAAGGCCAAGTACGCCTGTTACCTGCACCCGCAGTCGGCCCACATCGCCCAGGGCGTCGACGCCAAGGACAACAAGGACGAGGGCGCCGGCGACCAGGGGATCATGTTCGGCTACGCCGTCGACGAGACGCCCTCGCTGATGCCGGCCACCCTGCAGTACAGCCACGACATCCTGAAGCGCCTGGCCGAGGTCCGCCACTCCGGCGAATGCTCGGTTCTCGAGCCCGACGCCAAGAGCCAGGTCACCCTGCGCTACGAGGAGGGCCGCCCCGTCGAGGTGCTGCAGATCGTCGTCTCGACCCAGCACAAGAAGCGCATCGGCCTGCACATGGCCACGCCCAAGCGCATCGAAGGGGTCATCCGGCCCTATGTGGAAGCCGTCTTCCCGGCCGGCCTGATCACCAAGAAGACCAAATGGCACGTCAATCCCACCGGCCGCTTCGAGATCGGCGGGCCGGACGGCGACGCGGGCCTGACCGGCCGCAAGATCATCGTCGACACCTACGGCGGCGCGGCCCCGCACGGCGGCGGCGCCTTCTCCGGCAAGGACCCGACCAAGGTCGACCGCTCGGCGGCCTATCTCTGCCGCTATCTGGCCAAGAACGTCGTGGCCTCGGGCCTGGCCAAGAAGTGCACCATCCAGATCAGCTACGCGATCGGGGTGGCCCAGCCGCTCTCCTTCTACGTCGACCTGCACGACACCGGCGAGATCGACCCGGCGAAGCTGGAGCTGATCCTGCCCGAGATGGTCGGCGGCGCGACGCCCAGGGCCATCCGCGAGCACCTGCAGCTCAACCGGCCGATCTACGCCCGCACCGCGGCCTACGGCCACTTCGGCCGCCAGCCCGACAACCAGGGCGGCTTCTCCTGGGAACGCCCTGACCTGGCGGACGAGCTGAAGAGGCTGGCCTGATCCCCATACGCGCGCGGGTGCGCTAGAAGCGGCCGATGTCCGACGCTCACCCGCCGCTACGCTCCTACGGCCGCCTGAAGACCCGCACCATCAAGCCCAGGCAGGCCGCGCTGATGGAGACCCTGCTGCCGGGCCTGCGCCCGCCGGCCGGACCGTTCGATCCGCGCACGCTCATGCCGGAGGCGGCCGCGGTCTGGCTGGAGATCGGCTTTGGCGGCGGCGAGCACATGGCCGCGCAGGCCGCCCTTCATCCTGACGTCCTGATCATCGGCGCCGAGCCCTTCCAGAACGGCGTGGCCAGCGCGCTGCGCCACATCGACGAGGCCCGTCTCACCAACGTGCGCGTCCTCGACGGCGACGCCCGCGAGCTGATGGCCAACCTGCCCGACGCCTGCCTGGACCGCGCCTTCGTGCTCTTCCCCGACCCCTGGCCCAAGACGCGCCACCACAAGCGCCGGGTCATCCAGGCGCAGACGGTGGCCGAGCTCGCCCGCCTGCTGAAGCCCGGCGGCCAGCTGCGGTTCGCCAGCGACGTGGCCCACTATGTGAACTGGGCGCTGGCGCTGTTCCTGGCGAATCCGGGGTTTCGCTGGACGGCCGAACGCGCGGACGACTGGCGCGGCCCACCCACCGACCACATCACCACCCGCTACGAGGAAAAACGCCTGGGCGACTGCGCGCCGGTGTTCCTGGATTTCGTGCGGGCCTAGGCGGCGTCCTTGTAGCGCTGGATCGCAGCCCGGATCAGGTCGGCGGTCTGTTCCGGCTCGGCCCAGCCGGTGATCTTCACCGACTTGCCTTTTTCCAGGTCCTTGTAGTGCTGGAAGAAGTGGGCGATCTGCTCGGTCAGGATGCCGGGCAACGAACGCCAGCTGTCCACGCCCGTGTAGAACGGATGCAGCGCGTCCACCGGCACTGCCAGCACCTTCTCGTCGCCGCCGGCCTCGTCGGTCATCATCAGACAGCCGATAGGCCGCGCGCGAATGATCGCGCCCGGGACCACCGGGGTCTGCCCCACCACGATGATGTCCAAGGGGTCGCCGTCGTCGGCCAGCGTGTGCGGGATGAAGCCGTAGTTGCCCGGATAGAACATCGCCGTGTGCAGGAAGCGGTCGACGAACAGCGCGCCGGACTCTTTGTCGATCTCGTACTTCACCGGCTCGCCGCCCTGCGGGATCTCGATGATGGCGTTGACGTCATAGGGCGGGTTCACGCCGACGGGGATCTTGGAGAGGTCCATGGAGAGCTGGCCTTCAGACACACATGAGGGACGGCGCGCTCTGTGGACTATCTCGGGTCGGGGGGAAAGGCGCTACATCGGCGCTTCCCGGGGTTGCAGGTGCGACAGCGGGCCGTCTTCGACGAAGAACTGCGGGAAGAGATCGTTCCAATCGGGGTTGTCGCGCTCGATCAGATTGATCTTCCACTCGCGCTTGTACTTCTTCAGCCGTTTCTCGCGATGGATCGCCGCCTCGATCTCGTCGTGCCATTCGTACCAGACGAGGCGCTTCACTCCGTACTGCTTGGTGAAGCCGTCCATGGCGCCCTCCCGGTGCTGGGCGGTGCGGTTCAAGAGCTCGCTGGTCACGAAGATATAGAGCGTTCCATGTTTGCGGCTCGCCATGATGTAGACCGCGTTCAATCCCACCTCCAAAGCTCGTCATCGCCCGGCTTGTCCGGGCGACCCAAGATCTCCGCGATGAAGAAGGGAACGCGGTGGCGCCGCCAGTGGCAATCCCGTTCTCCCGAGACCATGGGTGGCCCGGACAAGCCGGGCCATGACGAGCAAGAGGGGAGTGAATGGAAGGGCGCAGGCTCGCATCATGACCATGAGGTTTAAGGGGCGGGGAGCATCTGAAGATGCCCCATCGGGATTGAGATGGCATGTTCGGAAATCTGTTCAAACCAACGCTGACCGGCGACGGTTACGATGCGCGTTGGCAAGGTCGGAATACGGTTTGCCTCAAGAAGGCGGGCCGGCAGTTCTTCGTGTTCATCGAGCCGCTCGTGACCACACCGCTCTCGGTGCAGATGGATTTGTCCGGTGTCTGGCTCGACAAGAGCTTTGCAGCCAAGCTTTCCGATAAGGCGCTCCGCGACGAGGTTCTCCGCAACGCGCGGGAATATCTTGAGAGCCGCCGGATCGGCGTCGAGACCTAGGCGACTCCGCGCCTGAGTCGAAAGGGCTGACAAACCCCTCCGCCTCGCCTATATTCCCCTCAACATCGTCCGTTAGCGCTGTATGGCGCCTACGAGCGGCGGGCTCCGGCCCGGCCGCTCTTTTCTTTGCCGGAGACCAGGCCAAGGCCCATGCGTGGGAAAACCGCCGAGGATCAGAACCTGCTGGAGCTGCTCGACCCCGTGGCCGAGGCGGCTGGGTACGCCATCGTGCGCCTGCGCCTGATGGGCGGCGAGCATGCGCGGCGCCTGCAGATCATGGCCGAGCGGCCCTCCGACGGCGACATGAACGTCGAGGACTGCGCGCGGCTTTCGCGGGCCATCTCCGAGATCATGGACGCCGCCGACCCGATCGCCGGCGAATATACGCTGGAAGTGTCCTCGCCCGGCATCGACCGCCCACTGACCCGGCTGGCCGACTTCGCGGCCTACCAGGGCTATGAGGCGCGCCTCGAGCTCGACCGCCTGGCCGAGGGGCGCAAGCGCTTCAAGGGCATGCTGGCGGGCGTCGAGGACGGCCAGGTCGCCGTCGACCTCGAGGGCGAGGAAGAGACCGCGCTGATCCCATTCGCCTGGATCGTCGAGGCCAAGCTTGTCCTGACCGATCAACTGATGAAGCGGGGCGCCGAGGTTCGCGCGGCCCGCCTGCAATCCGAAACCCAGACACAGACTTCCGAGTAAGAGGGAAAATCCCATGAGCCTCACAGGCATTTCCGCCAACCGGCTTGAGCTGCTGCAGATCGCCGACGCGGTCGCGCGCGAAAAGTCCATCGACCGCGAGATCGTCATCGAGGCGATCGAGGAAGCGATCCAGAAGGGCGCGCGCGCCCGCTACGGCGCCGAGCACGACATCCGGGTCAACATCGACCAGAAGACCGGCGAGGTCATCGTCAAGCGAGTGATCACCGTGGTGGCCGACGACGCCAACTACGGAACGGTGGTGGGCGAGGACGGCGAAGAGGTTCCGGCCGAGGAGCCGCAGGGCATCCTTCGCCTGTCGGACGCCAAGCGCACCGACAAGGAAGCCGTGGTCGGCAAGACCTACGAGGAAATCCTGCCGCCCTTCGAGTTCGGCCGGGTGCAGACCCAGATGGCCCGCCAGGTGGTGACCGGAAAGGTCCGCGAGGCCGAGCGCGAGCGCCAGTTCGAGGAGTTCAAGGATCGCGTCGGCGAGATCGTCAACGGCGTCGTCAAGCGCGTGGAATACGGCAACATCGTCGTCGACCTCGGTCGCGGCGAAGGCATCGCCAGGCGCGACCAGTCGATCCCGCGCGAGAACTTCAACATCGGCGACCGCATCCGCTGCTACATCTACGACGTCCGCCGCGAGACCAAGGGCCCGCAGATCCTGCTCTCCCGCGCGCACGGCGGCTTCATGGCCAAGCTGTTCGCCCAGGAAGTGCCGGAGGTCTACGACGGGGTCATCGAGATCCGCGCCGTGGCCCGCGACCCGGGCAGCCGCGCCAAGATGGCGGTGGTCTCCAATGACTCATCCATCGACCCGGTCGGCGCCTGCGTCGGCATGCGCGGTTCCCGCGTCCAGGCGGTGGTCGCCGAGCTGCAGGGCGAGAAGATCGACATCATCCAGTGGAGCCCGGACGAGGCGACCTTCATCGTCAACGCGCTCGCGCCGGCCGAAGTCTCCAAGGTCGTCATGGACGAGGAGGACGAGCGGGTCGAAGTCGTCGTCCCGGACGAGCAACTTTCGCTCGCCATCGGCCGCCGCGGCCAGAACGTGCGCCTCGCCAGCCAGCTGACCGGCTGGCAGATCGACATCATGACCGAGAGCCAGGAGAGCGAGCGCCGCCAGCGCGAGTTCGCCGAGCGCACGGCTCTCTTCCAGGAAGCGCTCGACGTGGACGAGGTCATCGCCCAGCTGCTGGTCACCGAAGGCTTCGCGACGGTGGAAGACGTGGCCTATGTGGACGTCTCCGAGATCGCCTCCATCGAGGGCTTCGACGAGGACACCGGCGCCGAGATCCAGGCCCGGGCCACCGACTTCCTGGACAAGATCGCCGCCGAATTCGACGCCAAGCGCGTCGAGCTGGGCGTGGAAGACGCCCTGCTGGAGATCGAGGGCGTGACGCTGCCGATCGCGGTCGCGCTGGGAGAAGGCGACGTGAAGACCGTCGAAAACCTCGCCGATCTGGTCCCCGACGACCTGCGCGGCTGGTTCGAGACCAAGAATGGCGAGCGCGTCCGCGAAACCGGCATACTGGAGGCCTTCGGCCTGGAGCCGGCGGATGCGGAGGCGCTGATCATGCGCGCCCGTGTCGCCATGGGCTGGATCGAGGCGCCGCCGGAACCGGAGCCCGAACCGGAGGAAGAGGCCCTCGAGGACTCGGAGGTCTTCGCCGAGGCCGAAGCCGCCGGCGAAGCTCAGGACGCCTAGAGGATTCGCTCGGTGCTTATTCCGGAATATGAGTGAGCCGCGTGCATCAACCCTCGCCGCCGCCGAGCGCGAGCGGCGGGATATCGTCACCGGCGAGGTGATGGATGAGGCGCGCCTGATCCGCTTTGTGTCCGGTCCGGGCGGTCTGGTGGCCCCTGACCTGGCGCGCAAGCTGCCGGGCCGGGGTCTCTGGGTGGCCGCCGACCGCGCGTCCGTGGAGACGGCGGCGAAGAAGGGCCTCTTCGCCCGCGCCGCCAAGGCCAAGGTCCAGGCCCCGCCCGACCTCGCCAACCTGGTGGAAAGCCTGCTGAAACGCCGGCTTTTGTCGGGGCTGGGGCTTGCGCGCCGCTCGGGCGACCTTACCTCCGGATTCGAGAAGGTCTCAGCCGCGATCACCGTGGGTAAGGTCGCTTGGCTGATCGAGGCGTCTGACGGCGCCGCGGACGGCCGCCGCAAGCTCTGGGGCAAGACCCGAAAGCAATCGCCGCCGACGCCGATATTCGGGGTCTTTGACGCAGCCGAATTGGGTTTGGCCTTAGGCGCGGAGAATGTGATACACACCGCCTTCCTTGCGGGGCGAGCCGCCGATCGTTGGGCGCAGGACGCTCTTCGGCTGTCGGGCTTTTGCCCGCTCCTTCCTGAGAGTTGGCGCGAGGAGCCATAGAGGCGAACGGGACATTGTCCCGTCGCCGCTGTTTTCGCCTCCGTTTGTTTTCGCGTGGGGAAGACGGCAAACCGAGAACCGGAGCACCTCCATCGGAGGCGCCCCGGTTTGACAATCGATCCTTTGGCCGGGTCCGCCGGCTGACGAGTAAAGCGAGCGCATGAGCGACGAGAACAACAACGGCCGTCCCCCCGCCCCCGGCGGGCGCCAGCCCCTGACCCTCAAGCCTCGCGGGGCTGGATCGGTCAGCGCCGGCACGGTGAAGCAGAGCTTCAGCCACGGCCGTTCCAAGACGGTGGTCGTCGAGACCAAGCGCGCGCGCACCCACCTCCCGGGCGGCGGCAACCTGGCTGCGCCCTCCTCCGCTGAAAAGCGCCTGTTCGAGCCGAGGCCCGCAGCCCCGGCCGCGCCGCGCCCTGCAGGCGCGCCCGTGGACGGGCTCTCCGCCGAAGAACGCGCCGCCCGCCAGCGCGCTATCGACGCGGCCCAGGAACGCCAGGCCGCCGAGCGCGCCTTCGAGGCCGGCGCCGCGAAGCTCGTGATCGCGCTCGACCTCCCCGAGCGCCGCTCGGCGATGCACCTAGACACCGTCATGACGATGATCGACTTCGACGCGTTCACGATCTACCCCGACGTCCGCG
>PLEH01000193.1 GCA_003136395.1 Phenylobacterium sp.
CCAGCCGGACGGCGCGCTCGGCGGGCTGGCCGACGTCGTAGTCCTAAAGGGCAAGCTAGGCCCGCACCGGGTCGAGCAGCCATTCCCCAAGCCTCACCAGGTGGCGTTCGATCCGTCCGGCCGTTTCGTAGTGGTTCCCGACAAGGGCCGCGACGTGATCGAAACCTATACCCTGGACGCGGCAGGGAAACTGCGGCTAGCCGGCGCGGCGAAAGCGCAGGAGGGCGCGGGCCCGCGGCATGTGGCGTTCCATCCGGCGCGACGCTTCGCCTATGTATTGAACGAACTCAATTCCACAATCGAGGCGTTCGCCTTTGAGCCGGCGAGCGGGGCGCTGGCGCCGTTCCAGGTCCTCCCGTCGCTGACCGACAGCTTCACCGGCGACAGCCGGGCCAGCGAAATCGAGGTCTCCGGCGACGGCCGCTTCGTCTACGCCTCGAACCGCGGCGCCGACACGATCGGCGTCTTCNNGTTGCGGCGGCAAGACCCCGCGGTTCGTCACCCTGTCGCCCGACGGCCGGACGCTTTATTCCGCCAACGAGGACAGCGACACCATCACGGCGCTCGCCGTGGGGACCGATGGCCTCCTGGGGCGCCCGGCGCAGGCGGCGCAAGTCGGCAGCCCCACCTGCATCCTCTTCCGGACCTGATCGCCCGCCACTGGGATGCTAGGCCTCCTTGGCCGCGCGCTGGGCGCGATTGCGGCGCGCTCGCGCGGTGCGCGTCACCCACTGCACGGCCCCGCTAATTCCCAGGCCTGCGGCCAGCGCCGCCGCCAGAAGGACGAGCCCACGGCCCACGATCCCCAGCCACTGACCGGTGTGGATCCAGAGCAGGCCGTTGAAGAAGCGCGAGCCTGCGGGCTCGCTCAGCGCCCCCATCTCCCGCAGGACAGCCGCTGAACAGGCGTCCACCCAGACGTGGTCGGTGGCGCGCAGATCGGCGGTGTGGAGGGCGCGGAAATAGACTGCCACGACCTTGCCGCCCTTTCCCGGGAAGCGAACGCTCTTGATGATCTGTCCCGGTCGGCGCAGGGCCGCGGCGGCCACCGCTTCGTCGAGGCCGCGCCGCTTGGCGCAGGGGCCCGGCCCCGGCTTGGGGGCCGGGCTCTCCAACACCGGCGCGACCAAGTTCACCGCCGGGGCGAGCCAGGGCTGCCAGGCCATCAACAGCCCGGTCGTGGCGCTGATCAGCAGCACCGGCGCCGCCAGGACCCCGGCGAGACGGTGCAGGTCGCGGGCGCCGCGCCAGGCGCCGGCGCGCAGGTTGACCGCGAGGGACCGGCCGACGCGCGCCAGACCGCCCGGCCACCAGACGAAGGGCCCGGTCAGCGCCATGAACAGCAGGCCAAGGCCGGTGAAGCCCACCACGCGTTCGCCCGCGTCGCCGGAGAGCAGGCTCATGTGCAGCTGGTAAAGCCATTCCACCGGCCAGGCCGCCAGCGGGCCCTTGCGGGTGACGCGAGCCGTGGCGGGATCGACAGCGGCGTAGCCGATCGCGCCGGTCGGCGTCTCCAGGCGGACGAGATAGGCGTCGTCCGGCGTGACGGGAAAGTCGATGCGGGTCAGCTTTCGGCCCGGAAAGGCGGCCTTGCCGGCGGCGGCCACGGCAGCCAGGGGCGTCGGGGCAGCAGACGGCGCGACCACCAGGGCCTCGTGGTGGATGAGCCGGTTCAGCTCGTGCCGAAAGGCGATGGCGGTCCCCGTCACCCCCTGAACGATGACGAGCAGGACGACGATGAGGCCGGTCCAGCGGTGGGCGCGCAGCAGCAGGATTTTGAAGGGCATGATCAGTGTTTGCGGGCCGGCTTTGGCGCCGCGCAGGCGAAGCTGGACGCTTCCGCGGACGGGCCGCCCCGGTAGCGGGCCACTTGCGGATAGGGACATAGCGGACGCTGGAAGGCGACCGTTCGAGGCGCGCCGCCCCCCGCATAGTGGGTGGCGAACAGCACCCCCGGCGCTCGGCCCTGTTCCACCCAATCCTGCAGCGCCAGCGCCATGTCATGTCGCGCATCGCCTACGGGCGGTTCCGAATCCCGTGTGGCGGACGACATGTTGGTTGCGCCGGGACCGCCCGCGCAGTGGGCCATGCCCGGAACCATGTACAGCCTGGCGAAGCCGTCGGCCCCGGGTGTCGCGGCGCGCATCGCTTGGAAGTAGTTGATCGCTTCGGGCGGCGCGCCGACCGGATCGGCCCACCCCATGAATATGATCAGCTTGCCGCCCCGCCGTTCGAAGGCCCTGAGGTCCGGATTGTCGGCGTCGAACGTGGCCGAGATCTTCGCGCGCACCCGGGCGGGATCGCGGCTCCAGTCGAAGCTCCACCAATTCCACTTCGGGTCTTCAAAGACCCACTGCCGGAAGAAGTCGACCCGCTGCGGCTGGTCGGGATGATCGGGATCGGCCCAATAGCCCGTCCAGCCGGGGTGCTCGTCACGGGCCGAGGCCATGACCCCTTCGGCGCCGAAGGGATAGCCGGGATAGATCTGGGCGTGCGTCCGCGGATCGCGCGGGCCCGCATAGATTTTCCGGGCGGCGGCGATCTCTTCCGCCGTCAGGCACGCGCCGGGCGCGGCTCGGCCGCATCGCAGGGATGCAAGGTCGAAGCGACAGGCACGCGGATCGCTGATCACGCCGTCCCTCACCCCATCCAAAGCGTCGCATTGCCCGACCGCGGCCCGGTTGACGAGCTTCAGCTTGTCGGCGTCGAGGATCGGGTGCTCGTCGTCTCCCCGCCGGTGGTTGGCCTGGAAGTTCCACAGGAACGCCATGTTGAGCGCCGAGCGGTTGTTCCCAGGCGCGCCGGCGATGATGCCGTCGAAGTCGTCGGGATAGCGCTGGGCCTCCATCAAGGCCTGGTAACCGCCCGTCGAGCACCCGCTGAAGTAGGCGTGCTCCGCCGGCCTTCCGTAGTAGGCGGCGGTGACCAGCTTGGCGGCCACCACCGGCTCGTGGACCGCGCGGTGTGCGTAGTCGGCGATCTTCTCCGGATGGCCGACGCCGAACGAGAGGTCCTTGCCATGGTGGCCGGTGTCGGTCGCCACCGCCACGTCGCGCGCGCGCAGACGCTGCGACATCTGGGCGTAGTAGAGGTTCGACGAGTAGCCGCCGTTGCCGACCATATGCAGCCGCTGGCTCCAGCCTTCCAGGGGCAGCCAGACCTCGAATCCGATCTCCGAACCCGGAACCGGTCGCGATACGCCCCTCACGCGGCAGAAGGGCGGCAGATCATGGTATCGGCGCGTCTCGCCGTCCGCGATGCGGGTGTCGTCCTTGAACTCCCCGCCGATGATCTCCTGGCTTGCGAGGATGGAGGCGTGTGGCAACGCGAGACCGGCGAGGTCGGCGCACGCCGCGGCCTGCGCGGGATGCGCGCGGGCCAGGCAAAGGGCCGCGCCGGCGAAGGCCCCGAGGAAGGTGCGCGAAAGGCTCTGAATCATGACTTCGTTTTTCTACTTTCAAAAATACAAAATCATTGACGCAGGTGGCGGTCAACCGTATCGATCCTTCGGGAGATGGCGTCGCTGGGGAATCCTTCCATTCGCGGCCCAACCAGTGCGTATGCCGCCAGCTTTGACGATTCCAGGCGCCAGCGAAGGCCGCGAGGGCGAAACCTCCGACGGACTGGCCCGCGGCGCGCCCAGCGCCACCGGGGTCGACGCCGATCGCGTGGTCGCCTTCCTGGACGATCTGGAGGCCGCCGGCCTCGAGTTGCACAGCCTGATGCTCCACCGGGCGGGCAAGGTGGTCGCCGAAGCCTGGTGGTGGCCCTACGGTCCCACCCGACCGCGGATCATGCATTCGCTCGTCAAGAGTTTCACCTCATGCGCCGTGGGCCTGGCCATCGCGGAAGGCGCCTTTTCACTTAGCGACAAGGTCGTTTCGTTCTTCCCCGACGCGCTGCCGCCGGTCGTGAACGACAACCTGGCCGCCATGACGGTGGAGGACTTGCTCACCATGCGCACCGGACACGCGGCCGAGGTCGGCGGCTCGCTCTGGCGCGGGATCGACACCAGTTGGATCGCGGAATTCTTCAAAATCCCCGTGGTCAGCCCGCCGGGACAGACCTTCGTCTATTCCAGCGCCGCCAGCTACATGCTGGCGGCGATCCTGTTCCGGACGACGGGACAGACGTTGCACGCCTATCTTCGCCCGCGGCTCTTTGAGCCCATGGGAATTCGCGGCGAGACCTGGGACGTGGGCCCCGATGGGTTCAACCCGGGGGGCAACGGCTTCACCGGCACGACGGCCGACGTCCTCAAGCTGGGCGTCCTGATGGCCCAGGACGGGGTCTGGGAGGGTCGCCGGCTGATTCCGGCGGAATGGATACGTACGGCCACGCGCGGCCACGCCGACGAAGGGCGCTATGGCTATCATTGGCGCACCTATCCGAACGGCGCCTATGCGGCCCTCGGCATGTTCGTGCAGATGACCATCGTCTTTCCCGAGCACGGCGCGAGCCTGGCTGTCACCGCCGCCATCGAGGAGAGCGATCGGCTGACCCCACACGTCTTCCGGCACTTCCCGGCCGGCTTCCGCGACAGTCCCTTCGACGGCGGCGCGGCCGACGCGCGGCTCGCGGCGCGGTTGGCCGCCATTCCGGCCGTTCGGCGGGTGGACACCAAGGGGATCGAGGGCGATTGGGCTCAGGCCAAGGGCCGCTTCAAGGTGACGCCCAATCCGCTCGGGGTGCGCGAGGTCGCCTTCGAACCGTCACAGGACGCATTGGCCTTCCGCATGACCGACGCGGCGGGGACCTATGTCGTCACCTGCGGCCGGGAGGACTGGATCGAGGGCCGCACCGACATCCCGGGCCGCGAACTGCACCACGGCTACCGCCTGGGCGGCGCGCCGGTGATCGCCAGCGCCCGGTGGCGGGACGCGGCGACGCTGGAGATGACCTGGATCTTCGCGGAGACCGCCTTCCGAGACACCGTCGTCTGCCGGTTCGACGCGGAGACGGTCACCGTCGATCGGGCTGTGAACATCAACTCCGCCGACCGCCGCCATCCGACCCTCGTCGGCAGGCGCGCGGAAGCGACCTGAGATTTCGTCCCTACTCCCCAGGGGCCCCGGCGAGTCTGCCTCCAGACCCACCGGATCGACTAGGACGGCGCTCTCGGGCGCCGTCCTTTTCTTTTGGGGTTCAGGGCTTGCGCCGGGCCCAGGTTTCCAGGGCGTCGAAGGTGCGCCGCAGCGCCTGCAGGCTGGCCCCGCGCGTGGAGGCCGCGTCGGGGCCGATCCAGCCGTGCCCCACGCCGGGAATGAAGACGGTCTCCACCGGCGCGTGATGCGCCCGCAGGGCGGCGGCCATGGCCTCGGTCTGCTTCGGGGAGACCTCGGTGTCGTCCAGGCCGTGCATCAGCAGGAACGGCGCGTCCGCCCGGGCCGCATAGGTCAGGGGGCTGGCTTCGGCGACCTTCACGCCGCATGCCGTCGGCGCGCATCCCAGGAGCTGGCCGACATTGAGGCCGTTATAGGAAAGGTCGAGGGCCCCGTACCAGATGACCGCGCCCTGGACACAATCGGACCCGCCGGGCGGCTTGGCCAGTCGCGCTTGGGCGCCGGAAAGGCGGCCGGTCGAAGCCGCCGGCGCGAACGCCTCGACCCCGCATGTTGTGGCCGCCAGCGCAGCCAGGTGTCCGCCGGCCGAGCCACCCCAGGCGTAGACCCGGCCAGGATCGATCTGGTAGCGGACGGCGTTGGCGCGCAGGAAGCGGATGGCCGCCTTCACGTCCTGGATCTGGGCGGGGAAAGGCGCTTCGCCGGACAGGCGATAGTTGACCGAGGCCACGACGAAGCCTCGCGCCGCCAGGTCCGCCAGCACAGCCGGCCAGTCAGTGAAGGCGCCCGAGGTCCGGGCGTCGCCGCGGTTCCAGCCGCCGCCGTGGATCCAGACCACCAGGGGCTTCGGCTTGCCATCGGGTTGCGGCCGGTAGAGGTCGAGGGTCAGCGCACGGAAACCCGTGAGGTTCGCGTACTCGACGTCGGGCTGCCCAGTGACACCGCCGGGAAACCGGACCGCCGGTCGCGGATAGACGTCGGCGCGCACCGTCTCTGGGCCGACATGCGCGGTGACCGGCGCGGCCCTCGCAGAACCGACGCCCAGCGCCAGGCTGCAGCTGCCGATGATCGCCCATTGTCTCAATCGCATCGTCCCCTCCGTGACGCGGATTGTATTCTCTTGCGCAAAAGAATGATACCCAGCGCGAACTATGAGACGGCGCCGCCCCGGCTAGCCGCGAAGCGCCGATGAGATCGCCGCCAGCCCCGCCTCGAGTTCCTCCGCGGTGGGCCAGCCATAGCCCAGCCGGAAGTAGTGATCGGGTTGCTCGAACCAGTGGCCGGGGCCCACATAGGCGCCATGGGCCTCGAGAAGCCGGCGGTAGAAGGCCTCCGTCCCGCCCGGCGGTTCGACGGTCATGCGTGGGAAGCAGACCACGCCGCCCGAGGGCTTCACCCACTCCAGCCGATCCTCTCGCTCTATCCAGGCGCTGACCACGCCGAGCCGCCGGCGCATCTCGGCGAGGATCGGCGCCAGCAGGTCGGCGCGGCGTTCCAGGACCTGCTCGGCGATCCACTCGTCGATAACGCTGCCGCAGATGTTCATCTGCTCGTGCGCGGCGAGGAACAGCTCCTGGAGGGACGGATCGCGGGTGATGACCCAACCCGTCCGGATGCCGGGAACGCCATAGGCCTTGGATAGCGAGGCGACACTGATCGCCCGCTCGCTCATCGAAGCGGCGAGCGGAAGCGCGCGCTCGAACGAGAGATCACGATAGGTCTCATCCACCAGCAGGCGGCAGCCGTGCCGCTCCGCAAGGGCGACCAGGCCGCTGAGTTCCGCCACGCTCAGCATGACGCCGGTCGGATTGTGCGGGCACGTCACGCTGATCAGCCGGGTTTTGGGGGTAAGCGCCGCGGCGACCTGGTCCAGGTTGAGGCGGAAGCCCTCATCGAACGACAGCTCGATGAGACTCATCGCGCAACCGATAGCCCGCGGCGTCTCGAGGTTGGTCGCATAGTTCGGGCGGATCACCACCAGGTGGTCGGCTGGGCTCAGCAGGGCGGTGGCGATGATGAACAGCGCTCCGGCCGCGCCGGTGGTCACCAACACGTCGTCCGCCGACAGGCCAGGACCTTCGGCGGCGATCAGTTGGCGCAACCGCGGGCGGCCCCGGTGCTCGCCGTAGAGCAAAGTCAGGTCGGGAACGATCAGCCCCAGGTCCGACAGCTTGCGGTCGGCCACCGAGCTTTCCGAGAGGTTATAGCGGATACGGGCGTAGCCGTACTCCTCCGGCGACTCCACTTCGATTGGCATTCGGACGTAGCGCACGGGTCCTCCGGGGTTCGCTGCGCCTTCATGCGGCGATCCGCCGAGGCGACGCCATCCCTCCTCAGAGGGGGTGACGGCAACGGGCGAAGAGCTCGGACAGCGATCCCACCCCGAGCTTGCGGAATATGCCTTTGCGATGGTCCTTGACCGTGAAGCGCCCGATGGCGAGGCGTAGTGCGATCGCCTCGGAGCTGCATCCAATCAGCATGAGGTCCAGCACCTCCCGCTCGCGTGGGGTGAGCGCCGTGCCGACCATCGGCGGCGCCGTCAGCTCGTCGTGTCGGCGAAAGGCGGCGGCGAGCGGGGCGTGCAGGACCCGCAAAGCGCGCAAAGGATCCGGACGCCGCCCCCTGGAACGGTAGCAGCAGAATTCGATCATGCCCCCGAAGCCCCGGAAAGTGACGCCCACCTCCTCCAGACCGCGCGGCCAGCCGCGAGTGCGGAAGCCCAGCTCCTCGGCGGGATCGCGCACCATGAGCATCCACGCGGCGTCTTCCTTGGGGCGTATGGCGAAGTCGCGGGCCCGGAACACCCTTTCGTCGAGGCCCTCGATCATCGGGTTCAGCCGGTGCGTGGCGGCCAGGTAGTTCTCGAGCCCCTCCCGACCGCCGGCGACGTCGAACTGATCGGTCAGGAGGCGGGGCAGCTGGTCAGGGAGATGCACGACGACGGTCGAGAACTCGAACCCGAGGGAGCGGGTCACCGCGGCCGCCGCCACCGCGGGAAAGCACGGCGCGCCGATAGTCCCGATGATCTCGCTCACCGTGTCATCGAACCGCATCGCCTTCGATTGCATTAAATGCAACAAAAGTTCAATCTAAAGAGTCATTATGGAGCGTATCGGGGAGCCCGAAGTTTGGCGCTGCTCAACAAAAGGACAATCTGCTACGCTGCCCAGGGAATTTGAGCCCGTCCCGCGCGCCGAGGATCGAGAATTGAGGGCGCGTCTCGCGCCCAGGAGACGAACCATGGTCGCCAAAGCCAAGGTCAAGGCTACAGCTACTTTCATCGAGGCCGATCAGCCGATCGCATCGAGCCGACCTGCCGATCCCAGCCGGCTGCAGGTGGAACTCGCCGCGCGGATTCTTCGCGTCCTGAAGGAACGCGGCGCAGGCCCCGGCCACCACCTGGTGGAGCAGGAGTTCTGCCAACTCTTCGGCGTGTCGCGCACACCGATCCGGGGCGCCCTCAAGCTGCTGGCCGAGCAGGGCTCGGTGGAGGCGCGGCCCAACCGCGGCTTCGTCCTGGTTGAGCCCGTCACGGTGGCTCCCGTCGTCGAGCCGCTCAACCCGCAGGAAGAGGCCGAGCAGGCGCTGCTCGTGGCCCTCGCTGAGGCGCGAAACACGGGCAAGCTCGCCAACGACGTGACCCAGCAGGACCTCTGCCGGCAATTCGACGTGAAACCCCCGACGGTATTGCGGGCTCTGCGACACTTGTCCGACCTGGGCCTGGTCGAGCGAAAGGCCGGCAATGGCTGGACTTTCAATCCGCTACTGCACTCGGTGCGCGCCCAGTCCGAGAGCTACAAGTTCCGGTGCGCCGTCGAGCCTGCAGTGATGCTGCAAGACACGTTCGAACTGGACTTGGACTGGGCCAAGGACACCCGGGCGCGGCACATGGCCTTCCGGCGCCGCTCGTTCCGCGACTTCCGCCCGGTGGAGTTCTACGAGATGAACTCCAACTTCCACGAAATGCTCGCAAGGTGCTCGGGCAACCGCTACCTCCTCGACGCCGTGCGGCGGCAGATCCAGCTGCGGAGCTTCCTGAACTACTACTGGCACTACGGCCCGGCGCGGGTGCTGGCCTCGATCGACGAGCACATGGCGATCCTCACAGCCCTGGAAGCGGGAGACAATCGCCTCGCCGCCCAGAGCATGATCGAGCACCTGACCGCCAGTTCGAAGCACACGACGCAAGGACCCGAGGGCATGTCCGACGGCGCCTAGGCCACGTCAGGCCACGCTAACCGCCGCTGCCATCCGGCTGGGCGCCGCCGCAAGCAGGGCCTGGGTGTAGGCGTGCCGCGGGCTGTCGAACACCGCCTCGGTGGCCCCCTCCTCCACGACCGAACCTGCCGCCAGCACGTAGAGCCGGTCGGCGATTTCCTCAACCACGCCAAGGTCGTGGGTGATGAACAGGCAGGCGAAGCCGTATTGCGCTTGAAGCCGCTGGAAGAGTTCCAGCACCTGCCGTTGGATGGTCATGTCGAGAGCCGAAACCGGCTCATCGGCCACCACCAGACGCGGACGCGAGACCACCGCGCGCGCAATGGCCACCCGCTGCCGCTGGCCCCCGGACATTTCATGCGGCAGCCGATCCTCGAAGCCTCCCAGGCTGACATCCTCCAGGGCCTGGCGCACGCGCTCTCGCCGCGCTGCCGGCGTCAGATCCGGGTTGTGCCGCAGCGGGGCGCCCACGGTGTCGCCGATGCGCATCCTGGGATCGAGCGACGAATACGGATCTTGGAAGACCAGCTGGGCCTGGCGGCGGAACTGCCGCAACTGCCGTCTATCCATCCCCGCAAGCTCGACGCCATCGAAGACGACGGCTCCCTCGGCCAGGGACTTCAGGCCCAGCACCGCCCGGCCGATCGTGGTCTTGCCCGAGCCGGAACCTCCGACCACGGCGACGATCTCGCCAGTTCCCACGGTGAGGGAGACGCCGTTCACCACACGCTTGGGCGGGGCGCGGCCGACAAGACCTGTTTTGCCGGGATAGTCGATCGCCGCCTGCCGCACCTCCAGCAGCGGCCGCCCGGATGGACGGGGCGCGCGAGCCGCAGGCCGGCGCGGCAGCGAGGCCACGAGGCGCTGGGTATAGGGATGGTGCGGCGCGACCAGCACCTCGCGCGCCGCCCCGATCTCCACCGTGAGCCCCTTCTCGAGCACCACCACCCTGCGGGCATAGCGGGCCACCAGGCCGAGATCGTGGGTGATCAGCAGCACGGCGGTCCCCGCCTGCGCGGCCAACTCCACCATTAGTTCCATCACTTCACGCTGCGAGAGCGTGTCGAGCGCGGTCGTCGGCTCGTCGGCGATCAGCAGCCTGGGCTTCAGCAGGAGGACCGAGGCCAGCATGATCCGCTGGCGCATGCCGCCCGAGAACTCGTGCGGATAGGCGCTCAGGCAGCGCTCCGGGTCGGCGATCTGCACGCGCCGCAGCATCTCCAGGCAGCGCGCGCGGATTTCGGAGTCCCGCAGCCGTTCGTGCAGCTTCAACCCCTCCGCCAGCTGCCGGCCGATGGTGAGCGCCGGATTCAGCGAGACCATGGGCTCTTGGAAGACCATCCCCACCTCTCGGCCGCGCACGGCGCGGAGCGCCTCCGGCGCGAGACCGGTGAGCTCGCGGTCGTCGAGGAAGATCGAGCCGCCGGCGCGACGGACACCGAGCGGCAGCAGACCCGGGATAGAGCGAGCGGCCATCGTCTTGCCCGATCCAGACTCGCCCACGATGGCGACGAACTCGCCGGGCGCCACGTCGAACGACAGATCGGCCAGCAGCGGCGGCCGCTCCGGCGCGTTCGAGGCCTCGATCCGCAGGTTGCGGACTCTGAGCAGGGGCGCGGTCACGTCTCGCTCCGCGGGTCGAGCCAGTCGCGCAACGCGTCGCCCAGCATGTTCACGCCCAGCAGGCTGATGGCGATACAGAGGCCCGGCGCGATGGAGAGCCACTCGGCCCGCTCCATGTAGGGCCGCGCCGACGACAGCATGTTGCCCCAGGTGGGCGCGGGCGGGGGTACGCCAACGCCCAGGAAGCTCAGCGCGCTTTCCGCGAGGATCGCCCAGCCGAACAGGCTGGTGGCCAGCACGACCACGGGCGGGAGCGCATTGGGGAGTACGTGGCGCAGCAGGGTGTAGAGCCGCCCATCGCCCGCCACCCGCGAGGCCTCGACGAACTCGCGTTCGCGGATCGAGAGCACGCTCGCGCGCACGACCCGCACGACGGAGGGCAGGTAAGCGACGCTCAAGGCGAGAATCAGGCTGCCGTAGCTCGGGCCCAGCACCGCCATCAGGGCGAGGGCCAGGAGGATGCCCGGAAAGGCCAGCACCGCATCGTTTAGGACCATGATCACCCGGTCGACCCACCGGCCGAAGAAGCCGGCCGCCAACCCGATCGCCAGGCCCAGGGTCACCGAAGCCGTCACCACGCCGGCGGCGATCGCGCCGGAGATCCGCGCGCCCAGCATCGCGCGGCTGAGGACGTCGCGGCCGAACTCGTCGGTGCCCAGCCAGTGGGCCAGCCCGGGCGCCGCCAACGGATGGTCGAGATCGATCGCGATCGGATCGTACGGCGTCCAGACGAACCCCAGGGCGATCACCGCGAGCAGCAAGCCCACGAGGGCGGCGCCCAGCACGGCGTTGGCTTGCAGGCGCCGGCGCATCAGGAGGCCGTCACGCGCGGATCGAAGATTGGGTAGCAGAGGTCCACCACCAGATTCACGGCGATGTAGACGACCGCGGTGAACAGGAGGCAGCCCTGCACCACGGGGTAGTCGCGCGCCAGGATGGAATCGACCATCAGGCGCCCCAACCCGGGAAGGGTGAACACCGTCTCGATCACCGCGATGCCCCCCAGCAGATGGCCGAGCGTCAAACCGACCAGGGTGAGGGTCGGCGCGAAGGCGTTTGGGAAGACGTGTCTGCGCAGCACGGCCGCCTCGCTCAGGCCCTTGGCGCGCGCGTGGGTCACGTATTCCAGCTGCATCACCTCGATGGCGCTGGAGCGCATCATCCGGGTGAGGACACCGCTCTGGCCGACGGTGAGCGTAAGGATCGGCAGCACCACAAAAAGGGCGGCTTGCACCGGCGCTTCCGAGAAGGGAACATAGCCCACGAAGGGTAGCCAACCGAGCTTCAGCCCGAACAGCAGAAGAAGGAGCAGGGCGAGCCAGAAGCTGGGGATCGCCAGGACCAGCGTCGAGGCGCCCACGATCGCCATGTCCAGCTTGGTGTCCTGTCGCCAGGCGGCCAGCATGCCGGCGCAGACGGCGATGAAGGTCGCCAAGGTGACCGCAATCACCACAACGGTTGCGGTGAGCCGGAACCGCGTCAGAATGAGGGCCGCCACAGGCTCGCCGCTTGAGATCGAGCGCCCGAGGTCGCCCCGCGCCACATGGCCGGCCCAGGTCAGGAACTGGGCGGGCAGGGGCTGGTCGAGCCCGAGCTCGCGGTGCATGTCCGCCACGGCGGCCTTGTCCGCCCCCTCGCCCAGCATGACGAGCGCCGGATCGCCGGGCGCCAGGCGGATAAGGAAGAAGACGGCGAGCGCGACCAGCACGAGGGTCGGCAGGGCGAGCAACAGGCGACGTGCGACATAGCTCAGCATGACCGCGCCCCGCAGAATCCGACGCCCCACAGCCGTTGCTGGGCTGCGGGCCATTCTTTGAATCCAACCACGTTGGCGCGCGTGGCCGAAATTCGCGTGGCGTTGAAAAGAACGACCGCCGGGGTCTCCTGCAGGAAGTCCCTTTGCAGCGCGTCGAACACCGCCTGCCGCGTCACCGGGTCGTCGGACCGGCTGGCCTGATCAAGCAGCGCCTGGGCCGCAGGCGAAGCCCACACCTTCCGCGGGTCCTTGGTCTTGTCCCCGATAAGCAGGTCGAAATCCATGGCCGGATCCATGCGCACCGAGAAGCTGAACACCAGTCCCTGATAGTCGCCGGCGCTGTAGCGCTGCACTTCATTGGCCCAGTCGACGGTGTCGATTGTGAAGCGGATGCCCGCCCGCCGGGCCATGGCCTGGATCAGGATGGCCGCATCGAACATCTGCGGGAAGCGCCGGTTGGTGGTCAGGCGGATCGCCTGTCCGCGGTATCCCGCCGCCCTGGCCAGGCGCCTCGCTTCCGCCAGGTCCACCTTCCGCAAACGGGCTTGGAACGGGGTCCAATAGGAACTGGTCGACGGAACGGGGGAGTTGTCCGGGCGGGAGGTTCCCCAGGTCACCGCCTTGGTCAGGGCCGCTGAGTCGATCGTCAGCGCGATCGCGCGCCGCAGACGCGCGTCGGCCAGCAGCGGATCGCGTGTCTGAAGCATCAGCAGCCAGAAGTCGCCGGTGGCCGCGTACTGCAGCCTCACTCGCCGGTCGCCCACTACGCCGCCGAGTTCGGTCGGGCTCAGTGAGTCGATCACGTCCAGGCTGCCGCGAAGTAGAGCCGCCCGTGCCGCCGAGCTGTCGGGGATCACGATGAACCGAACCCGGTCCACAAGCGCGTGCTTGCCGCCGCCATCGCCGTCGCGCGGACCCGGCAACGACGCATAGCGGGGGAAGCGCACCAGGTCGATGTACTGATTGCGCTTCCAGGCGCCGATCATGAAGGGCCCGGTGCCGATCGGCGCCCGCCACGTGCCATCCGGGCCCACTGACGAAGGGTGGAGGACACCGGTCTGGCCGCAGTCAGGACGCGCGAGCGTCTGCAACAATAACGGGGCTGGCCGATCCAGGGTCAGGACCACTGTCCGCGGATCGGGGCCCGCCACCCCAATGATCCGTCCGATGCCCTGCGGCCCGAACTCCGAGGCGCAGCGCCAGTGGGTCGACGGTTGCAGGTAGCGCTTTATCGACCAGACCACGTCGGCCGCCGTCAGCGGTTGGCCGTTGTGGAACGTGACGCCCGTGCGCAGTCGGAATGTGTAGGTCCGGCGGTCGGGCGAAATCGTCCAGCTCTTGGCGAGCATGGGGCCGACCTCGCCATTCTCGCGGTAGGCCACCAGGCCCTCGACCACATGGGCCAGGACGTCGTCGGTATTGCCGTCGCGCCTCCCGCCGGGTTCGGTCGACAGGATGTCCGACGCCAGCCGGGCGCGAAGCAGGGTCTCGGCCGCGGCACCCTGGGTGGCGGCCAGCGCCGCCAGCCCGGCGATCCAACCCAAGGCTCGACGCGCCCGTCTGACGGGCGGGGAACATCCCCCCATGGACACGATCGGCTTCATGGTGCGGCCAGATCGGCGAACCGCTGCGGAAGAATGAAGCCCGCAGCGAAGGGGTCGCCCGGCTCCGAGATGAATTCGCAGCGGCCGGTGTAGTGCGCCTGACCGCCCACTCTCACGCGCGAGACAAGGCCCGCGGGCCCCCGCGCGAGCGCGGCGAGGTTGCCCTGGAAACCCTGACCGGAGACGCCGCGGATCTCGCAATGGTCGCCGACCGCCATCTCGCCGCGCGCCGCCGCAAGCGCCACCCGGGCCGTGACCCCGCTTCCGGTCGGCGAGCGGTCGATCTGTCCGTCGGCGAAGATACAAAGGTTGTAGCTAGACCGTCCGATGGCCCGACCGCAGGGAACGTCGTCCGTCAGGATAGTCCCGTAAAGGAACCCCAGGTCCGGCGCCGTGGGATGTCGGATGGGGATGTTTGAGCGCACCGCCTCGGTGATCGCCACGCCGGCCACCACTAGCTGCTCCAGCGGCGTGGTCATCAGCGGGAGCCCGATGCGCGAGGCCGGCAGGATGGCGTAGTAGGCCCCGCCGAAGGCGATGTCGAAGCTGATCCGGCCAAGCCCGCCTATCTCGACCTCGGCGCCCAAATGGCTCGCGAACGATTCCACGCTCTCGAAGGCCACTTGCGGCGCGCCCTCGCCCGTCGCCGTCACCTCGACCTGCACGATCCCGCAGGGCGTCTCGAGTGCGAAGCGCGCCTGGCCTCCGCTCGACGGTACAAGGCCGGTGTCCACCGCCCACCGGCCGATGGCGATCGTCGCATGGCCGCACATGGTGGAGTAGCCGTCCTGGTGAGTGAACAGGACGGCGAGGTCGGCCTCCGGCCGACAGGGCGCGGTGGGGATCACGCCATACATCCCGCCGTGGCCGCGGGGCTCGAGCATCAGGGTGCGGCGGAGGTGATCAAGGCGGCTCAGGGCGTCGCGGCGCTTCTCCAGAATCGTGCCGCCCACAAGTTCGGGATAACCCGCCTCGACGATGCGGACCGGCTCGCCAGCCGTGTGCATGTCGACCGTTCTGAGCGTGGCGGCGGTCATGGTCCCGCGTGGGCCTGGGCGAGCGCGCCGGCCGCGGAATCGGCCGTCACCGCTTGCAGGAAGGTCTGGAGCGCGATGTTACGCCCGCAGAGCACCACCGCCACCTTCCGTCCGCGCCACTGCTCGGCGGTCTTGATCAGACCGCCTAGGGCGACCCCGGCGGCGCCTTCCACCATCCACCGCTCGGCCTCCGCGATATGGCGCATCGCCCGCCGAATCTCGCCCTCGTTCACCGTCTCGGTCTGATCGATCACGGCCTGGCAGATCGGGAAGGTGATCGAGCCGGGCTCGACCGCGCCGGCCGTCCCGTCCGACAGAGTGGGCTCGTCCTCGCAGTCGACGATGCGGCCGGTTTGCAGCGACCGCAGCAGAGCTTGCGACCGCTCCGGCCAGACGGCGACCACGCGCGTATGGGGGTTCAGCTCCTTGATCGCCGCGCCCGCGCCGCCGGTCAGGCCGCCGCAGCCGGTCGCGATGAACACCGCGTCCAGGTCGGGGGCGGCGTCCATCAGCTCCAGGCCCAGCGTCCCCTGCCCGGCCACCACTTCGATGTCGTTGTAGGGCGAGATGTAGACCTGGCCCTGTTCCCCGGCGACGCGGCGGGCGGTCATCTCCGCCTCCACGACCGAGCCGTCGATCACCTCCAGCTTCGCCCCCAGGGACTGGATCGCCGCACGCTTCGCCGGTGTCGCCGAGGCCGCCACATAGACCGTGACCGGCACGCCCGCCAGCCCGCCGGCGCGCGCCACCGCCTGGCCATGGTTGCCCGTCGAGGCGGTGGTCACGCCACGCCGGCGCTCCTCCGGAGTCAGATGGCTCACGCGGTTTGTGGCGCCACGGATCTTGAACGAACCGGTCGGCTGCAGATGGTCGCACTTCAGCCAGACGTCGCACTCCAGCGCCGCCGACAGGAGCGCGCTGCGCTCAAGCGGTGTCACGCGGACCTGTGGCCGGATCGCGACATCGGCGCGGCGGATACGCTCGAACAGGGAGATCATGGGGGCTTCCTTGAGGGTCAGGGCGCTAGTCCACATCCTGGGGCGCCGCGAGCTTCGGATGCAGGCCGTACTCCAGCAGCACGAAGGTGTTGTCGAAATAGACGTTCGGATAGAACGGGGCCGCCTTGCGGTTCATCGGCCTGTCAAGGTCGACCATTCCTTCGGCCGTCACCGTGTAGAGTTTCTTGGTGGCGGGATCGAGCGCCAGGGTGCGCGCGATCGGCCGGGTGGTGAGCGCCTGGAACAGCCCGTAGCGATCGGGCGACAGCTGGTCGAAAATCACGATGTTGGCCTCGACGCCGTTGGCGGTGAACACGCGCTTCGTGTCCGGATCGAAGCGAACCGTGTCGTTGCCGCGGCCGATCTGCGGCTGGGCGACCACCCGCCCCGTGGAGACGTCGATCACCGAGAGCACCGGCCGCTCGCCCTTGCAGCCGACGAACAGCCGGGCCGAGGCCGCATCGAAGGCCATGCCGGTGGGCTGTTCGCAGTTCGGCACATCCCACTCGGCCAGCAGCGCATGGCTGCGCGCGTCGACCTTGGCCACGCGGTTCCTGTCCCGCTCGGCGACGTAGAGCAGGCCGCCGCCGGCCGGCGCGACGCCCTCGATCTCCTTGGAGTCTAGGTGGACATGACCGGTGACCGCCGCGCTCGCCGCGTCGATGAAGGTCAGCTGCTGAGTATCGCCCATGGTGACGGCCAGCTGCTTCGTCGCCGGCTCGTAGAAGGCCGCGTCCGCGCCATCCCCCAGCTTCAGGCGCTTGAGCGTCTTCAGCGTCGCCAGGTCGAAGGTAGTGGTCGTGCCGTCGTCGTTGGCCGTGTAGCCGCTTCCGACCTCGGGCACGAGGGCGGCGATGTTGGCGCCCTCCGACTTGGCGATGCGGCCCACGATCTTCTTCGCCCTCACGTCGAAGACGGTGATCCCCGCCTTACGCCGGCCGATGAACAGCCAGGACCGACGGGCGTCGAAGGTCAGGTAGTCCCAGGTCGGCTGGGCGCCGCTGAAGCGCGCGACGCTGTCCAGGCGGTAGACCCGCTCGGTCGGCGCGCGGGCGGCAGCGGCGCCCGCCATCGCGGCGACGGCGGCCGCTATCAGCGGGGCGATCCATGATCTCGACAACGCGACTCTCCGCCTCTCCATCTGCCGTTGGCGGATTGGCCCCGCCGACGGCGCCGCGGCCTAGTACTGGGCGGCGATGGAGAACTTCACCAGGCCAGGGGCGCCTTCCGAAAGCACGCTGCCGCCGACGCCAGCCCAGTAGTGCTTGTTGGTCACGTTCTGCCCGTTCACCCGGAACACGATGTGGTGGTCCTTGTAGTCCAGGGCGTAGGACGCCCCGAGGTCAAAGGTGGTGTAGGCCGGGGTGAAGGCCTGGTTGTTGGCGTTCACCGCCTGCGTTCCGGTGTGATAGAGGCCGGCGCTGACCTTCAGGTTCGGGTTCAGCCACGACAGGGTGTACTCGCCGGCCAGCGACCAGGCCTTGTCCGGCGTCCCGTCGATGCGGTTGCCCGCGATGTTCGGCTGGTCGCGATACTGGGCCGAAAGGAGCTCAGCCGTGGCGTAGACCGCCAGGTCCTTCGTGACGTAGCCGGTCAGGCTGAATTCGCCGCCCTGATAGACCTGCCGCCCGTCCTGGAAGTAGTGCAGGATCGCCGTCCCGGGCAGGTTGGCGGTGAAGGCCGCGCCCCGGTCGATCTTGAAGTAAGCGAGCTGGATCAGGAGGTTCGACTGCGGCTCAATCTTGATCCCGGCCTCGTACTGCGTGCTCTTGGTGGGGGGGAAGTTCTGGTTGGCGTTGTCCGTGTTCGACGGCGCCGCGGCGGTTTCCTCCAGCCCCTCGATATAGGTGCCGTACAAGCTCACCCAGGTCTTCGGCTTGATCACGAAGCCGGCGGAATAGGACGTCGGGCTCACCTTGTATGGGGATTTGGTGATCGCGTTGATCGAGCCGTCGTTGGAATATTCGCTCTTGCGGATGCCGCCCAGCAGTTGGATGGCGTCGGTGAGGAACATGCGGTCGAAGAGGTAGACCCCCTTGTCGTCGATCTCGGACGAAGGCGGCAGGGCCGAGTAGGTCAGATGCGGATCCGGGATGAACACCGTGTTGACGAAGTTCTGGCTGAACTTCGTGCGGATGTTCGGCGACGAGGTTAGGCCCCGCTTTGCCTCGGAGACGCCCAGCAGCAGTTCGTTGCGCGTGAAGCCGACATTGAGCGTACCGGCCAGTTCTGCGGCGTAGTTGGTGTTCTTGAACTGCGCCTGCTGGGCTGAGAACTGGACCGATCCGGAGCCGTAAGCGGCGTTGGTCGGATCGAGGGACGTCGTGAGATTGGTGGGCGTGAACTGCGGATTGTTGCGTTTGCGCTCGAGGGTGGACCGGCCGATGTAGGCGGAGACGTTCCAGTTATCGTTCAGTTTGTAGACGGCCTTGCCGAGCAGGTTCAGCTCGTGAGTCTTGTTGGCGTCCCAGTCCGCGCCGCCGATGTTGTGGCCGGGATCGAGACGGCCGACATCGGGAATCTTCACCGGCGCGGTGCCCGGGATCGTGAGGGAGAAGAGGGCCGGCTCGACGATCTCCTTGTCGAAATATTCGGCGTCCGCCGTGATCGTCAGTCTGTCCGTCGGCTTGAAGTCGAACGTGCTGGCCAGCGCATAGCGACGGCCCGTTGCGAAATTTACGCCCGAGTCCAGATGCGCTTCGACCGCGTTCAGGCGGAAGCCGAACATCCCGACCGTGTCGCCCAGGTCGACGTGGGCGCCGTACCCGCCGTTGCTGTCGCCGAACACGTCGCCGGCGACACTCAAGCTCGGGGTGGCTCGCTTCATCGTCATGTTGACGATGCCCGCGGGAGACGAGAATCCGTAGTAGAGCGCAGATGCGCCCTTGAGCACTTCGACGCGGTCCTTGTCCTCTATCGGGAAGGCCGTGGATGAAAGCATGACGAGCGAACCGTCGAGCCGGAAGTTGGCGCGCGTATCGACCGGGATGCCACGGATCGTGAGGTTACCGTAGACGATCGGGTTGGACCCCGTGGTCGAGACACCCGCCGTATTGCGAACCGCGTCGAAGACTTCGATCGCCTGCTGCGACAGCAGCACCTCCAAGGGGATGACCGCCACGGTCAGCGGGACGTCCAGGACCTTTGCGTTGCGGAAACTCCCCGACTGAACGGTGTCGGTGCCGAACCGGTTAGCCTTTGCGCCCGTGACCACGACCTCCTCGACCTCCGCCGTCGCGCCACGCTCAGCGGAGGCGACAGGCTTGGCCTCCTGCGCCATCGCTGGCGCCGCGACCAGCACCGCGCTCACCGCTGAACTGATGAGCAACAAGGCTCTCGTGGACTTCGTGCGCGCCATGATTTGGTCTCCCCTCAACCTGTGCCCGCGCGTTTCATCCCGAGCGGTGCGATTGCACGATAAGTACAGATTGTATTTTGTAAAGCCAATAATACCATATTGAAGGGTCGCCTCGCCCGCCACTCAAGAGCGGTCCGCGCCCGGAAGATTATCTGACCAGGAGCCTTCGGTCTTTCCGTTCGCGCGGGGTGTGGATTGGCGCGGGATGAGTTTCAATTGGACTCTTCTCGCGCCAGATACACGTCATGCGCGACGTCGAGTGACCGCGGCCTGAGATCCCATGAGCCGATCCGTAGTCCTTACGACTCTTGGCCTGAGCCTGGCGTCGCATCCGAGCCTGGCCGGTCCTCCGTTCCTCACCGACGACCCCGCGCCGACCGATCGAGGCCGCTGGGAAATCAATGGTTTCGCCTCGACCTCCCTCGGCCCCGGCGGAATGGAGGGCGACACGGGTCTGGACATCAACTACGGGGGCGCCCCGGACTTGCAGCTCACCCTGGTCCTGCCGCTCTCGTTCGACGGGCCGGGTTACACCGTCAAGGGATTCCGCAGCGGTGGAGGGGCCGTCGAGTTCGGCGCCAAATATCGCTTCGTCCATCAGGACGAAGCGGGCTGGGTGCCCGACGTCAGCTTCTTCCCGAAGGCAGTCTTCCCGACCGACAGCCGCTTCGGTCCTGCCCGGCCCAACCTGCAGCTGCCTGTCTGGGCGCAGAAGGACCAGGGCGCGTGGACGGTGTTCGGCGGCGGGGGCTTCCAGATCAATCCCGGGCCCGGCCAGAAGAACTTCTGGCTCGGGGGTCTCGCCGTGCAGAAGTCCGTCACGCCCCACCTAAGTCTTGGCGGAGAGATTTTCGGCCAGACCGACGACAGCGCCGATGGCGGTGGCTTCCGCACCATCGGCTTCGCCGCCACCTACAGGCTCAACCGGAGCTGGTCGCTGCTCGCCTCTGGCAGGCCGGCTTGGCTGGAGGGCGGACAGAGGGGCGCGCAAGCCTCTCTGTCCCTGAAGTTCGAAAACTAGACGATGGTCACCGCGGGCGCGCCGGAGAGGTTGGGCGAGTGACGTGCGCCGAGCTTGCTGAAGTTGGAGTACGTTTCGCCAGACGCCGAAGGGCGGCCAGCACAGAGGAAGACCGTTGAGATCGCACAACAAGGAGGGCCCGCGATTGAACCGGACGATCAAGCGGTTGAGCATTCCCGAGGCTGTCGCCGACTCGCTGCAGCAGCGGATCCTCAGTGGCGAGTTCAAGGAAGGCGACGCCCTGGTGCAGGAGACCTTGGCGTCGGAATACCAGGTCAGCCGCATGCCGATCCGCGAGGCGTTGCGCCAGCTGGAGGCCACCGGCCTTGTGGCGATGGCGATGCACAAGGGCGCCGTGGTCCGGTCCCTTCCCCTCGACCAGATCGCCGAATTGTTCGAACTGCGCGCCTTGCTGGAGGGCGACATCCTGGCCCATGCGGCGCCGAAAATCACCGAAGCGCAGCTCGACGCGGCCGAGGCCATCCTGGAGGCCCTGGAGCAAGCCTATCACGCCGGCGAGGTAGGGCGCTGGGGCGAGCTCAACTGGCAGTTCCACCGCAGTCTCTATGTGGCGGGCGGGCGTGTGCAATCCCTGGCCTTGGCCCAGACTGTGAATGTCCAGACCGACCGCTATGTGCGCCTCCACTTGCTGCTGACGCACGCAATCAAGGGGGCCGAGATGGAGCACCGCGAGCTCATCCGCCTCTGCCGCGCCCGAGATGCAGATGGGGCGGTCGCCTTCCTCCGCAAGCACATACTCGATACCGGGGCCGCCCTGCTGCGGGTGATTTCCGAGGCCCGGAGACCGGACGCGGCCTGACGGCCCACCCAGCCTCGAGGCGTTGGCTTGACTCTGTAGATCGGATCCGATCTAGGTTTATTATTCACAATAATACAATCTACGGAGTCATCATGTCACCCTGGAAAGGCGTCTTCCCCGCCGTCACCACCAAAATGACGCGGGAGGGTCAGATTGACGCCGAGGCCATGCAGGCGAGCCTCGACCGCTTGGTGCGAAACGGCGTATCGGGCGTGATTGTATTGCCGATGCTGGGGGAGAACGGCTCCCTGTCGCCCGCGGAACGGGAGCGGGTCATCCGCCTGGCCAAGGAGGCGGTCGGCGGGCGGATCCCCCTGCTATCGGGGCTGGCGGAAATCACCCTCGAAACCGCCAAGGCTCACGGCGCAGCCTACCGCAGTTACGGGGCGGAAGGCCTGATGGTGTTCCCCAGCCTGGGCTACAAGTCCGACCCGCGCGAGACGGCGCACTGGTACCGCGAGATCGCCCGCGCCAGTGAGCTGCCGATCATGATCTACAACAACCCGATCGCCTACGGCGTGGACGTGACCGCCGAAGTGCTCGAGGAACTGACCGCGGTTCCGGAGATCGTCTGCATCAAGGAAGAGACCGGCGACATCCGCCGCGCCACCGACACCTACATCGCATTCGGCGATCGCTTCAGCGTGTTCTGCGGCGTCGACGACTTGATCGTCGAGAGTTGCGCCCTGGGCGTCACCGGCTGGGTTTCGGGCATGACCAACGCCTGGCCGGCGGAATGCGTCCGCCTGTTCGACCTCTGCCAGGCGCAACGCTACGCCGAAGCCCGCGAGCTGTACCGGATCCTCACGCCGTCCTTCCACCTCGACACCCACGTCAAGCTTGTCCAGTACATCAAGCTGGCCGAGCACCTCGTCTATGGCGCGCCGGAGTGGACCCGCGCGCCGCGCCTGCCGCTGGTGGGCGAGGAACGCGCTCACGTCACGGCGACGATCCAGGCGGCGATCGACGCGCTCAAGGTGAAGGAGCTGGTGGGAGCCTGATGGGCTTGGCCGGCGCTCCTCCTCACTGGACGGCGTCCGCTCTTCCGCCAAGGCGGCGCGGCGGTCGGTCGTGAGCGCTCGGCGGCACATCGGGTTCATCGGGGTCGGCGCGATCGCCGAGGCGCTCGTCCGAGGGCTGGGCGCGGGGGGCGAGCTGGCCGCCGGTATCCACCTGACGCCACGCAACGCCGCCACCGCCGCCCGCTTGGCCGCCGAATTCGCTTACGTCACGGTGGAGGGCGACAACCAGGCGGTGATCGACGCGAGCGAGATCGTCTTCCTCGCCGTGACGCCTCAGGTGGCGGAGTGGGTTCTCGGCCCCCTCACCTTCCGTCCCGACCAGCGGATCGTCAGCCTCGTGGCGACGTTCAAGGTTGCGAAGCTGCGGCCGCTGGTGGCGCCGGCGCACCGCATCTTTCGCGCGGCGCCCACGCCCGCGGTCGCGCGGAGGATGGGCGCCCTCACCCTCTGTCCGCCCGACCCGGAGATCGCCGGTCTGCTGGACGGTCTGGGCCAGCTTATCCAGCTCGACGACGAGGCCGATATCGACACCTACTGGGCCGTCACCGGTCTCATGGCCAGCTACTTCGGGTTTCTCGAGGCGGTGAGCCTGTGGCTGTCCCGCCATGGGCAGGATGCGTCCGCCGCGGCCGGCTATGTCGCCGCGACCTTCCACGGCCTCGGCTCCACCGCCGAGACGGGCGCAAAGGGCGGCTTCGTCCAGTTGATCCACGACCATACCACTCCGGGCGGCCTCAACGAGCAGGCCCTCCGAGAGCTGCAGGCCGCCGGCTGGACTGACCGGATCGGCGAGGTCCTCGACCTGATCCACGCCAGGATCGAAGGTCGCGCCGGCCTGGCTGACACCCTGCCGCGGGCGGACGTGGGCCGCAGCTGACGATGGAGACGACCATGACTTGCCGCTTGATCCTGGGGCTGGCCACGCTGCTGACCACTGCGCCCATGACAATCGCCCTGGCAGGCGCCGCCCCGGCGCCCGGCGTGGCCGCCACAGGCTTCCCGCGGCCGGCGGTCCCGCCGTACGAATGCCAGGCCCACGTTGCCTACGACCGGGATCTGACCTTGCCGGGCTATCTCCTGCCCACCGCGGCGGGCGCGAAGACCTGCATCCCCTTCACGACGCCGCTCCACAAGCCGCCCGCCGGCTATGTGGGGGATTACTACGTGGCCGAATTCACCGACGCCAAGCTACGACAGGCCTGGACCGAATGCGAGAAGCTCCCAGATTGCAAAAAAAGGGTGTTCGACCAGGTCATGGCGCGGCATCCGCCGAACAAGGAACACGGGCTCACCGACCCGCACGCGCGCTACCTCCTCGGCAAGATCGAGGAGAAGGGCGGCGACACGGACCTTTCGACTGTCCGCCGGCCGGGTTTCTTCGCCCGCTCGCCCTACAACGAACCCATCGCCGTGCACGAAGGGCAGACCTATACGGTCGAATTCACCGCCCCGCCGGAGGCCTATGAACGGATCCATGAGCACGCAACGGCCGACATCAAGATCCGCGGCTGGTACATCCGCGGAACCGGCGTAGACGACGGCCACGGGCGCAAGGTGCGCGCCCTGATCACCATCAGCGGCGGCGGCGGCGACCGGATGGCGGCGATCGACGATCCTAGCGACGCCGCCTACACGATCGATCCCAAGACCGGCGAGACGATCCCCAACGACGCCTGGCCGAACAGGACCACCGGCGCCCAGGGCATACGCTACTGGCGACAGCTGGCCAGCACGCTGGTGGAGGCGGGCTTCGATGTCCTGGAGTTCGACCGCCGCGGCGTCGGAGTCTCCGGCGGCTTCAGCGACACCAACACCCTGCAACAGGGGCATGACCTCTTGGACATCGTCGCGGCGTTGCGCGACGGCAAGGGCCTGCGCGCTCTCAGCCCCCGCGGACAGGTCCTGACCGGCCGGCAAGCTGCCGTCGCCATCCGTGGCGGTCCGCCGGAAACCGGGCTGCCGGTGCTGATGCTCGGCTCCTCGCGCGGAACCATGGCGAGCTCCTGGGCCATGACGATCAACTTCGACAAGGACTGCAGCTACGACCTGCCGCAGATCACCTGCCAAGGCCCACGACACGACCCGCATATCCGAGGCGCGATCCTGCTGGCGGATTTCTCCAGTGGCGTGGGCTATGTGCCGAAGGAGACCACCCCCAAGGACGATGGCCGGGGTCCGGGCCGCGACCGGGCGCTGTTCGTCGGCGGCATCGAGACCGAGCACCACATCGTATTCTTCCCCAGCTCGGCGACGCTGGCGGGCATCCACACCTGGCCGAGCGCCTTCTTTGCCCGGGGGCTCTGGTGCTATGCGGACGCCCTGGAAGGGGAAATGGACGCCTACGCACGCGTGAAAGGTGACTTGAAGGACCTTGTGGTGGTGCGCGGGCCCCATCCCTACGAGACCTGGCCGCAGAGCGAAAAGACCCGGGTCCAGACCCGGATGGTGGCCTACGCCCGCGCCGTGGTGCTGGGCGCCAAGACCGTACCCGATCGTCCCGTCTGGACGAACATGAAGGAGCTCGTGGCCACCACCGGCGACGTCTGGGAGCCCTCCACCCATCCGACCGTGGCGCCCTAGTCAGGAGCGGCGGGTGCAAGGAACCCACATCGTTGTGGTCGGCGCGGGGATTGTGGGGTTGGCCGTCGCCCACCACCTGCAGCGCCGCGGCGCGGTGGTCACGGTGGTCGACCGCGACATCGAGGGCGACAAGGCCTCGTTCGGAAACGCCGGCGGGATCGCCGTGACAGAGGTCGTCCCGCCCTCGATCAACAACATCAAGGGCCGCATCTGGGGTTGGATGATCGATCCGCTAGGGCCGCTGGCGGTGCGGCCGCGGCACGCCTGGCGGCTCGCTCCGTGGCTCGCCGCCTTCGCGCGCGCCGGGACGCCGGCCGCCGTGGACCGCAACAGCAAAGCCCTCGCGGCGCTGAACAGCCAGACCTACGAGGACCTCCTTCCGATGCTAGCCGACAACGGCCTGACCGGAGAGCTCCAGCGCAACGGCGCGCTCACTCTCTATGAAACGGCGGAAGGCTTTCGGGCGGACGCTGCCGAGTGGACCCGCAAACGCTGCGCCGGCGTCGTCGCCGAGGACTTGAGCGCGGCGGAAGCCCGGGCCTCCGAGCCCGCCCTCGGCGATCGCGTCCACTGCGCCGTCTCCACGCCCCAATGGTCCCAGGTTACGGACCCGCGGCGGCTGGTCCTGTCGCTCGGCCGCTCGCTCCGCAGGCGCGGAGTCGCCATGCGCCAAGGTGAGGTGGTCGACGTCCAGGCCAGCGCCTCCGGAGGCCTCGCCGTCCGGCTTGGCGACGGCGGCCTCGTCTTCGGCTCGGCCGTGGTGATCGCCGCGGGCGCGTGGTCGGCCCTCCTGGCGCGCCGGCTCGGCGACCGTGTGTTGCTGGAGAGCGAGCGCGGCTACAACCTCACCCTGCCCGATCCCGGTGTCAGCATTGGCCGCGAATTGATCTTCGCGGAGCGCAAGTTCGTGGCCACCCCGTTGCAATGTGGCCTGCGGATCGGCGGCGCGGCGGAGTTCGGCGGCCTCAGGGCCCGGCCGGACTACCGGCGCGCCCACGTGCTTGCTCGCCTGGCGGCCGAATATCTTCCGGCGCTGCGAATCGAGGGCGGCATCCCCTGGGCCGGTCACCGGCCCGCCACGCCCGACAGTCTACCGGTCATCGGGCCGGCGGGCCGACCTGGAGTCTACTATGCCTTCGGCCACGGACACCTGGGCCTGACCCAGGCGGCGACGACCGGCCGGCTGATCAGCGAACTGGTGTTCAAGGAGCCGCCGTCAATCGACCTCACGCCGTTCGCGTCATCGCGGTTCCAGCGGCGCCGCCAGGAGGCTCGTGCGGCATGACCCGCCACGTCTTCCAGTGCATCGATGCTCACACCTGCGGCAATCCGGTCCGGGTGGTCTTCGAAGGCGCGCCCGACCTCGGCTCCATCCCGATGGCCGAGAAGCGCGTTGTGTTCGCCCGGGAGCACGATTGGATCCGCCGCGCCCTGATGTTCGAGCCGCGCGGGCACGACATCATGTCCGGCGTCGTTCTCTACCCGGCCGCGCGGGACGACTGCGACATCGGCTTTCTGTTCATCGAAGTCAGCGGCTACCTGCCCATGTGCGGCCACGGGACGATCGGCACGGTCACCGCCATGCTGGAGGAAGGCCTCGTGCGGCCGCGAAACGCCGACAAGGTGGCTATCGAGACTCCTGCCGGGCGGATCGACGTGGAGGTCGCCACATCCGGCGGTTTCGTCGATCGGGTGCGACTGGACAATGTCGCCAGCTTCCTGGCGGCGTCAGACGTCGTCGTCGATGTTCCGGGACTTGGAGCGCTGACGATAGATGTCGCCTATGGCGGCAACTTCTACGCCATCGTCGAGCCGCAACCGAACTGGCCGGGCCTCGATACGATGAGCGCCGCCCAGATCCTTGCGTTCAGCCCCCTCCTGCGCCAGGCGGCTCAGGAGCGCCTGTCGCCGATCCATCCCGACGACCCGCGTATCGCCGGAGTGAGCCACGTGATGTGGTGCGACGCCCCGCGTCCCCCCGCCGCCAACGCCCGCAACGCCGTCTTCTACGGGGAAAAGGCCATCGACCGGTCCCCCTGCGGAACCGGCTCCTCCGCCCGCATGGCGCAGCTTGTCGCTAAAGGCCGTCTCGCGATCGGTGATCGCTTCACCCATGAGAGCATCATCGGGACCTCGTTCGATTGCCGGGTGCTGGGGTCGGCCCAAGTCGGCCCTTATGTGGCGATCCGGCCCAGCGTCGCCGGCTGGGCGCAGGTGACCGGGCGAAACCAGATCATCGTCGACGACCGCGACCCGCTCGCCCACGGCTTCCAGCTGGTCTGAGCCCGCCGAGCGCCAGGAGAACCCATGCGACTGCAGCAAGTTGTCACCGTGGTGGGCGTCCATGCCGAGGGCGAGGTCGGACGCGTCATCACCGGCGGGGTCATCGCGCCGCGGGCCGCCTCGATGTTCGAACGCCAGCAGGCGCTGGCGCGTGACCAGGACTGGCTGCGCCTGATGCTGCTCTCGGATCCGCGCGGCAGCGTGAACGCGGCGGTGAACCTGGTGACTCCGCCCATCGACCCCGAGGCGGACTTCGGGCTCATCGTGATCGAGTCCGACTACTACCCCCCGATGTCAGGCTCCAACCTAATGTGCGCCGTCACCGCCGTCCTTGAAACCGGCATGCTGCCGATGCGCGAGCCGCTCACCGAGCTTTGCGTGGACACGCCGGCGGGGCTCGTGCGGGTGACCGCTGCTTGCGCGGACGGCAAGTGCCGCCGGGTTTTTTTCTGGAATGTGCCGGCCTTCGTCCTGCACAGCCGCAAGCCGGTGGACGTGCCGGGCCTGGGCGCGGTGACCGTCGACGTCGCCTATGGCGGGATGATCTACGTAATCGTGGACGCGCACGCGCTCGGCTTCACCTTGGCCCGCGAGGAGGCGCGGACGCTCGTGGAGGTCGGCGAGCGGATCAAGCTCGCCGCTGCGGCGCAACTCCCCTCGGTCCACCCCACCAACCCCGCCATCCATACCATCAACCAGACCCTGTTCGCTGGCGCCCTGGAGGTGCGCGACGGCGTTAAGACCGCGAAGAACGCGGTCGTCGTCTCGCCGGGGCGCATCGACCGCAGCCCCTGCGGGACGGGCAGCTCGGCCCGTATGGCGCTGCTCCACGCCCGCGGGGAACTCACGATCGGCGAGCGCTTCCGGCACATCTCGATTCTCGACACCGAGTTCGACTGCCGCCTTGTGGCCGCCGCCGACATCGGCGGCCTGCCCGCGGTGGTCACCGAGATCGGCGGCCGGGCGTGGATCACTGGTGTCTCCCACTACGGCGTCGATCCCGAAGATCCTTTCCCCGCCGGCTACCGGCTGAACGACACCTGGCTCTCGTGCTGATGCCGCGGTCACGTCCCGAGGCAGCCGGATGACCGGCGCGAGCCACTCCGAGGCGGTCCGGCTGATGTTCGCCGAGCTCTGTGCCCTATTGACCGCAGTCTTCGCGGCGTCCGGGGTCGGGCCGGCTCAGGCCGCGATTCTAGCCGACAACTGCGCGCGCTGCGAACGCGACGGCGCGCTGAGCCACGGCGTGTTCCGCATCCCCGGCTATCGCGCCTCGCTGCAGTCGGGATGGGTCGACGGCGGGGCTGCGGCGATCGTGGAACGGGTTGGGCCGGCCTTCCTGCGGGCGGACGCCCGCAACGGCTTCGCCCAGCCGGCTCTGGCGGCGGCGCGAGCCGAGCTCGTGCAGATGGTCCAGGAGTGCGGCGCGGCCATCCTGGCCATTCGCCATTCCCACCACTTCAGTGCGCTGTGGCCCGATCTGGAGCCGTTCGCGGCCGAGGGTCTGATCGCCCTTTCCACCGTCGCGGGTCTGGCCTGCGTCGCGCCCACCGCCGGCGCGCGACCGGTCTTCGGCACCAATCCGATCGCATTCGCCGCGCCCGTGGCCGGCGACCTGCCCCTGGTCATGGATCTATCCACGAGCGCTTGTTCGAATGGCGATACTCGCATCGCGGCGCGCACCGGGCGGCCGCTTCCAGCAGGCGCCGGGGTTGACCGCGACGGACACCCCACCACCGATCCCAACGCCGTGCTCGACGGCGGCGCGCTCCTGCCCTTCGGCGGCTACAAGGGCGCGGCGCTCTCGCTTATGGTGGAAATCCTGGCGGCCGCCCTCACCGGCGGACAGTTCTCCCATGAGGTGGACTTCTCGCGCCATCCCGGCGCGGAGACCCCACGGACCGGCCAGTTGCTGATCCTGATCGATCCCAACCGCGGGGCCGCTGCCGGCGCGCCCGCCGAACGCATCGCAGGGTTCCTGGAGATCCTGCGCGCCGCCGGCGTCGACCGTCTGCCCGGCGGGCGCCGCTACGCGCAGCGGCGGCGATCCGAACGCGACGGCATCGCCCTGGACCCCGCTCAATGGCGGGCGCTGGACGAGTGGGCGCGAGGCGCGCCCGCCCAGGCCGCGCAGTCATCTTCCCGATCTCCAACCACGTGAGACTTGCATGACCGAAGTCCTGACCCTCGAGCACGTGGTCGCCGGCGGCGCGGTCGCGGGGCCGCCGGCGCTGACCCAGACCAACCCGGCGGATCCCGATGACCTGCGCGTGGAGGTTCCCGAGGCGGACGCCCGATTGATAGCGAACGCGGCGGATGCGGCCCGCGAGGCAGTCGGCGACCTCCAGACGGCTGGCGTCGAGGCCCGCGCCGACGGCCTCGCCCGTGTCGGCCGGATGCTCATGGCGGACGCCGACGCCCTGGCAGAGCTGATTGCCCGTGAGACCGGCAAGGTGCTGGGCGACGCACGGGGCGAGGTGGTGCGCGCCGCGCGGATCTTCGACTTCTTCGCCGGCGAAGCCCTGCGCAACGTCGGCGAACGGTTTGCGTCAACCCGGCCCGGCGTCATGGTGGAGGTCGACTACGCGCCGGTCGGCGTGGTGGGGCTCATCACGCCCTGGAACTTCCCGATCGCCATTCCAGCCTGGAAGATCGCCCCGGCGCTCTCCTTCGGGAACGCCGTCGTCTGGAAGCCCTCGGAGGTCTCCTCGGCCACCGCCGCCGCCCTAATGGCGATCATCCGCCGGGCTGTCTTGCCACCAGGCGTGGTGAACATGGTGCTCGGTGGAGGCGCCGCCGGCGCGGCCGTCATCGCCTGCGAAGGCGTCGACGCCATCTCCTTCACGGGCTCGGAGCGGACGGGCGCCGCGGTTCGTCGCGCCGCCCTGGAGCGCGGGGTGCGCGTGCAGGCCGAGATGGGCGGCGTCAACGGCCTCATCATCCTGGCCGACGCCGACCTCGACAACGCCATAGACTGCGCCATCAACGGCGCCTTCTTCGCCGCCGGCCAGCGGTGCACGGCGACCTCGCGGATTCTCGTTGAGGCGGCCGTCGCCGACGAGGTCACCGAGCGCCTCCTTCAGCGCATGGGTGTGCTGGTGATGGCCGACCCGCGCGCGGCTGGCGCCCAGGTCGGGCCCCTCGCGTCCCTGAGGCAGAAGGCGACGGTGACCGCGCAACTCCAGGCGATCGAGGCAACAGGGCTGCGTCCTGTCGTCGGCGGTAGCGGTGTGGATGCGCCCAACGCCTTCTTCAAGCCGACGCTGTTCGTCGATGCGCCGCTCAGTTCACCGCTATCGCACGAAGAGATCTTCGGCCCTGTCGCGGCCCTGTTCCGGGTCGATGATTTTGATGCAGCGATCGCCGCCCTGAACGTCAACCGTTTCGGCCTTTCGGCGGGCCTGTGCACGACCTCCTTGGCCCGCGCCGAGGCGTTCAAGCTTAGGGCCCAGGCCGGCATGCTCATGATCAATCAGCCGACCGCGGGCGTCGACTACCACGCCCCGTTCGGAGGCGTCGCCGCTTCCAGCTATGGCCCGCGCGAACAGGGACGGCAGGCGCGCGAATTCTACACCTCCGTTCGCACCACCTACCAACTGCCGCTCTGAGCTCCCCGATCCGTCCACCGATCCACAGGAACCAACCATGCGCCAAAACCACCTTCGCCGCCTCGTACTCGGCCTGTTTGCGGTCCTCGCCATCCCGACGGCCTCGCCGGCGGCGCACCTGCCGATCTCTGGCGGCCCCAAGGAAATCCTGATCGCCTACCGTGCGGCGCCTGCCGACCGGCCCGCCTTCCGGACCTATCTGGCGACCCGACAGATCGCACGGCTGCGGAAGCTGAAGGCCGAGGGCGTGCTGAAAAGTTGCGAGATCCTTTTCAATCCCTTCGTCCAACCGAACACCTGGGATGCGGTCACAGTCCTGAGCTTCAATCGGTTCGAGGACACAGCGCGCTGGCAAGAGGTGGAGAAGACCATGCCGGGCGGGCTTGACGCCAAGGGGCTCAAGCTGGCGAAGCCCGTCGGCGAATTTTCAGCAGATCTGGAGTGGGACGGGGCCGCGCCGTCCCCCGGGCCGGTGCGCGACCATGTCTACTACCTCATCCCCTACAGCTACAACGCCGCCGACGCCTACCGCCGATTCATCGACGCCTATGTCACGCCTCAGACGGAGGGCTGGATCCGCGAGGGCGTACTCAGCCGCTACCGCATCTTCATGAACCGCTATCAGGTGGGCGATCCCTGGGACGCGCTGTTCGTCTACGAATATCGCGACCTGACGAACTTCGGCCGCCGGGAAGAGACTGTGGCCAAGGTGCGCGAGCCGCTGCGGCAGGATCAGACTTGGAAGCAGCTCAACGACACAAAGGCGAACCTGCGGAGCGAGAGCGAAAACACCATCGCGACCTATCTGACAGGCTGCTGACCCCCTCCCGGCTGCTGCCGATTTCCCATAAAACCGCATCGGCGTCGCAAGCCCGATGACCCCAGGGTTTGGCCGGGAGCCCCTCAATACGAGTCAGTGATCTCCCTGGCCGCGGGGTCGGCCCTAGAACAGATCCTGCTGCACTGTAGGGATAGCCGCCTCCATCGGCTCGACGGGAGTGGCGGACATGGATGCTTGGCGCGCAGATTGAGGCTTCGCCCCTGAGCGCGCGGCGTCGCCCGACTTGTCATCCGGGGAGCCGCTGAGCCCCTCGTGGATCGACTTCTCTCTCTCCCGCGACGCCAAACCTGCTCGCATCAACGCGACAAACTCCCCTGCCAGGTCTGCAAGCTCGACAGCTTCGGGCCGAGCTATCGCCAGTTGGGCTTGGCCGACCAGCGCCGCGACGATCGCCGGCGCGCGTGAGGACGGGTTGATCGTGCCGTCGATCACGCCGGCCTCGACGCCGGCCCTCAGATGCGCCTCGGTAAAGCTGGCAGCGCCAGCATAGAAGCGGGCCACTTCGAGCTTGTGCGGCGATCCTTCGTGGCTCGCACCAAGGACCGTCAGAAAGGCGCGCATTCGACCCGATCCCTCGTGGGCGCGGGTAAGCGTTCTGCCGATCGAGTCGAGTAGCGGTTGCAGTCCCGGGTTTGCGGGCAGGCTGGGCGGCGCCAGCAAGAGCTGCACGGCAGCCTCCACCAGGCCATCGCGGTTCTTGAAATAGTGGCCAGGCAGCCCACGACTGAGGCTGGCACGCTCGCCCACCTCGGTGATGGAGAACCCCTCCAGCCCTCGCTGACCGATAAGCGCGATCGTAGCGTCTATCAGCTTCGTGGTCGCCACCGCGCGGCGCTCGCGCTGGGTGCGCGGAAGCCTTTGGACGGAGGGAAGGCCATCGGACATATCGGACAATCATCTAGTAAGACGTCCCGCCTATAACTTTGTTGGATGTCCTGCAAGTATCTTCGAGAGATTCCGCGTCTTTGGATGAGTCCTCTCCGTGGACACCCCAGCAGCAGCCTCGCCCAGGGGCCGCCCGCTGCGGCTTCGGCTCACATCCTCGTTGGCGCCTCCTTGAGTCTCCAACGTCGTGACGCGCTCGCGCGCGCCTCAATTGCGCCCGCGACGGTCCGCCGAAAGCGCGAGGCGACCGCAATCGCAAGGCCTGGGGCTATCGACCTGGCCTGGTCGTGACGGTCTAATCGTCGCCCCCGCCGAGACCAGATAGGTCGCCTGCGGACGACCCCTGGGTAGCGCTCACCGCATCACCAAGAGGGCAGCCTCCAGGTCGTGACGCCATGGTTTCCTCGTGACTCGCACCGCGCGAGCCGCGGAGACGCCGGACCTTCCGGCGGAGGGTTAGGTCATGACCGCGCAGGGCGACAAGCCCGGCCGAGAGGCCGGCGAGGGGCGGACCAAGTGTCCAGCTGCCGTGCAGATGGAGATCAAGCGCGCCATGGCCATGCACCTGCGCGAGCAGGGCGATTGCAACTGGCGCCTGGTTCGTGAGCACCCCGACTTCGCCCCCTGGATCGGCGCGGCCTCGGGCGAGGCAGGACGGCGGAAGTTCTTTCGCTGGAAAAAGTCCCTCCGCCGCCCCCTTCCGGCGGATCGCACTCGCCCGCATGACGGGCGGGAGCTCAATGACGAGCAGCAAGCTTGGGCGAGGGCGGCGGCCCAGGCCGCCGCTGACGCCGGCAATCAGCTCATCACACTGTCGCCTCGGCACATCATGGCGAGCGGGGCCACGGCGCTGGCGGGTTTTCCTCAACTGGGGGCAAGGCTCGGCCGCCTGTCCGACGACGTCGAGCGCCTGCGCCGGATTGCTCTTGTCGAGGACCCGGAGGGCTACAACGGATGGTCGGTCGTCGACCCGGAGCTGTTGCTGAAGGCTGACCGCGCAGAGCGCGAGCTCATACAACTGCAGACCGCGTTCCTGCGCGAATACAACGCCCTTTTCGCCCTCGAGGCCTTCAATCACGAGCTCATCGCGCTGATTGAAGCCGAACTCCCTGACCAACCCGAGCGCCGGGATCGCCTGCTCCAGCGGATCGCAGGTTTGCTTAGCCGACATGGCGGCGTGCCGCCCCAAGGGGACTGAAATGACCTATTCGCGAACGTCTCGTCTGCCTGCGCTGGGCGCAGGACTTGCCGCCGCCCATGCTCAGGCACGGCACCGTCTCACAGGCCATATCCCGCTCGTCCGAATTGCCCCGCATGTGACGTTTCGGGGTTGGTGCGAGGGTCTTAAGAAAGACCGGACAGACCCGGTGACCGGCGAGATCTTGCCGGGCCTTCGCATCGACGATGTGCCCTTCAGCCTGGATGACCGGCCGGCCATGGCCTGGCTCTACGATCTGGTGCCCTCGACCCGCGAAGAGGCCGAAGGGCTCACGATCGTCCTGATGAAATGCTGCCAGGTCGGGTTCACCGTCCTCGAGACTCTGGCTGCGATCTACCTGGCCCTGAAGTTCGAGCCGCTGAAGATCGGTTTCTATCTACCGGACATGGCACTGGCTCGCACCAAGTCGGCGGACCGCTTCATGCCGATCATAAGGACCATCCCTGAGGCCTACGCCCTGCTGACCACGCCGGATCCAGCTGCCCTCAGGCCGCGCCGGAGCGAAGGCAACCTCGCGCGCCGCCGGATGGGCGGTTCGATCTTTCGTTTCCTCTGGACGACCGGTCGCGCCGCCACCGAGTCCCACCCCATGGACGTGCTCTGCTTCGACGAAGTGCAGGAGATGCGCATCGCCCATATCGAAAAGACCCTGGAGCGGCTCTCGGCGTCGAAGCTCAAGCTGACGCTCATGGGGTCGACGGCCAACCATCCGGGCTCCGATATCGACCACTTCTACCAGAAGGGCAGCCAGTTGCGGTTCCACACGCGCTGCCCGAAGTGCGAGGTCGAAGAGCCGCTCGACGCCTATTTCCCGGCCTGCATCGGCTTCGACCCCACCTTCGCTCGCAAGGGCAGCGAGGTGCTTGGTGAGTACCGCTACCGTTGCCGAGCCGGCCATTGGATCGACAAGGCGCAGCAGGGCCAATGGAAGCCCGACAATCCGCAAGCCGACGCCAAGATCATCAGCGTCCACTTCCACCAGATGCTCTCGCCGACCGTGAGCGCTCGCGAGATGTACGAGACCTACATCAACGCCGACGACATCAAGAACTTCTACAACCGCAAGCTCGGCAAGCCCTACCAGGACCCCAACGAGCTACCCGTCAGCCAGGCCCATCTCGACGCCTGCGCGGCGGAAGGCGCGCGCATGGGGCTCACCTGGAAGACGACCGCGACCAATACCTTCATGGGTATCGACCAGATGGGCGGCTTCAACTGTGTGGTGGTGAAGGAACGCCTGCCGGACGGCCGACATGCGGTGATCCACGTCGAAGAGATCTACGACCTCGACCCCTTCGAGCGCTGTACCCAGCTCATGAAAGACTTCGGCGTGCAGATCTGCGTCGTCGAGCACCTGCCAAATTATAACGACGCCCACAGGTTCGCGAACCTCGAGGACCACCGCGGCCGGGTCTTCCTCTGCACGAGCTATGGCCCGGTGGAGGAAGGCTTTGCCAGGTGGGGCGATGGCCCTGCCCTCAGCGTCAGCCAACGCCGCACCGACTCTGAGGCGCGGGATCGCTGCACGGTTCACGTCGACCAATACAAAGCGATGTCGGTCGCGCTCAGGCGCATCTCAGCGACCCATGTCTTGTTTCCCGACCCGATGAGCCGTGTTCAGGAGGTGCGGGAAAAGGATGCGCGCTTCGAGGTCCCCATCCTGAAGGAGCGGGTCTTCCCCCACTACCTGCGCACCGCGCTCGTCACCAAGCGCGTGAACGAGCTTGAGCGGCTCTATCGCACGGGGGTCGAGAAGCGCGGCAAGGATCCTCACCACGCCTTCGCTCTCATGCTCTGCGACGTTGCCATGAGCCGCGCGCATGGCACGGCGACGATCATCCTGCCGGACATGAGCGTGCCCACCCTTCCGACCTCGCCCCAGCACCATCCTGAGATCCAGCGGATCCTGCATCGCCGCGACGAGGGTACGTGCGGGAGCTGCAGCCACTTCAGGATCAAGGACGGCGAAGCCGGCGCCGCGGGCGGCGGGGTCTGTGCGTTCCTCCCCCCGGTCACGACGGTGATGGACCGCGATCCGGAAAACGGCTGCGCTGGCTTCGACCCGCTTCCGCAGCCGTCGGTGTGATGCCGCCTCGAGGGTGGACAGAATCTGACGTTGGTATCCGGATAACCCGCGCATTCTGATATTCTGGGCTCGACGTCCAACCCATGACCCGGAGGTTGTTGATGGCTACCCGTCCTAATCCGATCGCGATGGCGCTCGTCGCCGCCGCACTCGCCGCCACGACCGCAAGCGCCGCGCCTGATCAGAAGTCCCACAACGCCTGTTTCGCCAGCAACACCTGGCAGGGCTGGAGCGCTCCGGGAGATGGGGACGTGCTCTACCTGCGCGTGGGCATGCACGACATATACCGAGTGGACCTTACCCCCGGGACCCACGTGCACAAAGGTGGGGATCGCTTCCTCGTCAACCGCATGCGCGGGTCGGACTGGATCTGCTCAGCGCTGGACCTCGACCTGACCCTGTCTGATCACCAAGGCTTCCGAGAACCGCTCATCGCGCGATCGCTGCGGAAGCTCACGCCGGAAGAGGCCGCGGCGATCCCGCGCAAGGACCGGCCCGGGTGAGCCGACTCTAGGATCTTGAGGTCACAGCAGGAGAATGACGCCGTCGTCGGGCGCTCGTCCGGAGTGACGTCTGCGCAGACAGCGAGTGACGGTGCCCGTGTCACCAGGGACACTACCGAGGACCGAACCTGTCCCTCAACGTCCCCAAAATGTCCGTGAAAAGTCCCCCCGGACCCCCCAACAGAAGGGGACGAGTGACAATTTCAAAGGTCGAGGGACACTATCTAAGGGCGGACCTAATGGCACCGGCCGGATGAGCCGCACTTTGGGCACTAGGCTACTGTGATCGATGGGAGGTGGCGTTAATTAACCACACGTTGGTCGCTCCCGGGATGGCGTTGAAGGTGTGCGAATTGAATTTCTCTGAGGCCTTGCCGTCAATTCAACGCCCGAAGCGGTCTTGATCCGATGGTGAAAATCATCGGCCTATTTGTTCTCTTCATCCTCCTGATTGTCGTCGTTCTCCACGAGCAACACACTTCACGGATTGAAGGCAGCGAGTGGCGCGTGAGGCCGAGCGACAGCAGGAAAACCTGGATCCTGTATCGATCCGTCGGCCTGAGGACGGAGCGCTCAAACAAGCGCTTTAAGACCCGGCAGGACGCGGAGGAGTTCGCTAGATCACTTCGGCCCTCAATCCAAAGCAGGGCATTTTCGGCACCTTTGTCTGAGCGGGGGCAGGTCGTGCCGGCCGCTCAAGTTCCGCCGATCACTTCACGTCACGAGCAGGAAGTCGCTCGGGCGACCGTTCTCGCCGCCGAGACGTGGGACAAGGCGAGCAGTTCGATCATTCTCACGAATTCATCGTCGATCTATCCAATTAGAATCTCGAACCTTCGTCTCTCTAAGTATTATTTGGATCAAGTAAGGCGATTGAAGAAGAGCCCCGGCATATTGATCGAAATCGACACGACCGAATTCGAAAGCCGACTACGCCTTTCCGCACTCGCGATTTTGAAATTCGGCGGATTCTCGAACCCGATTTCCCAGGTGAAGGAGGGGTTGATTGGCCCACTCCCGCCAGAGGTAAAGGTATCAGTCTGGAGCCGCGATGGCGGAGCCTGCATACGCTGTGGCGCTGTAGAACAGCTGAGGTTTGATCCGGACTATTCTGGATTTAGCAACGACTACGAGGGCGCGCACCTGCAGCTGGTTTGCGATCCCTGCTTCTCAAAGAAGTCCGCTTGGCGAAAAGGCTGAGCCAATCGCCGAGTGTGGTCACGACCTGCTTCTATTCCGGCCCTCGCTATACCCCTTTTTCGCGTCTCCGACGAATGAGGACATCGGCCAAGCCGGGGCCCGGTGACGCCCCTAATGGTGGTGCCCCGCGCGGCCGCACATCCGGTGCTCGCCGCCGTCCATCCACATGATCTGGACGCCGGGGCTCCAGGTGAGCGTGCGCTGGCCGTCGGTCCAGGTCAGGATGGCCGGGCCGCCGGTCCAGGGGCGGATCGGCAGGGCGTGGGCGCCTTCGCCCGCATCGACGATGGCCACCAGGCGCGCGCCGCGGGTGTCGAAGCGCGCGACCACGTCGGCCGCGTCCTGGCACTTGAAGTGGGTGCCGTCGGCCGGGTTCGGCTGATGATCCTGGTCGGGCTGCTGGGCCAGGACCGGACCGGGCGCGGCGAGGGCGACGGCGGCGGCCGCCGCCAGAGCAAAGGCTCGAAGTTTCACTTGCGTCCCCCTTCAGGCCCCGACGGGCGCTAGGCGTCCGGCGGGCGCGCCGGAACCTGGATCATGCACGCGACGGCCGCGCCTGCAACGCCGCGGAAGGTTGGACTGGGCCTCAGGCGCGCGGGCGGCTAGGAAACGGGCATGGCTGACCCCGTTCACATCCTCGTCACAGGCTCCACCCGCGGCATCGGCGCGGCGGTGGCCGAAACCCTGACCGCGCGCGGCGTGCGTCTCGTGGGCCATGGGCGGGCCGATGCGGCGGGCGTGCTGGGGGCGGACCTGGCCCAGCCCGGCGCGGCGGACGGGCTCTGGGACCGGGCGCTGGCGGCGCTCGACGGGCGGATCGACGTGCTGGTGAACAACGCCGGCGTCTTCGAGCCGATCGCGGTGGACGCGCCGGCCGGCGCGTGGGCTTCGGCCTGGGGCCGCACGATGCAGATCAACCTGCAGGCCTCGGCCGACCTCTGCCGCCGCGCGGTGCTGCACTGGCGCGAGCGCAAGGGCGTCCCAGGCGCCAGAGGGGGCCGGATCGTCAACGTGGCCAGCCGCGCGGCCTATCGCGGAGACTCCCCGGCCCACTGGCACTACGCGGCGTCGAAGGCCGGCATGGTGGCCATGACCAAGTCGATCGCGCGGGCCTATGCGGCTGAGCAGATCCTGGCCTTCGCGGTCTGTCCGGGCTTCACCATGACCGGGATGGCCGAAGACTATCTGTCGAGCCGCGGCGGCGAGAAGCTGCTGGCCGACATCCCGCTTGGCCGCGTGGCCGATCCGGCCGAGGTCGCCAACACCGTCGCCTACCTGGCGCTGGACGCCCCGGCCTCAATGACCGGCGCCGTCCTCGACATCAACGGCGCGAGCTACGTCCGCTAGGGGTATCCCAATTCCGCTCATCCCGGNNGGGTCCCGGCCTTCGCCGGGATGAGCGGTAGAAGGGTCAGCGCTAGCCGCCCGAACGCTTCAGCAGGTCGGCCAGGTCGTTCTTCCAGAACACCGCCCAGGTGTGGGTGCCGTGGCCGTGGGTGTTCGGGCCCGCCGGGATCAGGACGAACCGGCCGGCCTTGATGCGCTTCACCTCCACCTGGGCCAGGCCCAGCTCCGGCGGGTTGATGAAGTCGTCGCCGGAATTGACCCAGGTGAGCGGCGCCTTGATCTTCTCCAGGTCCTTCGACGGATCATAGGTCCGCGAGGCGTCGAGCTGGTAGATCAGGTCGTTGGCGTCGAGGCTCGCCAGGCGCTTGGGAAGTTCGGCCTGATACCAGGCGTCGACCTGCTCGCCCCTGGGCATGGCGATCTGCATGGGCCAGGGCGCCTGGCCGACGAGAAGCAGCATGTTCTCCGCCCCGCGCAGGCCCAGCATCGGCTGCGCCGCATAGTCGCCGCCCTTCCACGCCGGGTCGGCCTCGATGGCGTCGACGGCCATCTTGCGCCACAGGCGGTTGCGGCCGCCGAGCGCCACGGCCTGGCAGGCCAGCGGCATGGCCGCGCGCACGCCGTCCGGATACATCTCGGCGTACAGGAAGCTGTGCATGCAGCCCATCGAGGTGCCCATCACCAGGCGCAGCTGCTGGACGCCCAGCGCCTGGCTGACGATGGCGTGCTCGCCCTCGACCATGTCGGCGTAGTCGTAGTGCGGGAAACGCATCCGCAGCCCATCAGAGGGCTTGGAAGACGCGCCATGGCCGATGTCGTCGGGCATGATCAGGAAGTACCTGGCCGGATCGAGCAGGCCGCCCGGCGCGAACAGGACGTCGGCGAACTGCGGGGCGGTGAACTGGCGACCTGAGCCGCCGGTGCCGTGCAGGATCAGGACGGCGTTGACGATGTGGCCGGCGGCGTCCTTCCGCGGCTGGCCCAGGGTGTAATAGCGCAGCCTCAGTTCCGGCAGGGTCTCGCCCGAGCGGAAGTGGAAATTCTTGAGGATGAGGTCGTGCGGCGCCAGCGGCGGCTCCGCGGCGGCCGCCGCGCAGGCCGTGGCCATCAGGCCAGCGATGGCGCCGGCAAATAGTCCGCGAAGTCCGTGCATTCGTGAGCTCCCCTGCCTCGGCGGCAGCCTAGTCGTGTCCGGGTCAATCCGGAACCTCCGCGCTCCAGCCTGCGTTGAGGCCGCCTAGGGACAGTTATTCCCACCAGGAGACACCCCCAATGCGTAAGAACCTTCTGCTCGCCGGCTTCGCCGTCGCGGCCCTGCTTCCGTCCTTGGCCATGGCCCAGGAAACCTGCGAACAACGCAGCGCCAACCGCACCACCGGCACTGTGCTGGGTGCGATCGGCGGCGCCCTCGTAGGCAATGCGGTTTCCAGCCATGGCGGCAAGACCGGCGGGACCATCATCGGCGGCGTCGCCGGCGCGGCGATCGGCAGCAATCTGGCCAAGGGCCCGAAGGACTGCCAGCACGCCTACGGCTACTACGACAACGAAAACCGCTGGCACGACAATGGCGTCGACCGGTCCGTGGCCTATGGCTACTACGACCGCCGCGGCGAATGGGTCGACGGCCAGCCGAACGTCTCCGGCTATAGCGCCGACGCCTCCTACACCAGCCGCGCGAACACCATGGACGTCGACACCCGGATCAGCCGGATCGAGGACCGCATCCAGGAAGGCCGCCGCGACGGCTCCCTGTCGCGCTACGAGGCCAAGCGCGCCATGAACACGCTCAACGACATCCGCCGTGAGGAACAGACGCGCCGCCAGGATGGGCGCATGAGCGACCGCGACCTGGCCAGCCTGCAGGCCCGGCTCGACCGCCTGGCGGCCCAGGTCCACTACGACAAGCAGGGCTGATCGGCCCTGAGACAACGACGGACCGAGCGTAGGTCCGGCTCATCAGGCCCTCGGCTCACGCCGGGGGTCTTTTGGTGTTTGAGGACAAGGGATGGAAAGGCCGGACCGCGCCGGACCCGGACGTCAGCGCCGGGGCGTCAGCGGCTGTAGGGACTGCGGCCGGCGCCGTCCGAGAATGCGCGGCGCAGGGCGCCGATAAGGCCGTATTCGCGCACCCGCTCGCTCAGGAACACGGCGACGACGACGCCGAAGGCGGCCGTGGCCCCCACAAGGATCAACAGAACTTCAAAATTCCCGTCCATAAAGGTTAATAGACGCTTAAGCCTGTTGAAAACCAAGCGAAGAATTCGCCTGTGGGGCTCTTTCAACCCTTGCGGAGAATTTTCACGCAAGCCCGCAAAAGTTGAGCGCGTTCAGCGCTCAAGTCGGCGGCCTTGAGCTCCTCGAGCGCGCCGGCCAGCGGTTCGCCGCGATGGCGACCGCCAAGCTTCCAGACCTCGGAGCGCACATCAGCCTCGCTGACGCCGCCCGCGCCCATCCAGGAAAACAGACTCATGCCGGCCTTTCGCCGCCGCGGCGGCCCTGGACCCGCAGTCCCGCCGCGCCGCGTCGTGGCGGCATCCTAGCACGTTTCGCCCATCAGCGGCTTTTGACGCGCGCGCCGGGATGGCCCCCCTCCCTTTCGGGGCGGGATCTAGCTCAGTACCGCTGCTCGACCGGGGCCACGCCCCATTTGGGCGGCGGCGGGACATAGGCGCGGAACGCCTCGATCACCTCGGCCGAGGTGTCGGCGTAGACCAGCATGTCGACGTACTTCTGGTCCAGGAACGCCTTGTCGGCCATCTGCTGCACCACCACCCGCATGGGGTCGTAGTAGCCGGAGACGTTGACGAAGCCGCAGGGCTTGGCGTGAAAGCCCAGCAGCGCCCAGGTCCACTGCTCGAAGATCTCCTCGAAGGTGCCCGGGCCGCCCGGCAGGCAGAGGAAGCCGTCGGCGAGCTCGGCCATGGCCCACTTTCGCTCGTGCATGGAGTTGACGATTCTGAGTTCGGTCAGTCCCTTATGGCCGATCTCCTGATTGACCAGATCGGCGGGCATGACGCCGATCACCTTGCCGCCGGCCGCGAGCGCCGCGTCCGCGACGGCGCCCATCAGACCCACCTTGCCGCCGCCATAGACCAGCGTCAGGCCTTGCCGGGCGATCAGCGCGCCCGCGACGATGGCTTCGGCGTGGAAGGCGGGGTCGCTGCCGGGGGCCGATCCGCAATAGACACAGATGCTGTTCAAGGAGCCTCGTCCCGCCGTCAGGGTGATCAAATGGGGGCGCTCCAATAGTCCGATTGCGCGCTTATGTCACGGTGCGGCTGGTCTACCGGCTTTTCGCCCGCTACATAGCTTGCACGGCTCGCCAAAAGGCGGCCGGGCGTCGCAGTTGTGGGGCGCAAGACTCTATCTTGGTTAGGTCAGACGAATGGCGAGCGGCACGGTCAAGTGGTTCAATACCGCTAAGGGCTTTGGTTTCATCCAACCGGACGACGGCGGAAGCGACGTCTTCGTCCACATCTCGG